>CBDVDH010000013.1:0-72531 GCA_965372715.1 uncultured bacterium | reverse complement strand
GCTGGAAAGCCTGCCCCACACCGACGAGAGTCATGCCCTTGAATTATTCGGGTTAACACTCCCATGCCTTTGGGCGAGCGGGTTGGCCTCTCACCAACTCGGACAATCCACAGCTTTCAGGACGCACACCCGCCGCACTCCAAATCGACTGACACTGAGGATCATCCCGACGTCAACTTGATCTATCCGACCGCCTGCGATAGCCTCAAATTGAACACTCCATGCAAACTGAGGTTTGAGAGCAACATTTCTGGGATTTCATCAAGGAGGGATTCTGATGGACGTTTATGAGGCAATAAAGACGAGGCGAAGTGTCAGGGCATACAAGCCGGACCCAATCGACAGGGAGGTTCTGCTCAAAGTCCTTGACGCGGCCAGGCTTGCGCCTTCCGCGAGCAATCGTCAGGAGTGGCGCTTCGTCGTCGTTACCGACCATGAAAAGCGGCAGCGGATGATGCAGATCGCCAACAACCAGAAGTTCGTGGGCGAGGCGCCGGCCGTTATAGCGTGCTGCGCCAAGACCGACGAGCACTTGATGAGGTGCGGCCAGCCGTGCTACCCAATAGACGTTGCGATAGCCATCGACCACATCACGCTCGCTGCGGTGGCCGAGGGCCTAGGCACGTGCTGGATCGGCTCCTTTTACGAGGACAAGGCCAAGTCGGTTCTCGGGATTCCGGACGACATCCGCGTCGTGCAGCTCATGACGCTCGGCTATCCCGCCGACTCGCCCAGGCCCAAATCGCGCCTTGCGCTGGAAGACATCATCTGCTGGGACGAGTGGGGGCTGTAGTAGGACAGACCCCATACGTGCTCATCGTGTCCGGGTGGCAGGCGCCCGGGGACAGATACCCCGCCTGCTTCCTCGCAACGCACGGGGCCAGCGCGTTCAAGTTCGCCTCGTGGGACGACTTCGCCGAGCTCCTACGTGACCTCGGCATTGATACCCCACTCTGCCCCAACGACTTCTGGCAGGTCCCCTTCTACCTCGGCGGCTACACCCCCGAAGAATGGCTCCGCATCGCCCTCGCGAACGATTGAAGAGCTCGAAGCGCATGAATGGGAGCCGAATTGACACAACTTGACATGACGTTATATGATAGCCGGGCTATGCATAACGCGTTTGACTTAACGGTGTGAGGCTACCGATAGATGACTCAAGGGAAGATGCCGACCCCAAGGCTCAAGAAGATCTCATGGCTTCTTAGGAAAGGCCGGGTAAACGAAGCCCTGAGACTAGCCAGGAAGGAGGACGTTCTAGGCCTGTCTCGAATTGCAGAACGTTTCCGGAAGGCCGGGGCATACGATGTTGCTTTGAGTGTAGCCGAGCGGATGACAGAACTGGCCCCAGAGAACGCCACTGCCTGGTTCAATAAGGGTAGCGCCCTTGCCGAATTGAACAGGCATGCGGATGCACTGGACGCATTCGATAGGGTCCTCAAGCTTGATCCGGCAAATGTGCAGGCGATCCATGACATTGGCGTTGCCTATTCCAAACTGGGGAGGTTTGAGGCTGCCCTGAAGTCACTTGAAGATTTGCTACAACTGCAACCCGGCAACGCCATGGCGCTGCATAATAAAGGTGCTGTACTGGCTGATCTAGGGCGATATAACGAAGCCTTGCAGGTCCTAGGCGAGGCTATAGCCCTTGACCCAAATAATGCCAAAGCATGGTACAACAAGGGCATTACGCTTGTCAGAATTGGCGACTATCGGGGAGCACTCATCGCATTTGACATGGCGACAGAAATCAACCCAAACTTCACAGCTGCGTGGTTCAATAAAGGCACTACCCTGGCGGAGCTCGGTGGACATAAAGAAGCGCTTGAAGCGAATGATGTGGTCATCACCCTTGATCCGAAAAACCCGAAGCCCTGGCATAACAAAGGCGTCACCTTTGATAGCTTGAATCGCTATCAGGAAGCGCTGGATGCCTATGATGGGGCATTGGCCCTCGACCCGAAATTCACGCCGGCGGCGATCAACAGGGGCGTCGTTCTGAGCAGACTTGGGCACTATCAAAAGGCGCTGCAGGCTCACAATGATGTTATCGAGACGAGTCCCGAGAATCCCAAAGCGTGGTTCAATAGAGGCGTTGAATTATTGAATATGTTCAGCTACGAAGAGGCAGCGAGGAGTTTCGACAAGGCCCGCGATTTGTTTTCAGCCCTGGGTGCACACAAGGAAGCCCAAATAGCTGCCGAAGCGGCGGATAGTGCCCGGAACGGTCTTCTGTTAGTGGAGAAATTGAGCTGTCTGGATCGCGAGTTCATGAGTTCGCTAAGCAGCCGAACTCTACAGGAGCTGAGAGACAAAGCACGACTCAGCGCCGGCTCCGTAACGTCTTTGACAAGGGAATTCGGAGGACTGCGCATTCCCATGGATGCCCTGCGCCTGTTGGAAAGCAAAGCAGCCTGCTTCGCGGCTCTTTCGGATTCACTGTGCTTCAAAGAGGTCGACTTGGATGCCCTTGAGAAGGCCAGAGCAGTTTTTCGAGAGTTCAATCTGTTGAAGTTCTTCTCCGCCGTGAATGCAATTGACACTTTTTTGCACGCCCTTAAGAAATACAAGACCCTCCATGAGATTCCTCTCGCTGAGGAGGACGGGCTTCTAATCACTTTGAATACTGTGCAAGCCTTGGATGGTGCTTTGAGCGCTGAGGTTGAAGGGGCATTCAGGATACCACCACTCCTTGCCGGGCCAGCAGGACTGGAGGAGCGGGTTGAGATAAGGCCGATTCACATCGCGGACAGGGACTTTGGGAAGGAGTGGGTGAAGGTGTGTCTCGTGCAGCTCGACTTCATTGTCACGAAGCCCCCACCAAGATTGGAGGACAGCTGCAAGGAGGATGTGAGGCGGAAGGTCTTTGAGGCGCTGGACGTCGCAATGGCAGAGAGCGCGGACATAATCTGCTTCCCGGAACTGAGCTTCACGGAAGAGTGGGTTGAGGAAGTCAAGAATAGGCAGCTGGATATGGTGGTTGTGTGCGGTAGCTACTACAACGAGTATAACCAGAACGTGTGCCAGATAATAATTAACTGCGAACCCTGGCAGTATGAGAAATGTTATCCCTCCATTTTCGAGCAACAGACGGGAAAAGTTATGAACCCAGGTCGTTTTGTCCCGCTTTTTCAGACCAAGTGGGGAAGAATTGCAGTGCTTAACTGCATCGACTTCAATCAGATGCGGGACAGGTTCTCTCGAATACCCATTGACATCATACTAAATCCGAGATTCGACATTGCTAGAGACCACGCGTTTCTTAGTAGGGCTAATGACATGATGCATACTCCAGAGGAGGACAAGAATCACTTATTCGTGCTTGTCTGCAATGCTGCGGAAGCCAAATTCAAGGAAGTAACAGGTGGTGGGGGCACTGCCATCATCTCCTATCAGGAGAGATACGCCCTCCCCAATTTTGAGGGGGTAGGCTTGTACCCCAAAGATAGCGTGAAATACAATATCTGCCAAGCGCGCGGAGAGATGATCATAACTGCGTCATTGAGGTTGGGCCCCATTACGAAGCACAGAGCAGAAATCGGCAACCTCTACCGCCGCAAAGGCAACGCCTGGGTCGAGATGAAAGACAAACGCATCTGGCCTGAAAACCTCGAATAGACGCACCCCCCTTGCGCTAGCCCCGATAGCGCAGCTCGCCAGAACTGCCCCCTCTGTGGCTTATTTGCCCTTGAAGTCGGCCTTGCGTTTCTCCAAAAAGGCGCCGGTGCCCTCTTTCGCGTCTTCAGTGGCGCAGATGGCGCCGAAGAGGTTTGCCTCGCGCTTCAGGCCGTGCTCGAGGCGCGGCTGCTCGTAAGCGGCGTTGATCGCCTCAATTGACGCCTTGATCGCAAGCGGCCCCATCGAGACTATCTTGCTGGCGATCTTCTCCGCCGCCTGCGTGAGGCCGTCGAGTGAGACGACCTTTGAGACGAGGCCAATCTCGTATGCCCGCTCGGCGGGGATTATGTCACCCGTCAGCGTCAGGCTCATCGCGTTGGATTTGCCGACGAGGCGCGGGAGGCGCTGTGTGCCGCCGTAGCCTGGGATGAGGCCGAGCTTGACCTCCGGCTGGCCGAAGCTGGCGTTGGTCGAGGCGATGCGTATTGCGCAGGCCATGGCGAGCTCGCAGCCGCCGCCGAGCGCAAAGCCGTTGACCGCCGCAATAACGGGCTTGGGGAGCCTCTCAATCTTTAGGAACAGACGCTGACCGCGCCTCGAGAAGGCCGCGCCAGATTCTTCGTCCAGATCGACCAATTCAGAGATGTCTGCGCCCGCAACGAATGCCTTCTCGCCGGCGCCGGTCAGGATGATCGCCAGTATCTCATCGTCGGCGCTGGCCTCGTCGATAGCGTCCTCGAGCTCGTCGAGGGTCTTAGCGTTGAGCGCGTTGAGCGCCTTGGGTCGGTTAATCGTCAGATGAAGGACGCGATCCTTCTTCTCGTAGAGGACGTTTGTGTAAGTCATTGTGCCTCCGGTTTATCCTGTTATGTAATAGGTCTTGTAGGGGTGCCGCTTGCTGCACCCTCTTTATCTTAAGCAGACGCAAGGGCTGCCCGTACGAAACACTGCCGATACAGGGCGGGACAACCACCGCCCCAACGGGCAACAGCCAACGGGCGTATGCAATACGCCCCTACATATCGTCATCCTGCTCGGATTGGGCCTTGAGGCGTTCGATCTTGACCTTCAGGATGCGGCGCTCGTCGGCCTGGAGCACGGTGAAGCGGAAGCCGCCGAACACAAAGCTCTCGTTCTCGGCCGGAACCGAGCCAGTCTGGTCGAGTATGAACCCGGCGAGCGTGTCGAAATCGTGATTCTCAACTGCGAGCGGCACATGCTCCAGAAGCAGGTCGAGGTCGGTATTGCCGTCGGCGATGATGGTGTCGTCGTCGAGCACCTTCAGCGGCTCCTCCAGCTCAGGCTCGAACTCGCCTCGTATTTCGCCGACTATCTCCTCGAGCAGGTCCTCAATCGTGATAAGCCCGGCCGTGCCGCCATATTCATCGACCGCTATGGCCATGAGGTTCTTGTCGGTGCGGAACGTAGCCAGGAGGTCCTTGGCCTTCTTGGTCTCGGGCACGAAGAACGGCTTCATCATTATCTGCGACATCTCGAATGCCCCGCTGCCGTGGATGTTCTCCTGTCGGATGAGGTCCCTGACGTGGGCGATGCCGACGATGTTGTCGATGTTGTCGTCGAAGATCGGGACCCTCGAATAGCCCTCCTCCGCCATGACGCGCTTGAGCTCTTGAACACCGTCCGAAAGCTCCACGCAGATCATATCGACACGCGGGACCATCACCTCGCGAACGATCTTGTCGCTGAACTCGAGCACGCTGCCAATCATCCTTAGCACGCTGCTATCGATCTCGGACGGGTCCTCAATCGAGCGGTCGATTAGCGAGATTATCCTGTCATGGACGGGTTCGGCCCTCCCCGACGTCTTAAGACGCTTGACAAAGTTTCTTAGCTTGGCGAGCAGCCCTAAATTGCCCGCGCTTTGGTCATCCTCCACTTCTTGTCACCTTCCCTGGATTGTGAGAAACATTAAGTTGCTCTAACATTTCGTCCGTCTTTTGAAACATGCCCTGTTTGGCTGAGTCGTCATAATCGGTGTATCCGATGAGGTGCAGAATGCCGTGGACAAGCAGGATTCTAATCTCACGCTCGAGGCTGTGGCCAAGCTCGTCGGCGTGCATCTTCGCCGTCTCAACGGAGATAATGATGTCTCCCAGGAAGCCGCCGTCATCCCCGGACGGGAACGCCATCACATCGGTCGGGGCGTCAACATCTCTGAACTCCTTGTTCAGCCTCCGTATCCTCTCATCGCCGCTGAACAGCACGTTGACCGCGGCGCCGCTTCTGCCGATCATCCTTAGGGCTTGAGACACAACGCCCCGCGCCCGGCTCTCGTCCACTCTGTCCCAACCTGCATCTGAGATGATTTCAATTCTGGCCATGATACCTCCGCTCAGCTCTAATACCCATGCGATCCGGCCCCCAAACGCTATCTTGTCTCTTGTGAATCTGGGCCGGCCAATTGGTCCTCGGGATACTCAATTCTGGAATGAAGCATCCCCTGCAAAACCAGCACAAATGTATCCTTGCATTTCTGGACCTCTCGGAGCGTAAGGTCGCACTCATCAAGCTGATGGTCCTCCACATACCAAGACGCTATTCTATCGACCATCTTCGAGACCTTGTCTCTGGTCGGATTGGTCAGTACCCTAGAGGCCGCCTCAACCGAGTCGGCAAGCATTATGATTCCCGTCTCTCGGGTCCTGGGCTTTGAGCCCGGATAGCGGAACTCGGACTCCTCCAGGTTCTCCCCGGTCCGCTTCGCCGCTTCCTGGGCTTTATGATAAAACGGCCTCATCAGCGACGTGCCGTGATGCCGTTCGATGGCGTCATGGATGACCGGCGGGAGCTTGTTCTTCCGCGCCAGCTCGAGGCCGTAGGTTACGTGTTCTACGAGGACACGGACGCTCATCGCCGGGGTCAAACTCTCGTGAGGATTGTCGCCTCCCACTGGCGTATTCTCAATGAAATAGCCGGGACGCCTCAGCTTGCCTATGTCGTGATAATACGAGCCAACCAGCGCGATAACACCGTTGGCGCCTACCGCCTCGCACGCGTTTCGAGCGAGCTCGCCTACCCTGAGGCTATGGTTGTGGGTCCCACCCGCCTCGATCATGAGCCGCTTGATGAGAGGTCGGTCGCTCGACGCAAGATCGAGCAGCTTTGACTTCGTCCAGACACCAAACACGAGCTCCAGAATGGGCAAAAGGATGCTTGTAAACCCAATCACTACTACCCCCTGACCAAAACCACACAGCGCATTGAAATAGCCCGTGTCCGCGAGTTTTACGTTCGGATCAAGCAGCTGCATCGAGAGTATCGTTACGGCAGCAGCTATCCCAATCGAGAGGCCCATCTTGAACACCAGCGCCCCGCCCTTATACTTCTCTGCGACGAACACGACGGCTATACCGGAGAGAAGCGTCGCCATGATGATCACAGGCCAATTGCCAAAAAGCAGTGGGACAATCGCCGAAGCCAGAACCGCCGCGGCCAGACCCGATCTCTTACCTAGAAGGAGCGTCGTCAATACCGTGCCAAGCCCCAGTGGGGCTGCGAAGTAGTACGACTCCAGCTGGTTGAACGGGAATTGCTCTATCGTGCCAACGAGGCTTCTCACACCCCAGAGAAAGACCTTTGAGAACAGCACCGCCAGGACGATGATCGACCAGAACAGTGCCTCATTCTTCCAACCCGGCCGGGCCTCAAATCCAAACCTACGAGCCGACAAGTAGATGAGCAGAATCACAATTGCGAGGAACAACGGCGTGCCAACGGCCGAATAGACCTGCTTGCGAGGCTGAACGTTCTTCGCGACAACATTGATAATCTTGTTATGTTTAGGCGTGACCATCTCCCTAGCCCTGATGATCATCTGCCCCTTCTTGATCTTGAAATAAACAGGCTCTACCGCATCTATCGCTTCCTGCTTGCTCTTTTCCGTCTCGCTCTTGTTGAAGGTTAGCGTGGGCTTGATGAGCTGCGAAGCGATCGAGGCGAGCACGGAGTGAAGCATATTAAGGTCGGCGCACCGAGACCTCACGAATCGTGCCGCTGTCGCACGCGCCTCTTGGGCATCCGGAATCTTGTAAAGCACGTTGGGAGCAAGCAATCTGGTCATGACGCTTCCAACCTCCTTAACCGTTATCCCGTTATCAGAACTGCCTATCAAAAGATTCTTGTCCCCGACTACGCCGTCCCTGGTGGCCTCCTCGAATGACCTCGTAAGACATCGCTCAACCGAAACGCTGAAACCTGAGGAGACCAGCAGGTCGAACTCCTCGCGAGGCATGTCCGCACCAAGCGTCTGTTTGAACTTCTCGTGCAAATCATCAATCGTGGGTTTGATCTCAGGCCGTGCTGCTGGTTCCGTTGCCTCGGATTGCACTTCCTGCGAACCTTCTGCCGAGCTATCAGTGCCCGACCGGGCGCTCTCATCCTCACCCTCCGCGGGAGAAGCTTGCTCGATGGACCGCAGCAGCTCATTGCGCCTCCCGAGATCATCCCGAAGACCTGAAAATGCAGATGCTATGAGCGCAATCGTCTGAGAGACGGCGCGCTCGTCATAATCATAGACAGGCGCTACGTTCTGCGCAGCGGTCTTCCTTTTCGCCTCGGTGGTCTGCTCGTCCTCAATCGTGATCTCGCTCGGAGCCCACATATCCTGTCTCGCTATTTCACCAACACGATAAAGCTCCACGTCAATCGTGTGCCGCTTGGGAACGAGTAAAACGGAAAGAAGCGCTATCGCCGCGCAGGCTATTATCGTGCGATAAACTTTGCTCCGGCCGATGACCGCCGGGAGCCGAGCGACAAATGAATGCCAGGACCAGCGCCGCTCAGGGGGTTCCGAATCGCGGGCCAGGCCTTGACGCTTCTGCCTGGAGCGGCTTCTTCTGCTCATCTCAATTCCCGCCGATTGCCCTGCACACCAGGCTCAACTAACCGTCCCTGCTCTCACTCTCTTCCCCGCTGAAAGAGGTTTGAGCCAACGACTTCGGCAACGACTCCGCCGGCCTGCTGTGTACCTCGTAAGCATCGATTATCTTTTGAACCAGGTTGTGCCGCACAACATCGGCGGACGAGAAATACTGAAACTCTATCCCTCGTATTGCGGAAAGTACTGATTGGACCTGCACAAGCCCGGAAACCTGCCCGGCAGGGAGGTCTATCTGAGTGATGTCCCCAGTAATCACCGCTCTCGAACCCTTGCCCAGGCGTGTGAGGAACATCTTCATCTGCTCCGGGGTCGTATTCTGCGCCTCATCCAAGATCGCGACGCTGTCATTAAGCGTTCGACCCCGCATATACGCAAGAGGCGCAATCTCAATCGCGCCGTTTTCGATCAAGTAACTCGCCTTGCTCATCGGAATCATGTCATAAAGGGCGTCGTAGAGCGGCCTCAGATAAGGCATGATCTTCTCTTTGAAATCGCCGGGCAAGAACCCAAGCCGCTCACCCGCCTCAATCGCCGGCCTGGTCAAAACAATTCGTTTGACCTGCTTCGCGAAGAAGACCGACACCGCAATCGCCATCGCGAGGTAGGTCTTCCCAGTTCCGGCGGGGCCGATCGAGAAGACTATGTCGCAAGTCCGCATCAGCCGAACGTAGCGCTTTTGGTTCCGCGTCTTGGGATATATGTCCGCGGCCCGGGAGGGAACCCTTATCTTGTCAAGAAACAGCCCAGGCAAATCGATATCACTGTCGTTCAGATACGCATAGACCGCATCGCTAACGAGCGAATCATCGGCCTGCGGGTGCCTATCCAAGAGGGGAGCCATCTTCCGCAGGAAATCCTCGGCCAGAAGAACCTTGCTGTCCTCGCCGCGCACCTTGACCTTGCTGCCCCGAGAGATAAGGACGACACCAAACTCGTCCTCAATAAGTTTGGAACCCGAATCGCAAGAACCGAGAAGCCTTTTCAGGCTCTCATCTTCCGCAAAATCTACGACTCTTTCCATCTCAAAGAGAAAACCTGCGGCTTACGCTGCACAACGCAGACGCCGAAATACAGAAGCCGCAGCCCCCTCGGACACTACCTCCCGTCGTAAAGGCTCCACGCCCCGCGAGTACGCGCCTTATATCTGGCCTGATCCAGGTCCGCGTCCGTCGCGTCCATCACAATCTCGAAAACCTGTCCCGGGAAGATCAGGTCAGGGTCCTTGATCTGATCCCTGTTCGCGCTGTAAATCAACGGCCAAAGGAAAGAGTCCGAATAGGCCGTCGGGTAGCCCGCTATACGCCACAAGCACTCGCCCTTCACGACCGAGTGCAGAACTGACGCCTCGACCGCCGCGGCCGACGTTGAGTAGTTCTCTATGTCCGCCGCCAGCTCCTTTGCGTCCGCCAAAAGCGTCTTGCTCCCCGCCTCTGCAAGCAGAAGATCACAACCCGAGCCTCCTAGCTGGGACTCAACTTTCGACCGCAATTCACGCAATGAGGCTAGCCTACTCAAAAACGGCGCCGTGCCCTCGTCCTCGCCCAAGTCGCTGAGCACTCCCTCAACTTCGGACAGCAAATCACCAGTAGCTGATAGATTCTTCTCCGCAACAGCGCGAGCGTCGGCGCCACGCTTGCTCGCGTCTGTCTTCGATTCCTCGGCAAGCGACTTGGCCTCGAGCGCCAAATCCTTCGCGCCCTTCTCCTTGTTGTCCGCGGCCACACGCGCCTCATCGAGCTTGCGCTGCGCCTCCTGGAATGTGTCCGTGGCGTAAATGTCGCCACACGCCTGCTTGGAATCGGAGATGCTCGCCGAAGCCGCCTCCAACTCCATGTCAGGACGCTTGTAGAACATAGTGCAAGCAGCCTGCAAGCCAACAAGCGCCACAACGAAGAGAATCAATGCACACTGACGCGCCACTTTCATCGCAATTTCCTCCCTACTGAACCAGACAGCAGATAACTGTTACTTCTTTGGAACTCCCTACAAAGAACCTCAACTGACCAATGTAGTTCCACACATAGCGCTTGTCAAGCACCCAAAAACCGCCCAAAAATCAGATTGAGGGCCCCTGACATCGTGTCCTGAGCTCGCCTGAGCCATTCGCGAGGCTGATCTTGTCGAATACAGTAGCGATGCGCCTTGCACCCGTTGGGCGCTTTGGAGTGCGGCGGCTTGACGCCGCTTTGGCTGGCCGCGGCTTGACGCCGCGCCGGCTCGTATCTATTAACGTATAGAACGGGCGGGGCAAACACCGCACCTACAGCACAAATCGCGACTGTGCGCCGACCTCTTGAGACGGCGCTCCTGCGACAATGGGAATAGCGGGTTTTCACAACTGGGCGCGTTGAGTTATGTTATATTGTCCTGGCAAGGCGTTGTAACCGGCGAGATGAATTGGATAGATGGGAGCACAATCTTGAGAATGTTATGTTTGCCGCTTGTTTTTGCGCTGTTCACAGTCGCATCCGCGAGCATGGTGTTTGGAGCAGACCCATTGTCGTTCGACGAAAAGGCCTGGACGCTCATTCTGTACATTTGCGCCGACAACAGCCTCTCTGACTGTGCGCTCGACGACATGAACGAGGTCGAGGCGGCGATTGAGTCGGTTGACGCGAACGTCCTGATTCTGGTTGACCAGATTAGCAACAGCGATACGCGGGCATATCAGGCCGAGTACGACGCATTGGGCCCGCAGAACAGCTCGCTCGTGTCAGAGCAGATTCCCCTCGGCGACATTTACGCTGATTGGGATGGGCTGACCGAGCTCAACCTCGCGGAGCCCGACACGCTGCTTCGCTTCTCTGAATGGGCAATCGATAGCTACCCCGCGGAGCGTCTCGCGCTCGTTCTTTGGGACCATGGGGATGGCTGGAGGAGAAAGCTCGCCGCCGGGCGGATGACGAAAGACATCTGCTACGACGGCTACGACGCGATGGACATCTCTGAGCTCCAATCCGCCCTCGCCGGGTTGCAGCAGAACACCGGTAGGACGCTGGACATAATCGGCATGGACGCCTGCCTGATGGGGATGGTCGAGGTCGCATATCAGCTCAAGGACCTCTGCCAAGTCCTGATCGCATCGGAGGAATCGGTACCCTGGGACGGCTGGGACTACGCGTTCTTGAGCCAGCTCAGCCCCGGCGCAGACCTCAGTCCAAAGGAGCTCGCCGTCCATATTGTTGACTACTTCTACCGATCTTACACCGACGGGGACCCATATCCGAGCGACGATTCTTTCGTCGTCCTGTCCGCAGTGGATATAGCAAAGTTCGGCGATGGGTTTATCGCAACACTCGACGAGCTTGCTCAGCTGCTCATCGCATCAATGGAGCAAAACAAAAGCAAGGTGCGTGATGCCTACATATCGAGTTATAGAATGCAGGATTATTGGTATTACGTTGATTTCAAGGACTTCATGCTCGCGCTAGACCATCAGGACATCTCGGACGCGGTCTCAGACGCGGCACAAGAGGCGGCGTCCGAGCACGATGAGCTCGTTTTTCACTATCGCGCCGGGGACGGGTTACCCTACTGCTACGGGCTCTCGATCTACTTTGAGTCAGAAGAGCATAGCTACGACGACCGTTACGACGGGGACCGGGGCTTTCTCGACTTCACGGCTGACACGCTGTGGGACGAGGTCTTGAGGTCCTTCTACAACCCTGGTGAGATGTCCCCGCAGATCGATTTCGAGCCGCTGCCGGACACTGAGGAATCGGGCGAGGAAATCCACCTAAGCTGCTTCATTCACTCGACGCTGCCGCTCGCAGAATCGGCACTTCTTCTCAGAACGGAGAGCGCATCTCAATCGGCCGACGATTACACTTCCGTCTCGCTCGAGCGCGGCCTGCTGCCCGATCAGTATCTTGCGACCATCCCCGGCCAGCCGGACAACACGCAGGTCTTCTACTACATCTACGCGGAGAACATCGCCCGGGCCTACTCCACAAGCCCCCCAAACGCCCCGGACAGCGTCCACAGCTTCTGGGTGCGAGCCGACACGTTTGCGCCGACGATCGAGCATACCCCACTCAGCAGCCAGCCGGCGAGCCGGGAAGCGTTTGAAATTCGCTGCATCGTCTGGGACAACCTCGGCGTGGACGATGACAGCGTGAAGCTCTACTACCATTTTGGCGGTCAGAACGAGACGTCCGTAACCCTCGAACCAGGCGGCGGCTCTGCGTATTCGGGAGAGATTCCAGCGACGGGTCTTGCGCCGGGCGACCGCGTGTGGTATCGCCTCGAAGCCACCGACGTTGCGAAGACGCCTAATCACGCTGCCCTTCCAGAGGAGGGCTATTTCACGTTCTCCCTCGTCCCGTCCCTGGGGTCTGTGCTGCTGATAGATGACAACTCCGGCGATTCCGCCGGTGTCTTCTTGGAGACGCTCGAGGCCGCCGGATATGTGGTCAACGCACACGCGCCCGGCGAGGACCTACCGGACGCCCCGTTCAACATCGTGGTCTATTGCCTGGGCGACGCATCCGAGCCGATGCCGGCGTACCACGAGGGCCTCGTCGATTACGTGCTCGCGGGCGGGCGGCTTCTGATAGAGGCGGGCGACCTCGCCTGGAGCGCGTGCGAGCAATATCCAACGCCCCTCTCTGATCTGAAGCAGTACGTTCTGCACATCGATTCCTGGAAGGCCGACTACGGCGACATACTCATTCTCAGAAGCCCCGAAGCGACTCTCGCGACGACCCCGCACGCGCTCGAGTCCACGGTCGGGTTCTATGGAGAATTCCTCGCAACGAGGGATGTCTGCGTGCCCGCGGCAGATGGCAACGTGCTCTACAACTGGTCGCGCTATTCCCAGCCGGGGCTAATATACTTCGACGACAACACCATCGACGCGGACGGTGGACAGATCATCTACATGACCTTCGCGGTCCCATACGTATCAGACGACGTAGGCCAGCGGACCCAGCTAATCGAGAACTGCACCTACTACCTCTCAGACTACGTTCGCGATAGTGCCCCGCCCGTCCTTTCTGATGTGAGCCCCCACACGGGTGCAACAGTCCCACCCAACACCACGCTTTCGTTCAGGCTCGCCGATTCGGGAATTGGGGTTGACGTGAGCACGGTGGAGCTTTCGGTGAACGGGACGAGCGTCTCGGCTGAGATCGCTCGTATCAACGGTGAGCGCCTTCTGTCAGTAGCCTATACCCCCTCCGGAGGCTTCGCTCCGGACACGCGCTACGACCTCGAGATCGCGGCTTGCGATTTTGTCGGCAACTGCCTGAGAGATGACACCCACTGGTTCCAGACCAGGGACACGTCGGCTCAGGCGCCGGTGATTCTCGCGGGCGGATTCATGCACTCGCAGATGCTGGGCCCTGGGCACGCCCTACACGCGGTCGCGATGCCCCAGGCGTTTGGCGACGGCAACGCGGTCCAGCTGGTAGAGCTCATGTTTGACAGCATGCGATTAGGGGTGCTCCTCAATGACGAGGGCCTGTCCGGGGATGCGTTTGCTGGCGACGGCATCTATTCAACTCTGTTTCAGATTCCGACCGACGTGCCCATTGGGCGATACAAGCTCCAGATTCTCGCGGCCGACACCCTGGGGCAAACGAGCGACCCCTGGCCTGAACTCCACGTTGCACCGTAGAGTCCCTCTCGGCCGGCGGTTCTACGGCTTTCGGCCTAGCCTTTTTGTGGCCGCGCGGAGCAGACCGCCAGACACGAGGAGGTTCCGTACCGATTCAATCCTGACGTGGGGCGAGAGTTCTGCGAAATCCCCGTCGTCAACCACAAATCGCGAGACTGACAGAACCATTTCGGTCGCCGCCTTACAGGGTTCGCTCATCTGGAATGCGGCCTGAGACGTGGGCTTGGCGAGGTCATTGGCGCCCCATCCAGACGCACCCGTGAGGGTCAATAGCAGACCACGCTTAGAGGTCCGAAACGCTAGCGCCTGGGTCGCGCAGATGAACTCAATCGCCAGCACGTTCGCGAGATTCAATACGACCGTTCGCAGATGCCGCGCCGCGGTCGTGGCCATCGCCACGTGGTCCTCCGCGTCGGACGACGTGGGTATCGAATCGCAGCTCGCCGGATGGCACAGCACCTTGTTCTCAGAAACGAGGCTCGCGGCCGTGTATTGAAAGATCATGAAGCCGCTATCGAGGCCGCTTCTGCCCCCGGAGAGATTGGCGGGCAGGCCCCGGTTTCTGTTGACGTCCAAGAGCATCTGCACGCGGCGTTCGGAGATGTTTGCGAGTTCCGAAACAGCGAGTTTCAGGTAGTCCGCGACGAGGCCTATCGGCTCCCCATGGAAGTTGGCCGCCGAATACAGGGGCCACAGGCTCACCTGACGCCCCACCCGTTCGTCGTAGGGCTTTTGGCCCTGGTCCTCCGACTCGCAGAAGACTAGAGGGTTGTCAGTTACGGCATTCATCTCCCCCTCGATCACCTCCCGCGCGTGCCATACCGCAGATAGCGCCGCGCCGTGCACCTGAGGCATCGCTCGCAGGCTATAGTCGTCCTGCGTCTGAAACATGACGGCCGCACGGTTGTCGAGTCCGGATGGGTCGGGGTTGTTGATGAATGACATGAGCTCCTCCGCGACGGCCTTCTGACCCTTGTGGCGCCGCGCCTCGTGCACGCACGGCTCGAATGCGCGAGTTGTCCCGCCCATAGCCTGAAGCGTCATCACCCCGGTGAGATTGGATGAGGTCAAGAGCAGACCTGCGTCGTAGGTGGCAAGCGCGGCAATCGCAGTCGCGACGGTCGCGCCGTTGGTCAGAGCCAGACCTTCCTTGGGAGCCAAGCGCATTCCTGCCGCAATAGAGCCGTTCGGGACCTCGGGCGCTCGCAGCGGCTCAAGCCCGACCGCTCTCAGCGCCTTGCGTCCTGTCATCAGGCCGCGCCTCGCATCGACCGTGTCGTCCCATGTGTGTGGGGTACGGGCGGGGTAATCAGGCTCAACCCAAGCGTTTCCCTCGCCGATGAGAACGAGCGACAGGTGCGAAAGCGAGCACAGGTCGCCGGACGAGCCAACGCTCCCCTGAGAGGGGACCATCGGATGAACCTTGCGGTTGAGCATCTCGGCGAGAAGAACGAGCAACTCGGGTCTGACGCCCGACCGACCCTGCGCGAACGTCCGTAAGCGAAGCAGCATCGTCGCTCGGACGATCTCGGATGGAAGTGGCGACCCAACACCAGTCGCATGGCTGAAGAGGATATTCTCGGAGAGCTTGCAGCAGTCAGCATAGGACTCCACGGGCTTGTCGCGATTGATGCCGAAGCCCGTGTTCACGCCGTAGATGAGGAATAAGTGCCGGTTCTCGGGCGAGGCAGACGCAAACTCGCTCTGAGCCTTGACGACCGCTTTCTGAATCATAGCCGCGCTTCGCTCGGTCCGCCGGAGGCTCTCCTCTGCCACGACGACGCGCGCCAGCCGCCCCTCGTCGTCACCCCGCGCGACCGCAACGAGCTTGTCCAGCGTCAGGCAATCGGGGCTGTGGTCGATGACGACCGGGTTCTCCACCGGCCGACCCATAATGTAGAGCACGGGATGCTCATCCGGATGCCCGCTGTCCTTACTATCGTTCCTCACAATTCGGTCCTGGATGGGGGTCCCTCCTAGCCGTCTGGATACTTGGCCAGAAGCTCGATTACGCGCTCGACGAGCCGCCCGCGGGGAACCGTCTCCTGGGTCTGTTCGTGCTTCAGCCACTCCGACCGCTCGGATACTTCAGACGCGACCCGCTTGCCCCGGCGGAGGTCCTTGATAGAGACGGTCTTGCTTGCAAACTCGTCCTCCCCAGCGATCACCGCAAGTGGCATGTTACGCTGGTCGGCGTATTTCAGCTGCTTGCCAATGCTGGCCCTCCCCAGGAAGAGCTCCGCAGGGATACCAGCGCGCCTGAGCTCGAACGTCATCGCTTGGTAGTCCTTCGCCCAGGCCCTGTCCATCTGAGTAACAAAAACCGGCGCCAAAAGCGACTCCGAGACCTTCCCAAGGCCAATCAGGAGCGCAAGCAAGCGATCAGGCCCAATTGAGGCGCCAGTCGCGGGGACCTTCTGGCCCGTAAAACGCTCGATGAGGTTGTCATACCTCCCGCCCCCCGCGATACTGCTTGAAAAGCGACCATTCTCGTCAATAAGCGACGCCTCATAGACTGGCCCCGTGTAGTATGTCAGCCCTCGGACTATTGTCGGATCGAAGATCACCTTTCGCTCGTCATAACCGGCCGCCGTCAGGAACTCGTCTATCTCTACCAGCTCATCGACGCCGCTCCTCCCTTCCTCGGATTCGCCGACGATCGCTCTCAGCGCCTCGCAAACCTCTTTCCTGCTCTCTCCCGACCCCTTCAGATACTCTGTAACAACCTCCGCCTGCGCCTGGGTCAGACCCGCTCCCTCCGTGAAGTCGCCCGATTCGTCCATACGGCCCTGCCTCAGAAGCTCCGCGACACCGCTCAGGCCCAGGCGCTCGAACTTGTCGATGCAGCGCATCACCCGCGTCGAGATGATGCCGCCGCCGCCCTTCGTATCGACGCCCGCCGCCTGGAGCACGCCGTTCAGGACCCGTCGGTTACCGACCCTGACCACGAACATGCCATCGAGGCCGAGCGCGTCAAAGGCGTCGCAGAGGGCGCAGCATATCTCCGCGTCGGCCGCCATGCTCGCGCTGCCCACCGTGTCGATGTCAAGCTGGATGAACTCCCGGAACCGCCCCGGCCCCGGCTTTTCGATGCGGAACGCCGACCCGATCTGATAGCGCCTGAACGGCTTGGGCAGGTCCTTGTGCTGGGCAACAAAGCGCGAAAGAGGCGCTGTGAGGTCGTATCTTAGTGCAAGCCAGTCTGGCTGGTCGGCCTTGAACGAGAACACACCCTCATCGGGAAGACCCGTCTCCTGAATGAACTTGCCGAGCATGTCCGCGAACTCGACCGTTGGCGTCTCAAGCGGCATGAAGCCGTAAAGCTCGTAAACCTTGCGGATCGTCTCGATCATGTTGTACCGGGCAACGAGGTCCGCGCCAATGACATCACGGAAACCGCGCGCGAGCCTCGCCTTCGGCCGCTTGTTTTTCTCGTCCATGACTATCTCTAATCCCAGTCCCCTGCAAACTATGAAACCACGGCAAAGGATACACAAAAGTACTGGCGTCGGGACTTGAACCCGAGACCTCCTGATCCACAGTCAGGTGCTCTAGCCGAACTGAGCTACGCCAGCACGCTGTCAATTGCGCGGGCTGGTCAGGCAAAAACCCAACTGCCCGTATGCAAGCATCAATTGCAGAACAACTATAGTGGCGTGGGTCTTTTCCGTCAACACGGCGAGTCGCCCAGTTGAGGGGGGAGAAAAGGACAAAGGGAAAAAGGGGCAAAGGGACTAGCGCTGACCGGCAGCGGGCTTTCTGCCTCCACTGTCAATCACTAACTTCGGGGCGAGTGTTTACATCGCGGAAATCGAGATTTGCCGAACAGCTCACCGGGCTTTTCGATCATCGCGTTCCCCCTTCTCTTTGCACGCATAACGACGATGGAAATCATCCTGCATCCGCGTCTGCGGATTGCTCCGGTGGCTCCGATTGCTGGGACCTGGTCCTTTCGAGTTTGAGCTTCTTCGCTCGGCCGAGCTTGAGGCAGAGGATTCGAAGGTCAGAGACTATCCTGAGCCTCCGGGAAATCGCTTCCGGGGACATATCCCGGCTAATCTCGCGACTGATCTTCTTGTTGTCCGGATTCATCATCTCGCTCCACATCTTCCAGTCGCTCCAAATCTACAAGGTCTTGCGGTCTTCCCGCAAGCCGTTTCATCTTCTTCAATCCCGATAGAGAAACGACCGTTATCTCATAATCGTCAACCTGGAAGGTATCCCGGTCCTCCCAAACGTCCTCCATAATCGGAGAGACAAGAACCAAGTCGATGGTAAGGAGGTCCTCGCCGCTCGCCTTAGAGACGCGATAGACCCGCGATTCCGATTCCTTTCCCACATCGAAAGGAGCAAATCCCGCCGATAGACAATAGCCCTTTTTGCCAAGAAGGGCTATTGCCTGATTCAGGTCCGATTCTCTTATCAGCATGTCGATATCCTGAGTGGCTCGCGGGTATCCATGAACGGCCACCGCCAATCCTCCGCAGAGCGCGTATGCGATGCCGCTTTCGTTGAGAGACCTCGCGACTGATTCAAGTTCATCATTGATATTCAAAGGCACTTTTCTGCTTCCTCCAACGCTTGGCTTCCATAGGGGCGTCAAATGGTGCCGCCGCTCATTGCCAATGTATAGCAGAAGTCGGCAGAAATGTAAGCACGAAACCCTCGCCTCGACCCGATTGACAGGCACGCCGATCAGGAGCAGTATCCTCATCGAGACTGCTGCGATTAGGGTGAGCGCCATAAGGCACAACAACGACATAAGGCAACGATGAGAGGTGATGCGTGAGTAGGCAATTGACCGCAATCATAGAGAGAGAAGGCGACGGTTACGTGGCATTGTGTCCCGAAGTAGATGTTGCAAGCCAAGGGGACACCGTTGACGAGGCGAGGAGCAACCTGAAGGAAGCGTTGGAGCTCTTCTTTGAAGCCGCGTCGCCTGAAGAAGTTAGCGCAAGGCTACATGATTCCGAGTAGGAAACACCACACATCAACGAGCAGAAAGCAACAATGGACAGCACCTCCACCGCACGCCCCAACCGACATCATATATCATGCTTTTCTCAAGACTTACTTGGGGATCCAAAAGATGGGTAATACAGAAGGAAATAGTCCTTCCCGGCGCTTTGCTGCCCTGAATATATACGCCTTGAGACTCCAGTTGATTCGAATGCAAATGTCGGATCACGTCTTGTTGAGTGTTCTTGACACACTCGGCAGCGCGATCACGGACTGCGGCGCCACAATCCGCGAGGCAGAAGACTGCGGAAACCAAGAATATCTCGACGTAGTTGCGGAGGACGAATGCGAGGTGGTAGAGAACCTACTGGGCGTTGCTTTTGTCATGTGTCAAGTCATGATTTCGGGGGTCGTCTCAGGTGTCTTCCGCCTGCAAAAGGACGCAAAGTCTAAAGGGCATGTCCTACCCACATGCAGCAAAGGCAAAGGTAAACAACGGAGAAATTGTCTCCTACGGCTGGGCAGCCCGCTGACAAAGCACCCGGAATGTACAGAAGTTGAGGTTATTGACATATTTGCGGATTTTTTCAAGCACCGGATTGGGAGGCATTCATCAAATTCGAAAGCCATCATCAGCAAGGTCGTTGCATTCAAGGACTGCACCCATGTCGATATGCATCGAGCGGCCGAGGCCCTTGGTATAACGGATTACAAGAATCTTGGACCACTCGGAGATATGGTCAGCAAATGGGTGGCCGAAGTAATCGCCAAGTACGAATCGGAGCTAAAAGATCTTAATCTGATCTAAGTCCCGGTGAATCGCCGGTCAAAGCAGTCAGGTCCTCATCCTCACCGGCACATCGGCGCGGACGAATCCAATTTGCATCCCGTCCTCCCGTTGTGCTACAATCCGGGGCCATCATTCAGGGGTGATTCGGAACTGCAGCTGATGCAGGGGGATGGACCGTTAGCCCCTGCGGTTATGCCACTGATTCGACCCATCAGTTGGATGGGCATTTATACAAGTCAAATCAGGAGGGAGAGGGAAATGAAAGCGAACGCAATGGGATTCAGTGTGTTGTGTGTCTTGCTGCTTGCGCCCGCTTTGGGGCATGCGTTCTTGGCGGAGGGGGACCAGGCTCCGGGCTTTTCGGTCGAGAGCATTGACCATGAGACGGTCAACCTGTCGGATTACTCCGACAAGATCGTCGTGCTGTTTCTGCTTGAAACGTCGGACAGCCGGTGTGCCACGGCGGCGCCGGCCTACGAGGAGAACGTTTATCAGCCGTACAAGGACAAAGACGTTGTAGTTCTGGGTATTGACATCGACGCGGCCAATGAGACTTTCGACGATCTGGCGGCGTTTAGGGACGAGCATGGACTGACCTTCCCGCTTGCGATGGACACAGGCGGCGAGTGTTGGGCTGAATACAAGGCGGACGCTCAAGGCAACGTGCCGGTGTTCGACGAGAACAAGCAGTGGCGCCACAACACTGGTCCCTACCTGTGGGGCTATGGCCTCGACATGGACTGGTATGAAACGCCGCAGGGTCCGTGAAGAGAATGTCGGCACAGTCGTTCAAAAGGGCAGAATGACGACACCAACCGCATTGCTGATGCTTGCGCTCACAATCGTGAGCGCAGTCGCGTCATGTGAGCAGGAACAGCCTCGTCTTTCCGGCAAGCTGGTTGTCTTCCACGCCGGGAGCCTGGCCGTCCCGTTCAAACAGATCGCGGGCGCTTTTATGAAGGAGCATCCCAACGTGAAGGTGCTTTGTGAGGCGGCCGGCAGCAGGACCTGCGCCCGGAAGGTCTCGGACCTAAAGCGGCCTTGTGACGTGATGGCCTCCGCCGACTATACCGTCATCGACACACTCTTGATTCCTGAACACGCGAACTGGAACATCAAGTTCGCCGCAAATGAGATGACGATCGTCTATCATCATTCTTCCCGTGGTTCAGACAGGATCAACCGTGATAACTGGTTTGAGGTCCTGATGGAAAAAGGCGTCAGGTTCGGCAGGTCAGACCCCAATAGCGACCCATGCGGCTATCGAGCCGTCCTGACGATGAGACTCGCCGAGAAATACTACCAAAAACCCGGCCTGGCCGCAGAGGTGCTAAGAAAGGACGTTAGATACATCCGGCCAAAGGAGGTTGACCTTCTTGCCCTGCTCGAGGCGGGAGCGATCGATTACGTTTTCTTGTATCGTTCGGTCGCCCGGCAGCACAGGCTCAACTACCTCCTTCTTCCCGACGAGATCAATCTCAAGAACTCCGAGCTGGCCGATTGGTACGGGACTGTGTCCGTTGACGTGACGGGTAAGAAGCCAGGTGAGACCATTGCTAAGCGAGGCGCACCGATGGTCTATGGCGTGACGATTCCGAAGAGCTCGCGCAATCCGAAGGCCGCCTTGGCATTCGTCGAGTTCCTGCTGGACAAGGACAAGGGCACGGCGATCATGGCGAAGAACGGCCAGCCGTCCCTGGTCCCATCACCCACGACCACCTACAACAAGCTTCCGCCCTCGCTTAGGAAATACGCCGCAAGGGCGCCTAAACACTAACGCAAGGGATTTCGCCCTATTCACACGAGGATACGGGCAAGGCGACCCGCCAATTGCGAATTTCGGATTTCAGATTGCGGATTATTTGTTTGATCGGGCGGTCTCGATCCACTCCTTGATGATCTGCTCGGCATTCCAGAGCGCTTCCTGATAGGTCTTGCCATCGGCCATGCAGCCTGCAAGCTCGGGAACCTCAGCCACAAACGCGTCGTCCGCCTCACCCCAGAAGAAGATCTCGCATTTGGAATCCATGCTCATTCTCCCAATTGCAGGTTAGACGGGAGATTACACCGCTTGCGCGTCAAATAGGCTTGGGTGTTCAGCGACCCCAACGTTCTTGTCATGCAAGTGACGTAGATCAACCACCGCTCCGAATCTAAGAAAGGACTTCTCAAAGCGGTCATAGTGCTGCCCCCAATACACCATTGCACAGGACATCGGAGCACCCTTGCCGCTATTTCGACCCTCAACGAGGAAGCGGAGGCGCGTGTCGTAGAGAAACGCTACCGCTGTCGCTGCACGCCACACGTGAAGCTTCCAGTGCTGGGTGTTTGCAGCCACTGGAACGAGCGCCAGAACCTCGGCGCCATATCTTGAGTGCGCGTCCGCGCACTTGCAGAGCCAGTCGCGGATCGTTGTCCCGCGCCGTCGATCCGCGCCATACGGTGGATTGACAAATACTGTGCGGTAGTCCCATTGCGCGGCAAGTCCGTCCACCTCGGGTAGCATGTATTCGACGTTCGCGTCAACGATTGAATGGCGGTTAGAGCACGGATCTAGCTCGATCGTCCCGCCGAAGAACCTCCGGATTGCGTTCACGTACTTCGGCGGTGTGCACCAACCCTGGCTAAGAGACGACGTGTTACGTCCTGCGGTCATCCTACACCCACTTCCTTCCAATTCTTGCCGGCCAACCGGCGAAGGTCGGCTATCAGTCCTTTGAGGTTGCGCCCCCGCGGAGCAATAACGTTGAACCAAGTCTCAACCTCGGTCTCGTGAGTACCGAAATAGCTTCGCAGCGCTTCGTCTGCCAGGACCCCAATCCGAACCTTGGTAAACCTGTTGTGACCGGCTCTACCTGAGTAGCTCGCGAGGAATGCCTCTCGCGCCGGATTCAGCTCTGGCGGTGGGTTCAGCAGAAGTCTGTCGATGAACTGTGACAATCCCTCATCCGTAAGGAAGAGCAACCAATCGTAGGACTGTGCCAGAACCCGAAGCTCTTTGTTGGGATTGTCCGAGGTAAACCAGTTTCCGTGATTGCTGACAACTCCGACAGTGAGGATGAACCCACGAAGGAGATCTGGACATGAGCCTTCGATTACCTCTTTGAGCACTGCTGAGTAGGGACCGGTGTGGAACGTGCGATCTGGCAATTCCACAACCCCCTGAAACTACCCATTGCGAAGACGGACCTTCTGAAGAGCTGACACTGTTCGAGCTACATAGGCGCCCTGCTTCGCCTTCTCAATGGTTTGCGGCCCTTTGCGCATCCCTTCCTCTACCCCCACGCGCTTACACTCGAATATGGCAAACGGGTGAGGCAGAAGCTCACACACGGTCACATGGCAGTTGGAGGGGCCTATCTGATCGACATTGGCGACGACGATGCCCGCTTCGTCCTCCACAAGCACGCAAGCGTTACGTTTCACGTTATCCGTGGAAACGAGTTGCACAGACTTGAGTCTTCTTGTATTCAGGTGAACGATGTGTCCTCTGAGTTTCGCGGGGGTGAGTGGCAGATGCAGGGGATCGACGACAACCGCGTACCGTGCGGTGATTGGGTGCAGCGAGAACTCGACATTATGCAGAATATCCGGATTGGCAAACTCAGGTATCGAGCGTTCGATTACGATGTGGTCACAAAGACCCCAGGCGCGCAGCGTGTAGAACGTTACGAGTTCCACGAGCGTGCCCAGCGCGCGACCGGCCGCCTTCTTGCGATCCGAGGCGTAATGAAAGACGGAGTCAGCCAACGTGTTCTGGAGAACATCCACGGATTCGACCCTCAAGCTGTCACTCCTATGTTCGCTATCTGATGTCTACTGGCAGCGAATTAAGCCGTCGTCCGGCTCTGTCAACTCTACCATGAACTCAAGTGGCATAACAAATGCGAATCGGGACAGGATCCTGCTTTAACCTCGCCTCGACCGCACGGTGTCTGAAAAAGAAGTGACAGGCGGAGTCCGGAGAATGGTCATAGCGTCGGTTGGGTGGCCTTTGGTGTAGGCCGCGGATTGTGGGGTGCCGATTGCCTCCTTGACCTCGCCCTCCCCTCGCATATTATAGACTGCGATTTGGGGCTGTTACCAGACGAATCAGCGTTTGAGATTAAGAGGTGGAAGTATGTTGAGGCTTGTGGAGCGTGCCGATTTCGGATTGGGGATTTCGGATTGCGGATTGGGGATTTCGGATTGCGGAATTGAGAGATTATCCATATTATTTTGGCTATGAATGCTGAGGAATTCAGGAACAGGACGAAGGCATTTGCCCTGAGCGTGATTCGGCTCGTTGAGGCATTGCCTAAGTCGCGGACGGCAGATGTTACCGGTAGACAGCTAATTCGATGCGGGACGTCGGTCGGGGCGAATTACCGAGCATCTTGCCGAGCCAAATCCCCCAAAGATTTCGTCGCGAAAATGGCAATCGTCGAGGAGGAATGCGACGAGGCGGTCTATTGGATGGAGCTGATCGTCGAGGCTGGCCTGGTGGATGAAAGCCGAGTCGCCGATCTCAAGAAAGAGGCAAATGAAATCCTCTCGATGGTCGTCAGTTCCATCAAGACAGCCCGCTTACACCAGTAATCCCCAATCCGCAATCCGCAATTAGAACTGCCTCCTTGACCTCCCCCGTCCCTCGCATATTATTATAGACTGCAATTTTGGGCCATTAGCAGACGAATCAGCATTTGAGATTAAGAGGTGAGAGCATGTTGAAGCTTGTGGAGTGTGTGCCGAATTTCAGCGAGGGCCGGGACAGGGCGGTCATCGACGAGATAACGGGCGAGATTGCGGATACGGCGGGCGTTAAGCTCCTCGACGTTGACCCGGGCGCGGACACAAATCGCACGGTCGTAACGTTCATTGGGACGCCGGAAGCTGCCAAAGAGGCGGCTTTCAAGGCGATCAAAAAGGCGCAGCAGCTCATCGACATGAGCAAGCACAAGGGTGCTCACGGCCGGATGGGCGCAACCGACGTGTGCCCTTTCGTCCCTGTGGCGGGCGTTACGATGGACGACTGCGTTGAGATAGCGAAGGAGGTCGGAAAGCGCGTGGCGGATGAGCTCGGCATTCCAGTCTATCTATATGAGGAGGCGGCTCAGAAGCCTGAACGGCAGAACTTAGCGAACTGCCGCAAGGGTGAATACGAGGGGCTGCCTGAGAAGCTCAAGGACCCGGAGTGGGCGCCTGACTTCGGGGCGCCAGTTTTCAACGCCAAGTCCGGCCTCACGACGATAGGGGCAAGGGAGTTTCTAATCGCCTACAACGTCAACCTGAATACCCGGGACGGAAAGAAGGCAAGAGATATCGCGATGAGCATCCGCGAGGCGGGCCGCTCCAAGCGCGACGAGAACGGCAAGATCGTCCGGGACAAGAACGGCAAGGCGATCAATGTTCCAGGCCGGCTGACGTTCTGCAAGGGCACGGGCTGGTACATCGACGAGTATTCGATGGCGCAGATTTCGATGAACCTGACCAACTACAAGGTGACGCCGCATCATCTCGCGGTTGAGGTCTGCCGTGAGGAGGCGCTGAAGCGGGGGCTGGTCGTAACGGGAACCGAGCTCGTCGGCCTCATCCCGAAGGCGGCGATGCTCGCAGCTGGCCGCTACTACCTCGAAAAGCAGGGCAAATGCCCCGGCCAGCCGGAGAAAGAGCTGATCCGCATCGCGGCGCAGTCGCTGGGCATGAGCGAGGTCGCGCCTTTCAATCCGAAGGAGAAGATCATCGAGTATCAGTTCGCCGACGATGAGAACGCTCTCAGGGCCATGACGCTCTGCGATTTCGCGGACGAGCTCTCGACCGATTCGCCGGCGCCCGGCGGCGGAAGCGTCGCAGCGCTCGCTGGCGCCATGTGCGCCTCGCTTGCGGCGATGGTTGCGAACCTGACGCACGGCAAGAAGGGCTACGAAGACAAGAACGACGAGATGGCCGAGGTCGCGCTCGCTGGGCAGCCGATGAAGGACGAGTTCCTTCAGACGATTGACGCGGACGCCGAGGCCTTCGACAACGTCATGGCGAAGATGCGCATGAAGAAAAAGACGCCCGAGCAGAAGGAGGCGCGGAACGAGGCGATTCAGGAGGCGACCAAGGAGGCGACGCTGGTTCCGCTCTCTGTGCTGAGGAAGTCGCTCGATGCGCTGAAGCTCTCAAAGACTGTGGCGGAGCGGGGCAACGTCAACTCGCTCAGCGACGCCGGCGTCTCCGCGCTCATGGGCTACGCCGCGGCCGAGGGCGCCTATATGAACGTGGTAATCAACCTGGCCGGCATCGAGGACAAGGATTTCGTAGAAAAGACAAAGGCCGAGGCTGACGAGCTCTTGGCCGCGTGCAAGACGCTCTCTGAGGCCATACGGAAGAGCGTCATCGACACGCTTGTTCAGAACGTTGGGGCGGTTGGCGGTTGAGGTAGGAGGGCAGGCACGGGGGCCTGCCCCTACAGGATTGCCGCGTTCGCTCGTGGTTTGACAGCGGAGCCTCTAATTGTGAGAATGCCTGCTTAGAAGAGGAGGATTGTGATTGGATTTCGGAGCGACGGGGCCGCCGAGGCCGGAGATAAACCTGACCCAGCTGATTGACGTGGTGCTTCTGCTTCTGATTTTCTTCATGATCTCCACGAGTTTCGTCGCTCAGCCCGGGATAAGCATCAGGTTGCCTCAGGCGAAAACCTCGGATACATCTCATGGAGATGCGACGCGATTGACCGTGACGGCAGCCGGGCTAGTCTTCGTCGGCGACGAGAAGGTCAAGTGGGAGGGTCTCGCCGCCGCTCTCACTCACGAACGAAAGCGCACTGAGCAAGGTCTGCTCGTCATAAAGGCGGACGAAAACGTGAAGCACGGCTCAGTAGTGCGCGTGATGGACACGGCCAAACAGGTCGGATTTGAGCGAATCGCAATTGCGACCACGCCCTATGCTGCAGGAGGGGACTGAACGGCTCCGGTTCGGGGTTCCGATCGCATGTGGGGCCGGGCTTTTCCAGCCTGCCACTGCAGGGGCATCCCCGTCGTGTAGGGGCGGCGCTTGCCCCGCCCTAAGAGCAAGGGGGTGCGGCCAAGCAGCACCCCTACATAAGGCCCTTCACGGTGCTCAAGTTGACCCCGTGGAAATCGACATTTGAGAGCCTGGCCCCGGTGAAATCCGCGTTCTCGAGATGTGCCTCCGAGAATGAGCAGTTCTTGAGTTCAGCGCCGGCAAAAGACGAGAAATTGAGATAGTCCCCGTCGAATTGGGTGTCGGTTATCTCCGCCGATGCGAAATTGGCCCTTGATAGGTTCGATTTGGAGAAATCACATCCCGCAATCCGAGAACCAACGAGGGAGGCTCCCGCCAGATTGGCCTTTTCCGTAACCACGTTGCGAAGCGTGGCCCCTTTGAGCGAGATGCCAAGTAACGTTGCGCCTCTCAGGTCACAGCTAAGAACGAGCGAGCGATCCATAACTGCGCCCTTCAAGTTGGTGCCTCTGAGATCAGTCCCGCGAAGAAACGCGCCAATCAGGTGGGCCGCTTTGAGCGACGATTCCCTGAGCGTACAGCCGGTGAGGTTGGCTCCGTCCAGGATGGCGTCTGAGAGATCGCAGAAGGACATGACCGAGAACTTCAAATTGGCGTCCTTGAAGATTGCGCTGGCCGCATAGGAGTGTTTTAGGTCGGCGGCACCCAAATCAGTTTTCTGGAAATTCGCGCTAGGCAAGAACGTCGCAACGAGGCGCGCGTGGCGAAGCGAAGAGCCGCAGAAATCCGCGTGAGTGAGGTTGGCAGCGGAAAGGTCCGCAAAATCGAGAGCGCAGAAGGTCAGCCGCGAGAAGCTCATATCTGTCATTTTGAGGTCGGCGCCCCGAAAATCGTTGTTGTCCAAGAAGGCCTGCCTCAGGTCTGCTTGCTCAACGCTGATTCCCTGAAGGTCCTGGCCTGTAAGGATCAGCACGCCCGGTCTCTCGCCCTCTTTCAGGGAGCTCTCTAAATCCTTCTTAGAGATGGCCACATTGTCTGCCAATTTCTCTTCCTTATTATCGTTCGGTGCTCCCGGCCAGGGTAAGTATGTCCCCCGGCTTTGAGCCCAATCTACAAAAAAAGCATCAGCAAAATGATCACTAGCTTGCCACCTATTGTCAAGGAAGGGGTGACACCGCGAAGGATCAGATTGAGGGGTGTCGGGCTCGGCGGCGGCCCTTTTGGAGTGCGTCCGCCGCGCGGCGGACTTCATTGGCGGTGACCCGGCGCCGCTCTCTGATAGATCGCTCTTTCGCGTTTGGAAGCGGCGCTCCGGAGGATAGGACGTTGCTCGCCAGAGCCCGTGCCGCGTCAGGCCGCGTCAAGCCAAAGCGTTCTCCTCTCCGTTCGGCGAGTCTTTGACGCGGTGAACGCACTCCCAGGCACCCAACGGTTGCAGGTCAGAAACCGACCGGAGTCGCGATAACTGCAAGCTGAGAAGGCCAAACGAGTGGACTACGCGAGGTCTATCACCCTCAATCTGATTTTTCGGGATTCTGGCTTGATATTCCTGACAAAGGAGATTAGATTATACTGTGAAGCGCACCGTACCGGTGGTCGCGGTTTGGATTTGACACTGCCAAGGTCGATTAGAGGATTCACCAAAGCTATGGCTCTGTGAGGAAGGAGTGAGCTATGAGAAGATTCGTTGTTTCGGTCTTGCTGGTGGCGGTCTTGAGTTTCCCGGTTCTCTCGCGGGCAGTGAGGTTTGAGACCTTCACAAACACCAATATCATCACAAGGGCGATACTCGTCGAGGGCCCGTTCATCTGGGTTGGGACGGACGGCGGCCTTGTGCGGTGGTGCATGGTGGATGGTTCGAGCGAGATATTCACGACATCGAGAGGGCTGGTTCACAACCAGGTCTCCTCCCTCGCACCAGACCTTTCGTCCGGCGTGTGGGCAGGGGCCTTCGGAGGCGCAAGCAGGCTATACAACGAGACGTGGACCAGCTTCGACGAGACCACGGGGCTGGTCAGCCCGAGGGTTGAGGCGGTTTATGTCAAGAGCGACGGCAGCGTCTGGTTTGGCACGACGGGCGGCGTCACGGCCTTTGACTGGCAAGACTTTGTGAGCTATACAACGCAGGACGGGCTTATCGACAATTGGGTCAGGGACATTGCAGAATACGCAGGCGCTCTCTACTTCGCCACGACCGAGGGACTAGCGGTGTTCGACGGCTCGGACTGGGGAGAGATCACCTCAGTTGAGGGGCTTGCCAGCGACAACGTCAACTGTCTGACCGCGTCCTTGGACGGCCTCTTCGTCGGCACTCACGGTGAAGGGGTCTGTCTCTTCGATGGCAGCGACTGGCGGACGTTCACCGGAGGCGACGGCATTGAAGGCTCGGTCATCGCCGACCTCTTCACGGACCCGCACGGCTATGTCTGGGCCGTGACGGAGATCGGCATATCGCTTTACGGCGGCTCCAGCTGGCTATCCTTCAATCGTATGGATGGTCTGCCAGACGATCAGCTCTTGTCGATCGCGGCAGACGAGGACGGTAACGTCTATGTGGGAACAGCCAAAAGCGGGCTCTGGTGCTGGCATCAGAATAACATCGTCCTTCTCGCGTCGCTCCAGGGTGTGTTGGATAATCGCGTTCAATGCGTAACGGCGACTACCGATGGCAACGTGTGGTTCGGATGCGAAGGCGGCCTGTCCGTGCAATCGGGTGGACTGTGGCGTTCTTATTCGGATGTAGCGGGAAAACCCCTCGGCACGGTGAATGGAATCGTGGAGGACCCGGCTGGCAGACTGTGGGCCGGAACCAACGAAGCTGGGCTCGTGCGCCTCGACGGCGAGGAATGGACTTTTTTCGACACCAGCGACGGGCTATGCGACAATACTGTTCATTCGCTCGCGATGCTGGGCGATTTGGTGCTTGCAGGGACCGATGGGGGCCTTTCTGCGTTTGACGGCGTGAACTTCCATTCGCTGACTACAGATGACGGCCTTCCTTTTGTGTCGGTCGAGGTCGTAGCAGTCAGTCCGGCGGGAGTTATCCTCATGGGGAATCGCTCCGCTGGGGGAGGGCTCGCGGTACTGGATGGCGGCCAAATGCGCCACTATACGGTTGATGACGGGCTACCGTCCAACAGCATCTACTCGATGAACGCAGAGCGTGATGATGTCGTGTGGCTGGGCACGAGCATGGGCGCAGTACGCTGGGACGAGGAAGGCATGACGACATTTGATAAGGTGCAGGGGCTGGCAGGCTTTGTCGTGACGGCCATCAGCTACGGGCCTTACGGCGACGTCTGGTTCGGCACACCGGGCGGCATCTCGCGTTACGACGGCGAGAGATTTGAGAGCTTCACCCAAGGCGAAGGGCTTGCAGACAACAGGGCAGAAGGCATTTGCATGGATGACGAGGGTGACGTGTGGGTGGCGACTCTTGGCGGCGTAACAAGGATAGAGTTCACTCCAAAGGACCAGCCCGAGGTCGCGGTGTCTGTCTCAAGCCCCAACTACACGCCCGGCGAGAGCCTCGTCTGTGCGCTTTCGCTCTCAAATCCCGGCGAGACGAGGTCGCTCGACGTTTACGTTGGGCTGATCACAGGCGCAGGCGACCTTTACTGTTTCACGGCCGAAGGCAGATGGCAAGAAGCGGATGTTTGCCCATGGGCGGAGAGCATTACTATCCCCTCCGGGGCCAACATGACACTCGATCCGTTCATTACGATCGACCTGCCATCGTATTTCCCACCAATCGTCGAACCCGGATACTATGCGTTCGCGGCGGCGATTTCAGACGCTTGGACATCCGAGTTCATAGGGGGAATAAGCACCGCTACCTTCCAGCTCGCCGAACCGTAGGCGCCAGGCCGGCGATCACCGAGCCGCCTCGACCTTCGACAGCTTCCCCGAGGCGAGACGATGAGATGTGGGGTGGGCTTTCCAGCCTGCCTTTCGTAGTGATTGCTGCATCCGTCACGCGAAACACTCTGTCGCGCGAGACCCTGTCTTTGGCCGGCTAGAAGAGGCTGGGTCATAAGTCGATTGACGAGGATTTCGCTGTCCATTCAGACAACAACGATACAGGAAATACGGCCGATTGTCAAGATCAACGCGGCGGTTTTCATTCGCGACGCGATTGTCGGAATCGGCCCGTAGGGGCGGTGTCTCAGACCCGCCCGCTTACATGAATTCCTGCGGATACGAGGCATCTTATGCGACCATCAATTCGAAAGGGCGGGTCTGAGACCACGCCCCTACACAACCGCAACGACTTATGACCCAGCCTCAGAAAGCCCGCCCGACACCGATGAGAGTCATGACCTTGAATCATTCGGGCAAGGCCTCTGTGAAATGGGGCATAGCTGGCCTCTCGATTCGCGCCGGGGCGACTTGCGCTATGCCTATCGCCCCTCAGTCGCTCTCCTCGCACGGCAGCACGCCAAGTGATTCAAGTTGTTTGGCTATCCCCTTGGCAATCAACGAATGCCCGTATGCTGAAGGATGACAGTTGCTATGAAGGAGCATCCTGACTCGGGTTGGCCATTCCTCTTCCTCTCCCGACTGAATGAACTCAACGAAGGCCGGAAACAGATCAACCACAGCAACCTGGTGTTCCTTGCAGACAGAAACCATCGGCTGGTGGTAGGTTGGTCTTCTTATATATGGTGGGTTCACCGATACCTGCGGGATACTGATCATGAGCGGTACAATCCCACGCCTTTTGCAGAATTCGATTACCTTGAGCACCAGCTCCGCGTATTCAGCCTTGTCCACCCTGCGATTCCTAATCACTATTTCGCCGTCGAGCGTGACGAGGCCAACGTCCTCGATCATTTCCTTCTCACCCCTAAGGATACGAGGCTCGTGCTTTCCGGTGAACTCTCTCTTAACTCTGAGCACTAGCCTCTCATAAATGACAAATAACTTGCTCTTGCGCAGGAACTGCTTAAGCCTTCCTAGCCAACCGTGACCGTTCTCGTAAAAAACCGAATCCGGGTGTTTGGCCGGCAGCATATCATTGAAACCAAAGGCGAACGTGACCACATCCGGCTGCATCTGTGGCGCATGTATGTTGAGTGATATCCGGCCTTGAAACATGGTATAGCCCATTATCCCCAGATTCAACACCTGAATATCATTATCATCCCGGCATCGCGCGCGGAGAACCCGTTCAAGCTGCCTTGGATAGGTCTCCTCCTCAGAAACTCCCAATCCAAATGTCCTGGAATCACCCAGACACGCTATCCGAAAAGTGGAGGCAGGCTTGGCCATGGAGACCTCCCGCTGTCGGAAACCATGAGAGTTCATCTCAACGGGGATGTCACGCCCAACGGCGCCGGTCCACTTCGTGTTCGGCCGCCCCTTCCAGAAGAGGTCATTGTCCCGCATGTATATGTACTTGAAGGCGCCCTTGTGGGCCACCTTGTCAGCGACGAAAGTCTCGTAGTCCAGCCGCAAGGCAGGTTCAATCTCCCAAGGACCAAGCCGTAAGACTATCTCCGCGCCGAGAACCAAAACGACCAGCAAGGCAAGGGCCAGGCCCCCAAGCAACCAACGACTCATGATATACCTCCAACTCTGCTCCTGCTGAGAGTTCTGTGTAGCCCATGTGCCGCAAGGACCATGACCGACGGGATTAGCTTCATACTATGTCGGCCTGCCGCCTCCAGGAACGTCTCCGCAAGCGTCAAAACGATTATTGCCACAAATATCGGGACAGCTTTTCTGAGCCAGCCACCCTTGTGGTGGAGTATCGCAAGGAAAGCGAAAATCAGCAAGAACAGATTGGGCAGCAACAGGCTATAGTTGACGTTGTGATTGCGCCGGGTCGTAGGATAGTAAAGGAAATAGCGTGCAGACCAATCACTGGCATTGAGCCACATCTTGTTGATCTTCCTGGGTGCGCCGCTCAGCCAGACAAGAGGATGTCTGAAGAGATACTTGATCGACTCTCGCATCAGGACCTCGTTCTTCTCTACATCGTCAAGGTCTTTAACCCTCTCAACGACCTCAGAAGGCATTAGCGGCGCGACGCCCAATCTGGGATCAACTGTGGACATGTGAAGGCCCGTAAGCATCACGCGCCCGGTAAGCGTCGTGCCCGGAATGAACCGCCCAAAGAGAATTGCGTTTCTTATCACCCAGGGCGACATCACAAGCCAGAAGCAGACGAACATCGCCACGAGCGGCAAAGCCGCGCGGCGCCATGTCAACTTATTTGCTCTAAGAACGAACACGAGTGCCAGCGGAATGGCCACACTCAGGACGATTGCGTCCGGCCGAACCAATGCCGATGCGCCGAGCAGAAGCCCAGCCACGGCGAACATGCCGAGTCGCTGCTTGGCAAGAGCTGCTAAGAGTGAAAGAAAGCAGAGAGTCATCAGAACCGTCCCGAGGCTCTCGGTCATCAAGACGACGTTTTGCTGGAAGAATGGTGGATAGCAGGCCACAAAGCCAGCGGCCACCAGCCCGACGCTGACCTGTCCGAATAACCGCCTCGCCATCAGGAAGACGGCAAGCGTCGTAACAACATCAAAGAGGCAGTGCAAGAGAAACACTGCTCTGTATCGCTCTCCGAAGAACCGGTAAACGGCCGCGAGAACCAAGGGATAGAGCGGTGGCCTTCTTGCTGTAGGCGCCTTGAGGCGCTCGGCCAGATGGGTCGCAGGATGCCCTTTGATCCCCAAAAGACAATACCCGTTGCCGGAGACAAGGTTCTTCGCCAGCTGGTTATACTCCGAGGGGTCCGCCTGCTCATTTACAGGAGCGAAATAGGGCATGGCGAATATCCAGGCCGCCCTTGCGGCGAATCCAACGACCACTATTCCAGCGAGCCACATTCGGTGCTTTCTGGAAAGGTCTGAGAACGCTTTCATATCATCACTAGCTCTTATCGCATTGGGCATGCAATACAATGAAGCGACATAATACGAGGCACGAGACCCCAAACGCAAGGTTACAAAGCCACCCGAAGAATCAGATCGAGCAACCTACATATCAGGAAGCTCGCATCAATCGGGAGGATGGCAGGTTCATTTCCCAATGGAGCTTCCGCATCGGGGAGACTCCACCTGCTAACTCAGGGGTTTCCCCAAATCCGAGGTTCAAATCCTTGAGTGAGTTCCTGCACAACCATGTTCAGGACCGTCGCGATCTGGAATACGTCTGTCTGGCAGAAGGCCCGCTCGACAGGCCGCCCCGCGTTCGTGAGGTGGGATTTGGAGCCTTTACAGTGGGGCAGACCAGTCCCTCTTCTCCTTTTTTCCCTTTTTCCTCTTCTCCCGTTTCCCCAATGGGGAAACTGCGCCTGCTAAGTTGCTTGACAATGCAGCGGCGAAAAGGGTAGGTTGCTGCCGGGTCTAATTCGACGTGAGGCCGCTCAAGAGGCTACGTCGAGGATGTAGATCCAGAATAGGCCCATAGTATTCAAAAGCAGTATGGTGGGAAGAAGATGCGTTTACTATTAGTAACTCCTTCGACAGGCGGCGAGTATTTCACGATAAACATCGGCCTGGTCTCAATAGCAACGTTCCTTGTGAAGCGCACCCACCATCAGGCAAGGATCCTGGACTTTGCGTTTTGCCGCAACAGCTGGCGGCAGCGGCTCAGGCGAGAGATGTTCCGCTTCAGGCCCGATGTGATCGGCGTTACTCTGCTCAGCACGCACGGCTTTTCTGCACAGGAAATCATCTGTGAGGCTCGCAAGGTCGATCCCTCGGTCAAGGTCATCGGCGGCGGACATCACGCTACGATCACGCAGCGGAAGGTTTTCGACGAGCTTGACATCGATGCGATATGTATAGGCGACGGCGAATACGTTGCCGAGGAGTATCTTGATAGGCTCGAGTCCGGGATGAGCCTCGAGGGCCTGAAAGGCGTCTGGTTTAGGGATGGCGACACTGTGGTGGAAAACCCCATTAGGCCGGCCATTGAGGACCTCGCGGAGCTTCCGGCGCCGGACTGGAAGTTCTGGTGTGATTTCGACAAGCATCTTGAGACATTCCAGATGTTCCCGTTCATCGGCCAACGGAACTGCCCCCACGGATGCACGTATTGCTCCGCGACAGTTATTAGGAAGAAAGTGGGGATCGGGATGAGGTTCCTGGACCCCGTGGTCTATGCCAGGCAGGTGCGCGAGGCTTGGGACCGCTGGCGGGGGCCTTATTTCAAGATAGCCTGGATGTGGGACCCTGTGTTTACCATCAACCGCACGTGGATGCGCAAGTTCCTGGAGGAATACGACCGGCTCGACCTTGTTGGCAGGCTGCCCTACTCGATCTACTTGCGTATCGATGAGTTGGACGAGGAGAGAGCGAGGTTACTCCACGAGACTGGCTGTGTGAAGGTAAGGACCGGCATCGAGAGCGGCGACGAGTTCATCCGCAACAAGGTCTATGAGAAGGAGCTATCGGACGATCAGATTGATTACGCAGTCGATCTGTGCGACAAATACGACCTGTCCCTCACGACCTATTTCTGCGTTGGCGGCCCTGGGGAAACGCGCAAGAGCCTGAGAAAAACCAAGCAGCTCGCGCGCCGGATCAAGGCGGAGACAACGGTCTTCCACGTGTGGAAACCACTGCCGGGCACGAAGGCAGTTGACAAGCTCAAGGAGCTAGGGGGCAGGATGGGCAATCGATGGGACAAGGAGGTTGTCGATATAACGCGCATCTCGTTCATCACGACGCCCTACATAGGCCCGTGGACGATCGGCTGGTTCCAGACCCGCGTTCTCACGGGCGTTACCCTCAGAAAGGTCTTTTCGCAGTTCTGGTACCAGAAGCACCGCTTCATTATCAGGTTTTTCAGGTACCTAGCCCTCTGCCGCAGGAACGGCTTCAAGCTGTTTGATACCCTCAAGAACTTCACCTATGTTAATGGGATGGACATTCTGATTGAACAGGCTCGTGATAAAGGCATGTTGGACGCCCGTCCCGGCGAGATTGTCGCCGACGCTCCCTACGAAGAGGAAGCCAGTCGGGAAACGGTCTATCACTAGTCTTGAGCGGCAAGTTGGCAATTCATTCGTGTTTTCGGCGCTAGTGTTAGAGGTTGAGCGTGACTGAACTGGTCCTTGTAAATCCACCCCTTACGTCCTGGGAGCAATACTGCTACCTCCAGCAGACGAGCAATAATGTCGCGCCTCTAGGGCTTCTGAACCTGGCAGCCGTTACAAGGCAGGCCGGTATTGAGACGGCGATCGTCGATGCCGAGGCGCAGGGCCTTTCTTACGAGCAGGCGATAGCGAAGGCCCTATCGCACAAACCGAGCGTGGTTGGCGTTACGGCCGTCACCCTCTCGATCAGCAACGCGGCGAACTTTGCGGCCGGCGTCAAGGCGGCGGACAGCACCGTGAAGGTCGCAATCGGAGGCCCGCACCTCTCCGCGGTCCCCGAAGAGACGATGCGGCGCTACCCAGAGTTTGACGTAGGCTCGATCGGCGAGGGCGAGGTTACAATACTCGAGTTGATGGAGGCGTTCCGTTGCGAGCGGGCATTTGATAGCGTAAACGGCCTGATTCTGCGCGGCGAGAACGGCACTTATCGCACGCCTCCTCGTGAGTATCTTGACAGCCTCGATCATCTCCCGCTTCAGGCGTGGGACCTTCTAGAGCACTTCCCTGAGATATACACGCCGCCGGCGCACTCTTTCGGGAGGCTTCCGGTCGCGGCGCTTTACACGACGCGAGGCTGTCCCGCCCGATGCACCTTCTGCTCCAAGAACGTCTTCGGCAGCAAGATCAGGTTCTTCAGCGCCGAGTACGTTCTGGAGGCGATACGGCGCCTGATCAGGGAATATGGGATACGCGAGCTCAAGTTCTACGACGACAACATGACGTTCTCCAAGGAACGTTTCCACGCTATATGCGAGGGTATGATCCGGGAGAAGATGGACGTAACCTGGACATGCGTGTCCCGGGTCGATTTGGTCAACGAGGAGATGCTGAAGCTCGCCAAGAGAGCGGGCTGCTGGCAGATCTCTTATGGACTTGAGGCTGCCTCCACGAGGCTTCTCGACTTCGTCAAGAAGGGGACAAACCTCGACAAGGTGCGGCAGGCGCTTCACGCGACCCACAAAGCCGGGATCAGGACAAGAGGTTACTACATGGCGGGTCTGCCGACGCAGACCAAGGACGAACTGGAGGAGACTGTTCGGTTTGCGCTCAAGGAATACGTAGATGACTTTCAGATGCACCTGTTTGTGCCGTTCCCGGGCGCTCCGATCACCGAGGGCATCGAGCGATATGGCGAGGTGATCGGCGACTGGCACGACATGAACAAGCACAAGGTGGTTTTTGTCCCGCATGGATGGACCGCTGAGGAGCTGGACAAGGCATACAGCAACGCGCTGAGGCGATTCTATATGAGACCGAAGACCGTCATCTCGTATCTAGGACAGATTCAAAGTTGGGACGCGCTCGTCAAGTTCCTCAAGAGCGGCGTCGCGATTGGCTGGCACTGGATATTTGGCTCGAAGTCAGACGTCAAGCACGAGGCGAAGGCCCAGGCGAAGCTGTGTGCCAGCGAAAGCACGAGGCGTTTGTCAAAGCACGGCTCTGTCCCGGCGCCTAGTCAGAACACACCAACGAACAAAGAGGCTCGAACGTAGATGGCTGCAACACGCGGATACAGACCGATTCTAAATCTGATTGGCGCTTTCCTGGGCGTTCTGATCTTCGCTTCGGCGGCGCTTGCGGCAAGCGTGGACATCATGCCCGTTTCCGACATCAAGCCCGGCATGACGGGGTATTGCCTCACGACGCTGAAGGGCTTTGAACCCGAGCGACTCACATTCGAGATACTGGGTGTGGAAGGAACCGGGCCACAGAGTTACGGTATCCTGTTCCTCGGCACAGACGACAAGTTCAAGAGGTTCGGGATACTTCATGGGATGAGCGGTAGCCCATGTTACGTGAACGGGAAGCTAATCGGGGCGTTATCGTATGGCGGATTTGCCGAGAAGGAACCCATAGGCGGCATCACACCAATTGAGGAGATGTTGAGGGTGCTCGAGGCGCCGGTCACGTCTGAATCAAAACGAAGCTCAGGAGGCTTTTTTGCCGCTCAGGCCGCCGGTCTTGAGCCCTACCTGGATGAGAGAGGCCGGTTTCGGCTGCCTCTTCGGATGGATGCTATTAAGAACTTTGGCCAGGACAGCACCGGGATTGAGATTTCGGGAGCCCTGGCTTCTGGCATCCCGCTGCTTTCCCAGCTCGCCGGCGCTAAGCTTCGCCCCATACCTCTTTCCTTTGTATCGAGCTGGGCCGGCGCTAGTGATCTACTAGGGAACCTTGGCTTTGAAGGTGTTCATTCTAGCTCCCCGGACCCGGTCGTGGTATCTCCCGAGTCGCTCTGCCCGGGCTGCCCTTTGGGCAGTGTCCTGGTCACCGGCGACATGAATCTGTCTGGAATGGGGACGCTGACCTACATCGACGGCGACACGATCCTGGCCTACGGACATTCCGCCTATAACGCGGGCAGCGTGAGTTACCCGATGTGCAGCGGCATCGTCCACACAGGTTTCCCAAGCTATTTTTACAGCTATAAAATGACCAGTGCGTCGCAGCCACTGGGTGTGATAACTCAGGATAGGTCTTCTGCCATCGCGGGCAAGATAGGCGCACAACCAGACTTGCTGCCGGCGGAAGTTTGGCTTGCCAATGCGGCTTCAGATAAGTCGCGCAAATTCCATTTTGAGACTATCAGGGATCGATACTTCACGCCTCTTCTGTTGGCCCTTGTTGCCGACTACTGCGTTTACACCTATCAACATGATTCGGGTATGCTGACGCTTGACTGGCAAATCCTGATCGCAGTCAAAGATCGAGCACCTATCGAGCTGACCGATTCGTATTCTAACTTCGATTATGGATTCGGATGAGGTTGGACGAGCTGCCTCAGGAGTTACCTGAGAGAATCATTCGCGGCGATAATAGACAATGGCTTCGAGGATGTGCGGGTGGATAGCGTCGAGATGAGGCTCAAGGTTAGCCAATCGGTGGACCTAGCGAATATCGTCTCCATCGACGTTGATGGGAAGCGTGTGCGTCAGGGAGAGAGCATTCGGTTGAACGTCGGCGTCCAGCCTTTCGAGGGCAAGAAAGAGACGCTGACGTTCGAGGTCCCGATCCCGAAGTCCTGCGAGCCTGGTCAAGCCGAGTTGATGGTCTTTGGCGCCGACGCCTACCAAATGTGGGAGCACACCCGGGCAAGGGCGAGATTCAAGGCCAACAGCTACGACGACGTGGTCGATATGTTGGTTGAGGCGCCTAGCCACCGGGAGCTCCTGGTCGTTCTTGCCAGAAGGCGCCGCCTCACCATGCGCGGTCGGGAGCCGCTGCCGGAGCTACCCGCCTCGGCCAGGGCTATATTGTCGTCGGCGGCTTCCAGTGAGACTCTGGACCAGGCGAACTTCGAGGTCCTAGCAAAACTGACATTTGACACCGATTTCAACCTAAGCGGCAAAGAGAAGCTCACAATACAGATCAAACCGAGGAAATACTGAACAGCCAACCGGCTGCATCTTGTTTCAACCTGGGAGACAAAACGATGGCTTTGATGAGTTCTAGATACGTTGGCTCCGTTGTCCTGACGTGCTGCCTTCTGCTTGGAGCTGTTCCCGCGCACGCAACTTCTTCGGACGAGTTCGTAACGGAGGGTAAGGGACAATTTGACGGCTGCGAGCTCGACGGCGTTACGCTGACGGACGAGGGCAAGATAATCCTCTCGGTAGAGCTCGAAAGGACCGCCGACCTTAAGGAATCGCAAGTGTGGGCGGTCGCCGCCGACAAGTCCGGCGCCATATACGCTGGCACTGGCGACGAGGGCAAGCTCTACGTATTGAGCCCCGGAGCCGAGCCGAAGGTCCTCTACGACTCTGGAGAACAACAGATACATTCAGTTCTCGTCGATTCCCGGGACAGGCTCTACATCGGGACCGGGCCTTCTGGCATCGTTTTGAGAATTGACCGCACAAGTGGCATCGCAACGAAACTCTTCGAGACCGGCGAGAAATATGTCTGGGCGCTTGCGTCTGGTCCCAAGGGCGAGATATACGCCGGGACCGGGCCGAATGGCAAGGTCTTCAGAATAACCGGGCCTGGCAAGGGCGAGGCAATCCTCGAGCTTGGCGCGCCCAACATCACCTCGCTCACGTTCGATGTTTCCGGAAAACGGCTTTTGATTGGCACTTCGTCAGGCGTCGTCTATTCGTTCTCGGGTTCTGGCAAACCGAAGGCGCACCTGGAGGCGAGCGGGGCGGAGATCAGGTCGATACTTATCGACGGCAGTGAGCTCTTCGTTCTTGCGCTGGGCAGCGTTGGCGCCGCCGCCCCGGTTCCCGGGCCTCCAAGCCCTCCGGAGCCTCCGGACATGAGTTCTATGCCCGAGGCGCTTCAGGCCGCAATGAGTGCAGCGATGAGCAAACGCACCAGCAGCGTGCCGAAATCAAAACCCCAGGTAAAGCCTCCCAAGCCATCGAGGGGCAAATCCGCCGTCTACCGGATATACGCGGACGGACGCACCGAGCGGATATTCACCAGCGAGAACGGCTCGCTTTATTGCATGGATTGGCACGAGGGGCGATTGCTAGTCTTCGGATACCGCAAGGACGAGGGCGTCGTGGTGCGCATGAACAAGGACGGCGACGCGGACCTATTGCGAGCGGTTGAGGATGCCAAGTTCATCTCGGCGTGCAGGACGTCGGGTGGCGGGTTTGCGCTCGGCACATCGGAGGTAGCACACGTGTTCCAGCTCTTTCCCGCCAAGATGGAACTGGAGGGCAAGCTCGTGTCCACTGTTCAGGACGCCTCGTCCCGTGCCAAGTGGGGCAAAGTCAGTTGGGAGGCGACAGTCCCGAGTGGCGCGAAGGTTCAGCTGTTCACGAGGTCGGGAGATGTCTCTGAGGTTGACGAGTCCTGGACCGATTGGGAAGGCCCATTGAAGGATGCAAGCGGCAGCGAGTGCCCAAGTCCCGAAGCTCGATACATTCAGTACAAGGCAGTCCTATCGAAGAGCAAAAGCGCCTCATCCCCCGCTTTAGACAGAGCGGCTATTTCATACACCCAGGTCAATCTGCCGCCGAAGGTTGACAAGATAGCCGTTCACGAGGCGGGCGAGGACCTATCCAGCGTCATCCGCTCTGCCAAGGCGCACGGGGTTGCCGCCAAGTATGAGAACCTCAATCTCCTCGACAAGTTCTCGGACATAGACAACACAGAGATGTTGAGAGCGGTAACCTGGCAGGCCAGCGATCCTAACGGCGACGACCTTGTGTACTCGGTGTTTTTGAGGCCCAAAGACGGCGATTGGCAACCGCTGACCGACGAGACGCGGCTGACTTTCAGCGTGATTGACACGAGCGTGCTCTCGGACGGCGAGTATCTCGTCAAGGTCGTGGCCTGCGATGGTCTGAGCAATCCTGCCTCGGACAAGTTGTGCTCGGACGAGGAAAGCGACGAGTTTGTGGTCGATAACACCGCCCCAGTCATCAAGTTCAATCGCGTCAAGCGACTTTCGGACGGCGCGTTCTTGGTGTCCGGCACGATCACGGACGAGACGAGCAACATTGCGGCGGGGGCGTTCGCTATCGACCTGGGTCAATTCAGAGTATTGCGGCCCAAAGACGGAATACTGGACAGCAAGGTGGAGAAGTTCGAGATAAAGACGCCGGTGCTTGAAGGTGCGGAGCATTTCTTGTCGATTCGGGTAGAGGACGCGTGCGGCAACACAAAAGTTGCACGAAAAGAACTTTCAAGGTAGTATAGTATTATTGGTGGGTAGGGTCTGTGAGAGGAGCAGTCGCCGCACAAGCTCCGGGTGAGGGGCTTGTTTTTCGCGGTATGTGTTGTGAACGTTAGTTAACAGCAAGAATCTGTTCTAAGGCCAGGCCATTCCCGTAAGTGATTCTGCAGGATGATGCGACCAAGAAGGGTATTGTTTTCGTTGGGCATAATCGCCCTCTCATGGGTGATTATGTCCTGTTCGTCTTTCAACAGACCGACCGAGGAGCTTCCGGCGAGCTCGTCGGTTCGGGGCTGTCAGTTTGCCAGCAGTTCTACAATCTCGCCGGAGCTGGTTTCGCTGGCGGAAGCATACACGCTCTACTGCTATGGTCAGTTGTTCGGACTGCGCGGCGAGCTGGACAAGTCTTTGGAGGAACTCCAAAAGGCTGGTTCCCGCCTTCCAGAGAGCGGATATATAGATTTCGAGCAGGCTCGCGTCCTTGTTGAGGAGGACCGGCTCGACGACGCGATTGAGAAGCTCAACTCCGCCATCGCCAAGTCCCCTGAAATGGCAGAAGTTTACGTCCTGCGCGGCGATGCGCACAGAATGCTCCTCAGAATCCCTGAAGCCGTTCGAGATTACCGGCGGGGCGCGGAGCTCGGCTTTGACGAGGCAACGCTTAGGTTCACGATAGCCGAACTACTCAGGCTGGCCAGAGAATATGATGAGGCGATCCTCGAGCTCAACAAGCTGAAGAAGATTGAGCCCGATTCGCTTCGCGCGGATTTCTCCTTGGGCCGACTATACTTGAATATCGGTGAGCCGGCAAAGGCGATTCCGCACCTTGAGGCGGTCGTGGCCGCTCACCCGGGGGACTTACACACGACAACCCAGCTTTTCGAGGCATACCAGCGGTGTAAGCTGTTCGAGGATGCAATTGTCTTGGCACACAAGACGGTTGCCCGGTTGCCCAAGGACCCCCAGTTCCGGTTCTTTCTTGCCGGCTTCATGGAGCAGGCCGGCAGAATAGATGAGGCGGTCGAGCAACTGGAGACCTTGATCAAGATTGAGCCCAGCTTCGCGGCAGCGCTTAACTACTTGGGCTACATCTATATTGACAGGGGCATGAAGCTGCGAAGGGGCATTTCGCTCGTAAGGGCAGCGCTGGCAATTGAGCCTCATAACTCCGCGTTCCTGGACAGCCTCGGCTGGGGCCTTTATAAGCTCGGTGACATAGGCGCGGCTGTAGAATACCTAGAAAAGGCGATTGCCGGCCTCAAGGACCCTTCCTCCGAGCTAATAATCTGTGGCCATCTCGCGCTCGCCTATCGCAAAGCGGGCAAATCAGAAGAAGCCAAGAAATACCTCCAGATTGTCCAGTCCGCGTCATCGGACGACCCGGCCGTCCATAAACTCCTGCGTGAGCTCTCTATATCTCCAGTGATTCCGTCCGAGAAAAAGGCGACCGGCGCCTCCCAAGATGCATCGGTGCGCTAGGCGGCGAGTGCGCCTCACTCGGCTTCACGTTTTATTCGTCGTCATTCCGCTTTTCGGTCTTGGTTGCAGCCTGCTGAGCACGCAGAGACAGGCGAGGCTCCCAACGGACGAGGCGCAGCTGATCGCTGAGAGACTGGCCTCGGACCAGGCGAAAGTCAGGACGTTGCGCTCCTTTGCGAGGCTGATGCTCATCTCTCAAGGGCGGGCATACCGGGCCTCGGTCGCAGTGCTTCTTCAGCGCCCCAATCGCTTCAGAATAGAGTTCTTAGGCCCGTTCAGACACCCCCGTCATGTCGTCGCATTCGATGGCAAGACATTCAGCGAAATCGGTAAGAACAATGAGATACGGCTCCTAAGCGCAGACGCGTCCGGCTCAACGCTCTCGTTTCTTGGACTGACCCCCGAATGGCTCGTCTCGATGGTCTTAGGCTTTCCCCCGCTGTCGCACGATTCTGTCGTCGTCAGTAAGTCATCTCGAGAGGCGAAGAACAGAGTCAGGCTTGAGCTACAAGACCATCAAGCGAGCATCACGTTGTGGGTCAAGCAGCGCCCGGGCAAGCAGGATGTTGAGAGATTCGTCTTCGAGTCCACACCCGATGACGAACCCGCTGTCGAGGCGCTGTACGTTGACTTCAGGGATATGACCGGGCGAGACGGCGTGCGCTGCCGCCTGCCTCGTATCGTTACGATCAGTGTCCCTGAACGCCGCGAGTCGCTTCGTATCTCGTTTGCTGATCCTGAGGTCAACGCTGACCTTGATCCTGCGTCGTTCAGGATTGGGCCATAATCTCCCGGAGTGTGCCGTTGGCTGGTGCGATGCTGAAGATCAAATCCCCCGCGAAGATCAACCTCGTCCTTGAGGTCCTGCGCAAGAGAGCGGACGACTATCACGACATCAGAACCGTGATGCAGTCGATCGACCTCTGCGACGAGATCACCATCGAGGAACTCCCCGTCGCTCGGCATTTTGAACTTCACACGGATACCATGAGCTGCCCTGTTGACGAGAAGAACCTCGTGTGGCAGGCAATCCATTGGCTTCGCGAGGCGACCGGATTTGACGCGGGATTGGCCATTACTATCAATAAGAACATCCCAATCGGCGGAGGACTCGGCGGCGGAAGCAGCAACGCCGGCGCCGTCCTTTTGGCTCTGGTTGCTCAATATGGACTGGACATCGGCCGCGACGACCTCCAGCGAATCGCCTCCAGACTCGGCTCTGACGTTTCCTTCTTTCTGGTCGGAGGGACTGCGCTGGCAACTGGGAGAGGCGAGATAGTCCAGACGGCGCCTGACTTGCCGAAAACTGCCTTCGTTCTGGCCAACCCTGGCATTCGTGCTGATACAGAAAGGGTCTATGCCGCCTTGCGCCTGAGAGGAACCGCCAACAAACGCGCCTCAGCCAGCAATGCCTGCGCCGCGTTCCTGGACGCCCCTCACGGCCCAAAGCGCTGGGAGCTCATGACCAACGACCTTTTGCCCGCCGCGCGGCGGCTTTATCCGCGCATCGACGAGGTCTTTGCGATGTTCTCGGCCCTGGGCATAGACCGGGCGATGCTCTCAGGCAGCGGCGCGACAGTCTTCGCGCCCGTGGCGTCTCTCGATGAGGGCAAGGAGCTGGTGGTGAGGCTTGAGACAGCCGGCTTCTGGGCTGCTACTTGCGAAAGCCTCGACCGCCGCCGGTTCAGCGAATGTCAAATGGGGAGCAATTACTAGGGCCGCCCCAGCCTTGCGCGAAAGCGGAACGGCCAACTGCCAGCCGCTCTGCAACTTGAGCACCCGCCCGCCCTGCCTATTTCGTGTTCATTCGTGTGTCTTCGTGGATCATCTATCGAATAGAACAGGGAATCCACCAAGGACACCAAGAGCCACTAAGAATCAGGGTAACCACAAAGGACACGAAGCTCTCAATCCACAATCCACAATCCCCAATCTCGTCGTCCGTCGCTCCAATGGGCTCTTGTGCCGCTCTTATGGTCCGTCAAAGGTCCTGGGGCGTAAGTCCGGTTCGCCTGGCGATTCTTGCGAGCATCCGCGGGCCTATCTCTTCATGGTCGTGGAAGGCGAATACGAAGTCAGAAAAGCCGGCTCGGCACAGGACTCGATGCGAGCCGCCTGATTGACGCTTGACCGACCAGCCTATTCGCAGCAGTGCGGCCAGCAGCCGTCGCGCCTTTACAGACGGCCATTGGCTCACACGACAACCGCAAACATCTCGCCAACTTCCGGAACTTGTTCTCCGTGCTCCAGCCGGTCCGCGAACACGCGAAGCGCAAGGGCCTTTGCTTTTGCAATGGCCTCGTCCCGTGTCTGGCCGTATTGCATTACGCCCGGCAGCTCAGGTATTTCCGCGATCCAACGGCCGTCTTCTTCTCTATCAATCTCGACAATCATCCAATTCCCTCCAGGGCCAGCATACTATACGATGTGGCTCATCCCTGCAAACCATGATCCCATCGTCCGCTGCCAAGTTACAATCCGCAATCCACAATCTGACCGTCCGTCGCCGCAATCTGCCGGCCGCTATAGCCTCTATGATGCGGAATGGATTAACCTTCTGGGTTAATAGGGCTTGACTTCTTGTCAACAGGGCGTCATTCTTCCGGTAGGAAAAGAAGGCGTGGATATCCTATTCAAAAGAGAAAAGGACAGAAAGCTGTTTGCAGAAGCCGGATCGCTTGAGAAGCGATACAGACGTCATCCGGAAAGAGCGAGGCTCGTCCGAAGACGGATTGATGATCTGGCTGCCGCAGAGAATCTTGGAGTGATGCGATATATGCCACAGGCCCGTTGCCACGAACTGAAAGCAAGTCGGAGGGGGCAGCTCGCTGTCAGGCTAGATGGGGGATATCGGATGATTTTTGAGGTGGCAGATGAACCGATACCTCAGAAGCCTGATGGCGGGTTGGATTGGTCCCATGTGACGGCCATACGAATACTCGAGTTGGCGGAGGACTATCATGGTGAGTGATCAACTGAGAAATGAATACAATCCCGATGTTGTAACGCCTCCCGGAGAGACGTTGCAGGACATATTGGACGCCTTGGGGATGACCAAAGCGGAACTGGCCCTGCGCATCGGGAAGACCCCCAAGACCGTCGGTGAGATCATCAATCACTACGCCCCGATCACACCGGACATGGCCGCAGACCTGGAGAAGGCAGTTGGAACACCTGCAAGTTTCTGGAACAACCGTGAGCGTCGCTACCGAGAAAGCCTGGTCAGGATGGCGAGAAGAGAACGAATGAGGCAGGAGGTCGTATGGCTCAAGTCGATGCCGGTGCGAGAGATGATCAGAATGGGATGGATTGAAGATTTCAAGCACAAGATCGACCAAGTGAGTGCTGTGCTTCAGTTTTTCGGCGTGTCATCCTCCAAGCAATGGAGGGAGCTCTGGCTTTCCCCCAAGCCCGTGTTCTGCGCATCGAGAGCTTTTGCCAGTCAGCCGGAAGCCTGCTCCGCTTGGCTTCGCAAAGGGGAACTTGTGGCTCGCGGAATAGAGTGCAGGCCATTTGATGGCGCCAACTTCCGGACGATACTTGACCATATCCGTACTCTGACAAGGGACACGCCGGAGCGGTTCCAGCGTGAGACGGTGCATCTTTGTGCCCAGGCCGGTGTTGCGCTGGTATTCACTCCTCCCATCAAGGGCGCTCGGGTCTATGGCGCCACTCGTTGGCTTACTTCCGACAAGGCGCTAATTCAGCTTAGTTTGCGGGGGAAACTCGAGGACTTCCTCTGGTTCACGTTCTTTCACGAGGCAGGGCACATTCTCCTGCATAGAAAGAGACGGATATTCATCGAAGTGGAGAAGGATAGGGATGTTCCCGCTCCGGACCAAATAGGCAATGCTGAGGAAGTGGAGGCCGACAAATTCGGTCGCGACTTTTTAATCCCACTGCGACCATGGCGGCAATTCGTAGAGTCTGGCGCATATAAGAGCCGTGATTCTGTGACGGCCTTTGCTGGAAAGATGGGTATCTCAGCAGCCATTGTAGTTGGTCGTTTGCACCATGAAGGACTGCTGCCTCACACGCACCTGAATGGGCTCAGGCGACGCTTCGATTTCGCAGACGCCGGCGCGGCCTAACATAGCTTTACAAAGGTTCTTGTAGCCTATCCGCTCCCCTCCACAATACTGAGCTCCCCCTCCGTCAGGTCGTAGAGCTCATAGACCAGGCGTCGTAGACTCCGCCTACCGGCGAGGTCGATCGCGGCATCCATCAAAAGAGGGGATCCACGAAGGACACCAAGAACCACGAAGAAGAGAGGATGTCCGGCTCAATTCCCCCCTTTCTCCCTTCGTGTGCCTTCGTGCCCTTCGTGGACGAAATATCTAATAGAGTCCGGATCCACGAAGGACACCAAGAACCACGAAGAAGAGAGGATGTCCGGCTCAACTCGCCCCTTTCCCCTCTTTCTCCCTTCGTGTGCCTTCGTGTTCTTCGTGGACGAAATATCTAATAGAATCTGAATCCACCAACGACACCAAGAGCCACGAAGAATCAGCGACACCAGGAAGACACAAAGGACGCGAAGGCTTCAATCCGCAATCCACAATCGCGATCTCCGCCTCCGTCAACCCGTAGAGCTCATAGACGAGGCGGTCGATCTCGGCGTCCGTCGCCGCAACGCGACCGGGTCTGTATCTTGACAATCTGCCGGCAACATCAAGTCCCTGAGAGCATACCAAATAGAGTGTTGACTTTTGGCGATACCCATATATATTGACGGCAATGAAAAATAAGAGCGTCGGAGCGATGGCTCCAGATCGCTTGACCGGCCCCGGGTTTTACCCGGCTAGATAGAGCTGAAGGGCAGAGTGAGTCTGTTAGCTCACGCGTTCCTAGATGCTCACCAGGAAGGAGGTGTTGCTATATGGCTAGCAGAAAAGTGACCCATCTTGTTCCCTCGAAGAGCGAGGGCTGGAAGGTCAAGAACCAAGGAGCTCCCCGCGCTCGGAAGTGCTTCGAAACGAAGGCTTCCGCGGAAAAGTGGGGAAGGGCGGACGCAAAGAAGCATTCGCCTTCTCAGCTGATCGTCCATGACAAGAAAGGACGTTTCCAGAGAGAGTCGACGTTCGGCAATGATCCTTACCCGCCGGAAGGCTAGATGCCGAATCAGGTTTTCGGGCAGCCGGTTCCTCGGGGGGCTGGCTGCCCAGCCTATTTGCCGGTCGCTTCCACAATCCTAATCTCCGCCTCCGTCAGCCCATACAGCTCATAGACCAGCCGGTCGATCTCATCGTCCGTCCCCGCAATCTGCCGCCGCAGGACCTCCTTGTCATGCTCCGTCCTCACCACCTGAAGGCGTTTGTGCAAATCAAGCATACGCTCAACCAACTCAACCATCCGATCGTGACGAGCGCTGCTGGGCGCGGCAATCGGGAACTGTAAAACATCGCGAATCATAATTTGTGGGAATAACTGGTCCGCGCTTATCTGGAACTTCTTTCTGAAATACCAGCCGATGAATCTGGAGTTCAGGATCCCCAGCAAACAGGGGTAGTCGATGCCGGCACCGGGCCTGATCTTCAAAACGAACAGCAAGGTATTGCAGCACGACGTTTCTGCTAGGTAGGTGGCGACCAGCGTCGGACCAACAATCTTGCGTATCAGTATCTTCTCCCCTTCGTACTTTTCTGGGCTGCGCGGCTCCGCGAGCCAGGGGCCGTACTTCAGCCAGTTATTCCGTGTCCACAGCACCTGATAGCGTCCGATGTGCTTGCCGTCAAAGAAGGGCAGGAAGGACTTGTCTTTTCTCTCCTCAGCGGTGAAGGGCTTCGTCTCTCGGACTTCCTTGGTCTGGGGCGGCTTCCCCTTACCGACCTGATAAGCCTTGATCCCATAGAAGAGCTCGGCTAACCGGGATAGCGGCGCGCCTTCCTTCTGGACCCGCATGACAAGGCGTGTCTCAGCTGCGTCACTGTGCACATTAAACGCGTCTTGGGCGTGCCAAAGGCTTGTTGGGACAGAGAACTCACGGGTTAGGTGAACCGTAGCAGATCTCGGCCCCGGCCCGCTCAGGATTTTCACCGAGACGTCCGCATGGTGAAAGGAGGGCACCCGCGCTGCCCGGACCACAAATAGAAGCGTCGTGTCAACCGTCGAGCGTGGGAACACGTTTGGAGGCAGAGACACAATCTGACGCAGTCTAGTGCTTTCAAGCAGGAACTTTCGCAGCCCATGGGTAAAGCCGAGATTCAGATAAGTGTCCGGGATTATGTAGCCGAACCGCCCGCCTAGCTTCAGCGCCTGAACACCTTTCTCAACAAACGCCAGGTAGCTCTCGCCCCGCCACACAAACGTCTCAAATCTCTTTTTCAGGTAGTCGCTTTGTTTCTCGGAAAAGACTGCCCCATACGGGGGGTTCCCGATGACGGCGTCAAAGCCGCCGGCTCCCATTATCTCCGGGAACTCCTTGTTCCAGTCGAAGGCGTTGATGCGATAGAGGTCGTCCTGGTCGAATATCGACATCTGCTTGCCGTCGTAGAAGTCGGGGCCGATGAGGCTGTTGCCGCACTTGATGTTCGAGGCGAGGTCGGGCAAGGCGCGTTCGCGGAAGAGGGCGAGCTGCTGCTTGATGCCCTCGGCGGTCTGGCCTTCTAGGACCTTCAGGAGCAGCGAGAGCTTGGTTACCTCGACGGCCTGCTGGTCGATGTCAACGCCGTAGATGTTGTTCAGCAGTATCTCCTTGCGCCTCGCCGTCGTGAGCCGCCAGTTTAGCCGTCGTAGCCCATTCTGATTGGGCGAAGTCGGCTCCGCCCCGGATTCGTATATGGCGGGCTTTTTGCCTTTGGCGTGCTTTTCGGGGTCGTTGTCCAGATACCACTTCAGATGCCAGTCGAGCAGGTATTGATACGCGCCCAAAAGGAATGAGCCGGAGCCGCACGCTGGGTCGAGTATCCGCAGCTCTGCCACCTTCTTCGGCGCGGCTTGCTCGCAAAGCTTGCCCACGGTGTTCTTGACGATGTAATCCACGATGTAGGTCGGCGTGTAATAGACGCCGCCGGCCTTTCTGACCTCGGGCTTGAACTCGACTTTCGCCTGATGGCCTTTCGTGAGGCGGATGACCTTGCCCAGGAACTGCTCGTAGATGTGGCCGAGAATGTCGGCGGGCAGAACCGAGAACTCGAACGGGCATTCGGGGTAGTAGAGCCGCTTGATGATGCCCTTCAGGACCTTGTCGTCGATGGTGAGGTCCAGCGTCCAGCCGTCGTAGTCCTCACGGCCCCGCTCGCTTTTGAAGTGAAACAGCCCGGAGTTGTATTTATCGTCAGCCTGACTGAAGAGCTCGCCCAGCCGCCCATAGACATTCTGGGTGTTGAGAAGCGCCTGAAGCCGCCCGTAGTTCTCGACGCCTCGGTCCTCGCACATCCGCAGGAAGAGGATGCGGTCAACGGTTCTCTGAACGGCCTGGTTGAGCTCTCGCACGCCCAGGTCCTTGTTGCGAAGCGCGATGTTTCTGGCAAGCACATCCCGCCAGGATTCGATCTCGGCTAGAAACGAGGCGTCGACCTCGGCCGTGCCTCGCTTGCGGCGCGTCGATTCGGCGTATTTGTCGAACGAGCCTTTGAGAATGGCCTCTTTTGAGAAGATGCTTGCTATCTCGTCCCAGCGGTCCAGGTAGTCCGTGTATTTGAGGTAGAGCGTGCGGCCCATCGAGGCCTTATCATGCTGCACTGGCCGCATTCGGCAGTCATAGACCGCGAACTCCTCAAAGTCGGTCAGGATACTCAGCGGCAGCTTCGCCGACCATGCGTAGCGGCGGAGCTGATAGGCTGGCTCCGGGTCGGTTCGGATGCTGACGGCGGGCTTTTTGGCCTCCAGAAAGAACTTGCGCGTGCCGCCGATGCGGAAGCAGTAATCAGGCGCCTTGGTCGCGCCGCCGATCTTGATAGCGTCCTCGTGGATGACCTCTTTGTAGGCCTCAGCATAGCCCGCCTCATTATCCATGTCCCAGCCGAGCGCCTTGAACATCGGGTCGATGAACTCGATGCGAACACGCGTCTCGTTATAGCCGCCGGCGCGGTAGCTTCCGATATTGTCCGAGAACCTCTCGACGAGGCGCCTCATGATATCCGGTGCGTCAGTCATAGGCTGGATGTTACGAAATCAGCGTTCCCGAATCAAGCGGGCTGATTTTCGGAGTGCGGCGGCTCGACGCCGCTTTGGTTGGCGGTGGCTCGACACCGCCCTGCGATGGATGGCTCATTGCACATAGCAGTGGGCATAAAATCGCGAGATTCACAATCATAGCTGGCGCCGCGTCAAGCCACCGCACTCCAAAGCACCCAGCCGACTTTCAACCTCGGACCTTCAACCTTCAACTTTGAACTTTGAACTTCCTAGCCCGGCTTTCGTTTGGAGAAGACAGCGGGAATTGTCTTTAGAAGGATCGAGAAGTCGAGCAGCAGCGAGCGATTCCTTACGTAGTAGAAGTCGTATTCCATGTTCTTATGAAGCGGTAGTATCTCGGAGCCTACGAGCTGCCAAAGGCCGGTCAGGCCGGGCTTCACGTCGAACCGGCGCCTCTGCCAGGGCTTGTATTTCCTGGCTATCAGCGGTATTTCTGGGCGAGGCCCGACGAGGCTCATCTCGCCCCTCATCACGTTGACCAGCTGCGGGAGCTCGTCAAGGTGGTATCGCTCGAGGAAGCTGCCTACCTTCGTGTATTGAACCGTAAGCGGGATGGGCTTGCCGTCCAGCTGCATCCGCTCCGGGAGGTGGAACGTGCGGAACTTGTAGAGCAGGAACGGGCGCTCGCGGAGCCCGAGTCGCTCGAATCTGAGCACGGTCGGGCCTTTGGTCTCGGCCCTGATTGCGATAGATATGACCAGCGTCAAAGGCAGCGTGATAATAAAGAGAAGCAGGCTCAATGCCCGGTCTATCAGCGCCTTGAGGGTAAGGTATATGGCCGATGTCTCCGAGGGCCCGAAATCGACAAGCGGCAGGTCGCCCACGCTTCCCATCTCGACTTTGCCAGTCATTATCGAGAAGGCGTCTGACACGATGTGGAAGCCGACGTCTGCGCTCTCGCACTGTGCCACGAGGTTCAGCACGTCGCTGTGTGGGAGGTTAGGCTTTGAGATATAGATTTCGTCGATTCTGTGCTTCTCGATGATTGAATCGAGCTCGAATGTCGGGCCGAGCACCGGAATCGAGACCACCCGGCCGCGATGGCCCCGCCACTCAAGCGACGTTAGGTCTGTGTCATCGACGAAACCCACAACTTCGTAGCCGAGCTTCGGGAACGAATGGAGTTTGTGGCCCACCAGTCGGGCCGACTCGCCTGTCCCAACCACGACGGCGCGTAGCCTGTCATAGCCCTTGCCGAGCAGGAGCGCCTGCACGAAGTAGATGAGCGATCTCTCGAGGCTGGCGAGCACGAGGCTTATCGCCCAGAACAGCAGCACCATCGAGCGCGAATACTCTATCCTGGCAAGATACAGGGCTGCCATCGCGATGATCGCAAGCTGTGAGACAGCGAAGAACACCTTCGCCAGCTGGTAGGGCCTGAACGTGCTTCTTGCAGCGTGGTAGAGCCCAAATGCGCCGAAAACTATGAGCCAGAGCAAGGTGATGGCCGGAAGCGTCATGAAATATATTGACGGCGGGAGGATGCCCGGCTTGAAGTATCCGGCGTATTGGCTGAGACCCAGGAAATCGAGCACGAGGTTTATGTGGCTCCTGATCCAGTAGAGCAGAACGAGCGAGAGATTGCACACAACGATGTCGCCCGCAATCAGGATCGTTGGAAATAGGAGCTTCCTTTTCTTCTGGGATGCGATGCCAGCAAGCAGACCGAACCCAAAGGAAAGCGAGCGCACAAGGAGAAAGAACGGCGCCAAAAGGGCAAGCTTTCTGTCCTTCTTGGCCGTTGCGAGTGAGAAAGGCAGACAGCACACCACGAAGGCGATCGCGGCGGAGGCGAGGAGCCATCCAACAAACTCCTGAAACAAGAACGAGCCAAGCACCGCACCGAGAAGATAAAAGGCGAGCAAAATCTGTATCTTGAGCGTTTGAGGCGTGTAAGAATCCTTGAACACCTTGCTCGGGAACTTGTCATAGACGAAAGTTCGCCAGTAGGCGCGTGTGAACTTGAGCCTCGCGTATTTCCAAATGCCGTCGGGATGTGTGTGATAAACGATGGCGTCAGGGCTGAAGACCATCTTGTGGTTCTTCTGCGCCACCTTGAACGAGAGCTCAACATCCTCGTTGTTCGCCTTGGGGTAGCGCGGGTTGAAGCCCCCCACCTGCTCAAAAACCTTCTTCCTAAAGGCTGCTGAATAGCTATCGACGAAATCTATGGTCCGGCGGCGAGCCAGCCGTTTGAAACGCTCCTCGAACTCCGCCTGTGCAAATCGCGCCGTAAGCCGCGTCTGCCGCGTCCGATACGCGCCCTTCACGCCCGCGACATCCGAATCGCGCACAAACGGATTGACCATCTCGCGCAGCCAATTCGGCTGGGGCACGCAGTCGGCGTCCGTGAACACAACTATCTCGCCTCGGGCATTCTTGACGCCCGCGTTCCTTGCTGTCGCAGGACCCTTGTTGTCTTGGTAGATGTACCTGACGTCGAATTGCTTCACGATGGCCGCCGTGCCGTCCGTCGAGCCGTCATCGACGACGATCACCTCGAACTCTCGCCGCGGCACGTCCTGCGCGGCCAGCGCCTCGAGGCATTCAGCTATGGCGCCCTCGCCGTTATAGACCGGAATGATTACGGAGAATTTGGGGCCCCTTGCAGCGGTCGCCATTAGCTAAGTTCAAAGTTCAAAGTTGAAAGTTCAAGGTCAAACTTGTTCGCTGAGCATTGCAACCGCGGCTCTGAGAGCAAGATAATACGAATCGACGCCGAGGCCGCAGATCATCCCTCGGCAGGCGCCGGCGGTCACCATGTTCTGCCTGAACGCCTCCCTCCTGAAGATGTTGGAGACGTGAACCTCGATTACTGGCAATGTGCACGCGGAGATGGCGTCCCGGATAGCCACGCTAGTATTGCTGTAGCCTGCCGGGTTGATGACTATCGCCGAGAATCCCTCCGGCCCGGCGGCCTGAATCCTGTCGATGATACTGCCCTCGCTGTTCGACTGGAAAGCCTTGACCTCAACACCTAATTCCCGACCGAGCTGCGCCAGCTGTCGGTCAACGGCCTCAAGCGACGTCGTCCCATAGGTCTTAGGCTCGCGGCGCCCCAGGAGGTTCATATTCGGCCCGTGAATAACGAGAACCCTTCTTGTATCATCAATCATCTTGACTACCTCATCCGTGAACCGCTTCTTTCCGAAATGGCGAGCCCTTCCGCTTGCCAAGTCTTTGAAGAGGATGCTCTGGCCATCGACTCATGTCAACCCAAAGGGAGACGAGTTTTCGCTCGCCGTTTGCCGGGTCTGCGAGGCGCTGCCGCGGACTCACCGACGGGACGGAGACTCTTCACCTCTGTCTAGGGTTGATTCTGGGTTTCAGGCCGACTACTTTTGGGCAATGGACAAGACCATCCGCTCGAATGGTGAGGAAACGCTTTACGAATTGCTCTGCGCGTCGGCGGGGCGCTTCGGTCAGAAGCCGGCTCTTTATTACCTGTCGTCGATGTTCACCTACGGCCGCGTGCTTGGCGAGGTGAATCGCTTGGCAGACTTGCTCTCTAAACAAGGCGTCGGCAAAGGCGACCGAGTGTTCATCGTTATGCCCAACTCACCGGCTTTTGTCATCTCGTACTTCGCGGCTTTCAAGCTCGGGGCAATCGCTGTGCCGCTTTCGACGAGCTTCACGCCCACGGAGATGGCCTCTTTGATCGATCACTCAAAACCCACCGCTGGCTTAGTTTCCGAGGAGATGCGGCAAGCTGTTGAAGAGAGCGTAAAATTGGCGGGCATAGGCCCTGTTTTGGTGACCGCAGGCTGGGACGCGGCCGGCGAGATTCAGTATTCGGTCTCCGGAAGCCGTGCAGCGATTGGGATTGAGCAGAGCACCCTCACACCCGCCGATCCGGCAGTGATACTCTACACATCAGGTACCACGGGAAGGCCCAAGGGCGTCGTTCTTTCGCATCGCAACATCATCTCAAACACGAGGAGCTGCCGGGCCGCGATGCCTGTCTCGGACACGGATGTGTTCCTAGCCTTCCTGCCGATGTATCACTCCTTCGGCTTTACCGTGTGCACGGTCTTGCCTATTGCACTCGGGTCAACATGCGTCGTTCTCCCGGGCCCGAAAAAGGAGCTGATAGCCGCGGCCGTCAAGCAGTTCGGCGTTACCGCATTCATCGGCATACCGGCTCTATATGGAATCCTGGCCAGGGCAGATGAGACCACCCCCTCGCTTTTCAACACTGTTCGCTTCTTTGTGTCGGGCGCGGCGCCTCTTCCGCTCTCGACGATTGAAGCCTTCTCAGAACGATACAAAGGCCCGCTGCTTGAGGGCTATGGCCTGACCGAGGCGGCGCCAGTCGTCTCGTTCAATCCATTCGACGGTGTTCGGAAGGCCGGCTCAATTGGCGCTCCAGTGCCGGGCGTTAAGGTTCGCGTCGTTGACGAGAGCGGCGATAACCTACCGCCCGACGAGATCGGCGAGCTTCTCGTCAGGGGCCCGAACGTAATGACCGGTTATTTCGGCGATGATGCCGCGACCCGAGACAAGATGCGTGATGGCTGGCTCTACACGGGCGACATGGCAAGAATAGACCGCGATGGTTACATCTACATTGAGGACCGCAAGGACGATATGATCCTCGTGCAAGGCGCGAACGTCTATCCGCACGAGATCGAAGATTTGATAAGGGGCATTTCAGGAGTCGTTGACGTTGCTGTGGTCGGTGTCGCAGACTCGAACCTCGGGAAGCGACCCGTTGCTGTCGTTCAGTGCGCAAAGGGCGCGTCCCTTGAGAAGGCCACGATTCTCGCGCATTGTCGCGAGCGTCTTTCTGGCCACAAGGTCCCCAGGCGGCTCCATTTCTGGGACACGCTGCCGCTTTCGCCTCTCGGAAAGCCGTTGAAGCGGAAGATTCGAGAGATTCTGAATTCACAACCCAAAGGTTGATCGGAACTAGGATGTCGGACAAGAGAACGAACTGTGGACCAAGCATAGCGATTCTGGGTGGAGGGATACTCGGTCTGTCCGCCGCGTATTGCTGCCTTAGGAGTAAGCTGGGCCCGGTGGTGGTCTATGAAGCGGACAACGAGTTGGGCGGGCTTGCCGCGACGTTTGAGGTCTGCGGGACGAGGCTGGAGAAATACCACCATTTTATCTGCCACAGCGACAAGGTTGTCTTGAAGCAGATGGCCAAGTTTGGCCTTGACAATTTGGTTCAATGGGCCGATTGCCGCATGGGCATTTTCGTTCATAACCGCCTGTTTGATTTCACGACGCCAGCGGACCTGCTCCGGTTCGACGCGCTCGGTGTCCGGTCCCGGCTGCGGGTGGGCGCCTCGATGTTCTGGTTGAGGCTCAAAAGAGACTGGAAGCCGCTCGAGAGCGTCTCCGCGTCGAGGTGGCTCAAGCAGTGGGCTGGCCAGCGCAGTTATGAGGTCGTGTGGTCGCACCTGATGAAGAGCAAGTTCGATGTCTTCGAGGACCAGATTCCGCTTTCGTGGCTGTGGGCCAGAATGAAGAGGCGATCAGGGTCGAAGAGAAGAGGCAGCCCGCTCGAGCATTTTGGCTACGTCAAAGGCAGCTTTGCGGTTCTAACCGACGAGTATATCAAGCGGATTGGGGAGCTCGGTGGTGAGCTGCGAACCGGCTGCGCCGTAAAGGGGATTTCGAGGACAAAAGAAGGTCTGTTTTTGGTGGAGACTGAAGACGGCGAGCAAGCGCACAAGGCGGTCATCTCGACGATCCCGTTGCCTTCGCTGCTCTCGGCTTCCACGTTCTTCTCGGACGGCTACAGGACGAGGCTCGCGTCGATAAGATATCAAACGGTTCTGAACATGGTGCTCGTTCTAAAGCGGGACCTGTCGAGGTTTTTTTGGCTGAATGTCGGCGACGGCTCGTTGCCCTTTCCGGGCGTCATCGAGTACTCGCGGCTGCGGGACGTCTCCGAGTTCAACGGCCGATCGATACTGTATCTACCGAATTATCTGCCAGCCGATCATCGGTTGAACCAGCTTTCGGACGAACAGCTGCTGGACGTGTATATCGAGGCGCTTTCAAAGGTGTTTCCTGGTTTCGACAGGGAGTCGGTTGAGGCTTCGTTCGTCTTCCGACATCCGTTCGCTGACCCTTACTATACGCTCGATTACTCGAAGCAGTTGCCTGACCATAAGTCGCCTTACCCGCGGTTCTACGTCTATAACACCGCGCAGATATATCCGATTACCAGGAACGTCAGCAATTCTATTCTGTTCGGCCAGAACGCGGCCGCGATGCTGAGGCGGGACATGGGGGCGAAGTGATCAACGTTACTGATTGTCTCTCCGACATCGCGGCTCACATTTGCCGTAACGTAGAGATACTCTCCCACATCAATCCGGACGGCCTGTTGGTTTGCTATGCCCAGTCAAAAAAGAGATCGCTGCACGGACTATATGCCAAGATATACCCCACTCGTTTCAGAGGTGGGAAGCAGCGGATAGAACATCGGGGCAGGAACTTCGCGTATCCGACGATTGAGATTGACTCGCGGCGGATTCTATACGTCTTGTATTTCTACTACCCCAGGTTCCAGAATCTGCGCTTCGAGACGAAGCTACTCACGGTCTTCCACGAGCTTTATCACATAAGCCCGAAGTTTGACGGGGACATCAGGCGGTTTCCCGGCAAGTATTACGCCCACGGCAAATCGCAGAAGGAATACGACGCGCGGCTCAAGATTGAGATTGAGGCCTACCTCGAGAGGTTCCGAGACGAGGAGCTTCTCGATTTCTTGAGGATGGATTTCAAGGAGCTACAGAAGAAGTTTGGCCGCGTCGTCGGCGAGACGATGAAAATGCCGAGGGCCTTCGCCGTAGTTTAGGGTGTGGGGCGGGCTTTCCAGCCTGCCACGACGCACTGGTTGTTCATCCCTCTTCTGTCAGGGCTTCCGCGGGCGAACCATCGACCTTCCACAGCTTGAGGAGGTACTCCCTCGCCGCGGCTTTGTCGTTAGCTAGCTCGCCGGAGAGGACAGCGTCGAGTAGCTTTGCCTTGTACTCACCGACGAAGGGGCCCGGCTTGATGCCAAGCAGTTCGCATATCTCGTGGCCGTTGAGAGGCGATTCGACCTTGGCCACGTGCTCCTTCTCATCGATCGTCTCGATGCGTTTTCGGAGCTGGTATGCCGCGTCGAGCAGCTCGCCAGAGTCCCGAAGCGCACGAATGTCAGCCTCGTAAAGGTCAAGCTGTTTCGGTAAGGACGAGCCGAGACGTTTGATCAGCCTCCTGATGGCGGCGTCGGTCCACTCGCCGGAGTAGTTGATCATGTGGTTGCGGACGAGCGAGCCGACCTCCTTGATGAGCCTGTTGGGGAACCGCAGGGCGTAGAGCCGCTGAGTGGCGATGGCCGCGCTGATGTGCTCGTGGCCGTAGAATACGACTCTCGTCTCCTTCTGCATTTTCGCCTGACGCTTGCCGGCGTCGTGGAAGAGCGCGCCGAGGCGCATGGCGAGGTCCCTCTGTTCGACGTACGAGAGCACGGAGAACGTGTGGTGAAGGACGTCCTGGCTGTGGAACCGCTTGTCCTGCATGACGCCACTGAGCGCCTCGAGCTCAGGCATTATCACGCCCAAGAGGTTGAGCTCGTGCAGCATCTCGAACCCTCCGGCAGGCGTGTCGCAGAGCAGGATGAGCTCCAGCTCTTTCCTGACCCGTTCTACGGCTGCCTCGTTAATAAGCGTCGGGTTTTCGCGAATGAACTTACCTACCGAATCGTCGATTCCAAGGCCCAAGGTGCAGGACAGCCGCACGGCGCGGAGCATCCTGATTGGGTCGTCTGCGAGCGTGACGGCCGGTTCCTTCGGGCAGCGCAGAATGCGCCTCTTGATGTCCGCGGCGCCGCTTCCAGTCAAGTCATAGAGCCGACCGAGATTGCCGTCGTTAAGCCCCCAAAGCAGCGTGTTGACCGTGAAATCGCGCCTTAGGATGTCACTCACGTCTGCTATCTCGAAATCCTCGGACACGTCGAGGGCCGCTCCCACGACTTCGAGCTCGATTCGGTCCTCTTTTCCGCCTACCACAAAATGGAACGTGCCAAACCGGTCGAAGCAGACGGGACGGGACCCATGAAGCGCCTGAGACGCTATTTCGGAAAAGCCCTCAGCGGTTACGCCGGCCTGATTGGCGGCGTCGATGAGCACGTCGAGGTCGAGCACGGGCCTCTGGAGCATTGCGTCCCTGACACAGCCGCCAACGAGAAAACATGGGACGCCGTGTTCGTCGGCAACCCTGGAAACCGCCTCAATGATTGAGGCTATCTTTGGCTCGAAGCTCAGCTTGAGGTTCTTGCCGCACGGGTGACGAGGCATAGGATCAGAGCTCAAAGCACGAATGAACACGAATTTGCGCGAATAGCTCTCTGGGCCATGTTGACCTGCATTAGTGTTTATTCGCGTTCATTCGTGGTTCCTGATCTATTGTGTCACGAAACGGAATGCGTCAACTACCGCATCAATGTCGTCTTCCAGCAGCGTTCTTGGGTCGAGCAGGACCTTGTTTTCGGCGATCCTGGCAATCACCGGAACTGGCGCCGCGCGAAGCGCTTTCTCAATCGCGTCAGCGGATATTTCCTGGCTCGAAACGGCAACAAGCATCGTTGGCAGCTCCAAAAGCGGCAATGACCCGCCCCCGGCCTTCGAGGCGCCGGGCTCGATCTCGACCCGGAATCTGTCGTCAAGCACCGACTGAATCCGGCGCCTGATTCTCTGAGCGCTCTTTTTGATGGCACTAAGCGGCGTCGTAAGCATCGAGAGCGACGGGATGAACTTGTGGACCCGGGTCGGCCATTTCACGTAAAGCCTCAGCGTTGCGTCGAGGGCCGCCAGCGAGAGCTTGTCGATGCGCATCGCCCTTGAAAGCGGGTTCTTGGCGATCCTTTGGACGAGCTCGCCCCTGCCGACGATGACGCCAGCCTGCGAGGCGCCGAGCAGCTTGTCGGCGCTGAAGGTTACGATGTCCGCCCCATCAGCAACGACATCGCGCACGACAGGCTCGTCGAGCTCCATGCCGTCAGGCAAGGGCAGAGAGTCTCTGCCGACCAGGAGTCCGCTGCCGAGATCGACCATGAACGGGAGGTTGAACCTCTTGCTCAGGGCCGAGAGCTCTTTGCTTGGGACGTCCTGCGAGAAGCCGACAATCCTGTAGTTGCTCGTGTGGACCTTGAGGATAAGCGCCGTGTTGTCCGTGATCGCGCGCTCGTAGTCGGCGAGCTTGGTCTTGTTGGTTGAGCCGACCTCGCGAAGGATCGCGCCTGACGCCACCATCACGTCCGGCATCCTAAAGCTCCCGCCTATCTCCACCAGCTCGCCGCGTGAGACGATGACATCCTTGCCGCTGGCAAGTGTGTTTAGGCTAACGAGCACCGCGGCGGCGTTGTTGTTGACGACGAGGGCGTCCTCGGCGCCGGACAGGCTCACGAGGGGAGCCGTCACGTGCTTCCAGCGCTTCGACCGCGCTCCCTGCTCGAGGTCATACTCAAGACTGCTATAGCCCGACGCCGCCATCATCACCGCCTCGACGGCCTCCTCCGGTAAGACCGACCGGCCCAGGTTCGTATGGATGATAACGCCCGTCGCGTTCACGACCCGCCGCATACTGCAAGAGACCGCCTCGTCAAACTTTCGGGCTATCGCATCAAGCAAGGCCGCCTCGTCGAGCCGTTTCTCAGCATCATGTTGAATGAACCAAACCTCCTGGTCCTCACCTGAGATAATCGAGGCGCGAACCCGCCGCAGCACGTCGCTTGCGCAATGAGACACCACCGATCTTTCGGCCTGAGAAAAAAGGGCGCTAACCTGCGGCGTTTGCAGGAGGTGCTCAACGGCCGGTATTTGCCGCAACAGCTTCGATTGTGATGTCATTTTCTCCTGCTGCACCCTAATCATTTCCCATGTCAACTATGAAGCGCGACGAAGCGCGCTATCGAGCGATCGTAGGTCCTCTCAACGTCCTCGGGGAAGCAGCACGCTGGCAGTTGGCTCAGGCGCAGATGATATGCTATGCACTCGCAGCACACGCCCTTCTTATCGCAACCCGGATAGCTGCAGTTGCATCTCTTCAAATTCTCTTTTTCTTTGCATTCCATGATGGATTCAATCCCATACTTGCCTAACCACACGACGGAATTATCTAGACGTTCACGATAACTATAACACAAAACACTGAGCGCAAGAGCCTGCCAGCACAGGCTGGTGCGAATCTAGATTGTAAGTGAAAGAGTTGTTATCATCTCACCGCATTTCAACGCGCTTGAGCTATCAGCTACAATTGCATTGCGACTGCTGAAACGAAGTGGGCGTGGTATCGGGCCAAGCGTCTGGTTAGCCTCGATGGGAGCACGATGCACGTTACGGACACGCCTAAAAACAACGAGGCATTCGGCGGGCATACGCCCTCAGCCGCGGCTTGTCCGGCAGGGGCCCGGGCTAACGCACGCCTGTTAAACTGGCCGGCCTCTCGTGGTCATCCGTTGGGCGCTTGCGGAAATGAGAGGTCGGCAAGATCGTGGGTGTCTCAGGCAGTCCGTGACCTCGAGACGGCGATAACCTGGCTGCAATAGCATCAGCATCATTCCTGATCGTGGTGGTCCCAGGCAAGAAATGCTGTCATCATCCCAGCTCGTGCCCTGAAGAGAGTGGCGGGCCCACCCAACCAGCTCTCCACTGAAGCGTGGTGCGGATTCCAATTCTGGGCGATTACTCAGCGGCAATGAAACGCGGCCGGAAGGCAGCGCAGTCGTATAGCCCACAACAAAGAGCCGGGCCCCGTGCAGCGTGAAGTTGACAGTCGTTGAGGCGAGGGGCTATATTCTTACCGGAACACTATGGAGGTTTTATCGTGGCCGGAGCTTTTCTAGTTTCGCTGGTTGAGGTCGTTGACGTTGTGCTCAGGCTCCTGGTCTATGTTATCGTGATCAGAGTTGTGCTCTCTTGGATCATCCGCCCCAATCCCTACGCGGCTCCCAATCCCGTCGTTCAATTCCTGAACGCGGTTACGGACCCTTTGCTCCGGCCGCTGCGACGCGTCTTGCCTCGACTGGGCCCGCTCGATCTCTCGCCGATGGCCGCTATCCTGATTCTGATGCTTATAAGACTCTTCATGCTCCGCGCCGTTCATGCCGCGTTCTAGTCGCTAACATGGGACATGTGATCGAGATAATCGGGCTGAGGAAGACATACCGTTCGGGGGTTCGCCGCAAGAGCGTGAAAGCGCTGAACGGATTGGACCTGACTGTTGCAGAGAACGAGATATTTGGTTTTCTGGGCCCGAACGGCGCGGGCAAGACCACAACTCTGAAGATACTCGTCGGCCTGCTGTTTCCGACGTCCGGGACAGCCCGGGTCCTGAACAAGCCGTTGGGGGACCTTTCCGTCAAAGCCCAGATAGGCTTTTTACCGGAGAACCCGTATTTCTACGAGTATCTGACCTGCAAGGAGCTGCTGGATTTCTACTGCCGCCTCTTCAGGATTCACAAGACGGAGCGCCTCAAGCGCGTGAATGACCTTTTGGCACGGGTCGGACTCGAACACGCGGCCGACCTCCAGGTTAGAAAACTCTCGCACGGCATGAGGCAGCGGCTCGGGATTGCCCAGAGCCTAATCAACGATCCCAAGCTTCTCTTCCTCGATGAGCCGATGAGCGGGCTCGACCCCGTCGGCAGGCGGAGAATCAGAGAAATGATCCACGACCTGAAGTCCGCTGGCAAAACCGTTTTCTTCAGCTCACACATACTTCAGGACGCGGAGCTCCTGTGCGACCACGTTGGGATACTGAGGGACGGGCGTCTGGTCAACAAGGGCAGACTTCAGGAGATGCTGACGCCGAAACGCGCCTCCTACGAGGCCGTCATAACGGACGTGCCTGATGATGTGCTTGACGGTTTGTCTCGGCTCTCGAGCAAGTTGGAGCGACGCGACGACAGGGTCCATCTTCTTATCGAAGGGAAGGAGAACCTGGCCGAGATGCAGCGCATCGTGATGGAAGCCAAGGGGGTGATCGATTCGCTTACGAAGACCAGAGGAACGCTGGAGGACCATTTCATCGAGTTCATAGGACCTGAACAAGGCGAGGGGTAACCGAGAATGAAAACCTGGGCCATCTGCCTTAACACCTTCAGGGAAACGGTCAGGGACAAGGTGTTCATTCTGCTCGTCGTATTCGCGCTCATCATGATCGTTGCCTCGCGCATATTTGGCTTTCTGTCGGTCGGGCAGGAGATCAAGATCGTGAAGGACCTCGGTCTAGGAAGCATATCGGTATTCAGCCTCTTAGTGGCGATCTTCGTGGGGACGACGCTCGTCCACAAGGAGATCGACAAGAGAACCGTCTATACGATCATCTCAAAGCCAATCCATCGTTACCAGTTCATAATCGGCAAGTATGCAGGTCTGAATCTGACGATTCTCGTGAACATGGTGGTGATGTCGGTCTTCTTCTATCTGTCGGTTCGGCTAATGCGTGGCACGTGGTCTCTTGACTTGGGCCTGGCAATCCTGCTTATATATGTAGAAGTTATGGTGGTTACTGGACTCGCTCTTCTTTTCTCGACTTTCGCCTCGCCCACTCTCAGCGCGGTCTTCACGTTTCTTTCCTACGTAGCCGGGCACCTGTCAAATGATCTGAAGTTCTTCGGCGAGCAATCTGAGAACATATTCGTCAACATAACCACCGTCGGACTCTATTATGTCCTTCCCAATCTCTCGAAGTTCAATGTCAAGAACGAGGCGGTTCACGGGTTCGCGATTCCCGCGGGCTTCTACATCTGCTCCATCGTTTATGGTTTGCTATATTGTGCAATGCTTGTTATCGTATCATCCTTCATTTTTGAGCGTAAGAATCTCAAATGAAAGGCGCTTGTGGTTATGGAAACAGGGCCCATAGCTCAACGGCAGAGCCCCCGGCTCATAACCGGTAGGTTCCTGGTTCGAGTCCAGGTGGGCCCACCAGGTTCTCTTGACCTTGCTGAGGGCTGTGGGCAAGAGCACTGCGAAACAGGCGCCTTGTGCCTTCCACGGACTAGGCAGGAGGTGAATTAGTGCCACCCAAGAATCAAACCCTCGCGCTCCAGCTACTGGTGAAGCTCCAGGGCATCCAGGCGCAGATAAGGGACATCGAGAAATCAATGAACACCATTCCGCAACATATCAAGGCGATTGAGGCCGAAACAGCTCGATATGAGGACGAAATCGAGCAGAACTTGAAGCTTGAACAGAGCCTCGAGTCGCAGATGAGAAGCTATGAGAACGATATTGAGGACAGGGGCACCAAGCTAAAAAAGTATCAAGCGCAGCTGCTGACAGTGAAGACCAACATCGAATACGCCGCTATGCTCAGACAAATAGACGGCCTCAAGCGCATGAATGAGGAAACCGGGGAGCAGATATTCCACGTGGAAGAAGAGGTGGAGCGGCTCCGCGAGAGCCGGGCCGAGAAGGAGGAAACCTACAGGCAGGTCAAAGGGGACAACGACAAGAAAATAGAGCAATACACTCGGGACCTTGAAAAAACCGAAAAAGAGATCGAGAAACTCAAACAACGTGCCAAAAGGCTGAGGTCTAAGGTTTCTGCTCGGCTTCTCGCGAGATTCGAACGAATCGCCGAGGCCCGGGACGGCATGGCCGTTGTTCTAGCCAACGGAGGTATATGTCAGGGCTGTTACACGAGCATTCGTCCCCAAATCTTTGACGAGATAAGGCGCGGGGGCACGATTGTCCAGTGCGAGAGCTGCTCCAGGATCTTGTTTTACGACGTGCAGCACGAAGAAAAGCGATCCCGATAGCAGCCTCAGATTGATGCTTTCTGAACAAGAACCAGCGAACTCCGGGCCTGCTTACATATACGTTGACGGTGGTTCACATGGAAACCCCGGACCCTCCGCGATTGCCTACATCGTAAAATCACCCGACCAGAAAACAACGCTCGCAAAGAAAGCCAAATACATCGGAGAGACGACCAACAACGTCGCCGAATATACCGCAATCCTTGAGGCGCTAAAGCGTGCACACAAGCTCGGTATAAGGGAGGTTCTCATTCGGTCTGATGCTGATTTCATCGTGAAGCAGTTGATGGGGCTGAACAAAATCAGAAGCCCCAAGCTTCTGGGCCTTTTTCTGGCCTGCCAAGACGAAATCGATGAGTTCGCAGTCTTCGGGATCGAGCATATCCCTCGCGCTGAAAATACCGAGGCCGACAAAATGGTTCAAGAGGCGATTAAGGCCCAGACGAAAACGGGAACCAGCGCATCAAAATGCAGTTTCAAACCCGACGGGATCATCTATGTCGCTGGCGGTTCAAAGGGCTCGCCGGGCCATGCTGCGGCCGCTTACGTTATTGTTACACCAGGCGACAAGGTTCTGGCGATATATGCGAGATATTTGGGAAAACGGCTTCCCAATATCCCAGAGTATGCCGCCGTGTATCTCTCCGCAAAGAAGGCTCGATCGCTTGGGCTCAACAAAGTCGTCATTAGGTCTGACAACACACTGGTCGCGAGGCAGCTCAGCGGGGAGTTCAAGGTCAAGAGTGAGAAGCTGAAGAAGCCATACGCGGAGTGCGTGCAAGCTCTTAGCGATTTCGAGGCATATACGATACAGAGCATCTCACGAGCGGCAAACAAAATAACCTATAGGATGGTTTCTGAGACGATAAGGGATTACGTGAGGCAAGAGGCGGAAAACGAGACCTCAAACAAAAAGCGGAACCCGGCGTCGGCCGTAGTGGTTCAAGATTCTGAACTTGACAGCTGAATCGAAGGTCTTGTATCCTGCAAGCCGACGCTAACGCAATCCGGAATGTCCCCGGGGATGGCTCGAAGGGACTTGTACCGGGGCTGAGAATTTGTCCTTATTATCATGGAGGAAAGCATGAGAGGATCGAGAAGAGGAATACGCAATGTCGTAACATTGCTGGCAGGGCTTCTGATAGTCGTTGCGTTTTTGGGATGCGAGGAGCCACAACAGCCTTCGGGCGGTGCTCCCGCAGCGGTGCAAAAGGCGCCGGGCGAGCCAGGGGCCGAACCGGTAACTGAGGGCGAGGCCCTCGCCAGGATCGGCGATGTTAAGATAACAACCGCTGACCTGGAGCAAGAGATCGCCGATATCCCCGTGTATATGCAGACGAAGTTCAAGACCAAGAGCGGCAAGATAGAGCTTCTGAACAAGATGGTTGAGAACGAGCTTCTGGCCAGGGCCGCCGTTGACGCCGGGCTGGATAAGGACCCCGCCATCATGAGGAAGATCGAGGATTCGCGCAAGAAAATCCTTCAAAACGAATACTATCGCGCGCACATGAAGGATAGGGTCGGCGTCCCGGAAGAGAAGATCAAGGAGTATTACGAGGCCAACAAGGACAAGTATAAGACCAAGGCAAGGGCTCGCGTCCGGATGATCGTGTTCTCGGACGAGCAGGCCGCTCAGAAGACGCTTGCAGACCTCAAGAAGGAGCCTGAGCGGTTTGAGGAGCTTGCCAAGGCGAGGTCGAAGGACGAATCGACCGCCGGCAGCGGCGGACTGCTCGGCTGGGTCACGGACGGCGGCTACATCCGCGGTCTGGGCAAGGACCCAGGCGTCAACAGCGCTGTCTTCGCGCTCGCAGAGGGCAAGATGAGCGAGATAGTGAAGACCAAGAAGGGGACTTTAGTCATTCTGAAGGTCGAGAGCCTCGAGCCTGAATCGTTCCGCCCGCTAGACGAGGTGAGGCGGAGAATCGCGGACGATCTTTTGGTAAATGATGAGGAAATCAATAAATACTACGAGGAGCACAAGGACGAGTTCATCAGCAAAGAGCGCCTAAAGGCCAGGATACTCGTTCTGGAGAATGAGAGCCGAGCCAAGAAAGCCAGAACGTCGCTTGTGAAGGGCCTGACAACCGACAAGTTCTCGGCATACGCCAAGAAGAACTCGATCGACAAGACCAATGCCAAGAACGGCGGCTACCTGGGCTACATCACCCGGGGAAGATACATCCCCGGTATCGGCCGCGAGCCTGCCGTGGAGAAGGTCATCTTTGAGCTCAAGCAGAACGAGATGAGCGAGCCGATCAAGACCAAGAAGGGCTGGAGCATCTTCTACGTCGAGAAGAAGGAGGCGTCGCAGCTGAAGCCTCTCGACCGCGTTAAGACGCTTATTACCAACAAGCTGCGCCGCGAGATGCGCGAGAGCTCCCAAAAGGAGTCCATGGACGCGCTCAAGCAGAAATACAGCTGTGAGGTCTTTGAGGACAAAGTGACCGGCGCCGAGTCCGCCGAACCCTCGTCGAGCGACATCCGCGACGTCTTTAGACCAAGGTAACCTCAACCTTTAACGGACGGATGAAAAAGGGAGCCAGCAAGAAGGGGACTCGTCCCGCAAGAGAAGCGGCGGCTGCTGAGACCTCGGTGCAGATCGATCCCGAGCTTGAGCGCAGGCTCGACATTGTAGTGCTCGTTATCATTGTGATATTGCTGCTTTGCGTCATCATCATCCCCGGAAGCTGGCTCAATAGCGCCTCGATGTGGTGCATAGATCACGTGCCGGGGTTCTGACAATAGCGACAACAGCGCGCCGGCGTAGCTCAGTGGTAGAGCAGCTGATTCGTAATCAGCAGGTCGTAGGTTCAAATCCTATCGCCGGCTTAAGCTTTCAAGCGATATGTATTGGCGGACAGCGAGAATGGACAGGAGATAATACGTGCCGAAACACAAGTCTGCAATAAAGCGGCTACTGCAGAGCAAGGAACGCAGGCTGCGCAACCGCGCGCGAAAGAGCCACATGAAGGCCGCGATCAAGGCCCTCAGAATCGCAATCAGCGACAAGCAAGGTCCCGACAAAGAGAAGGTTTTAGGCCTTTACAGGGCAGCCGTTTCAACCGTTGCCAAGACGTCGAGTAAGGGCACAATCCACAACAACACCGCTGCAAGGAAGATCGCGCGCCTCACCAAAGCGGTCAACAAGGTCATGGGCCCCGAGTGGCTCGCTGCCCAGCATCCCAAGCCCAAGAAGCCTAAGCCTGCCCCTAAGCCCAAACCCGAGGTCATCGAGAAGGCGGTAGTCGAGCCAGTCGAGGAGGCTCTCGAGGAAGTTGCCCCTGAGCCAGCCGCAGAGGTAGCGGAAGAGCCAGCGCCGGAACCGGCTGAAGAGGCCGAACAGCCTGAAGAGAAAGAGCCCGAGGTGAAAGCTAGGGCAGCGGTAGCGCCACAGGCCGCGGAGCCTGCACCGGAAGCCGACGAGGCGGACGAGAAAGAGCCTGAAGAGGCTCCGGAAGAAGCGCCTACTGAGGAGGCAGAGGAGGCAAAGCCTGAAGAGGCTCCGGAACCCGAAGAGAAGCCCAAAAAGAAGGCGCCGCGCAAGAAACGCAAGAAAGAAGAATAGCCTCAGCCGGCGCCTGCCTGTTTCCTTAGCCTTCGAGCCTGCCCTTTAGCTCGGTCTGAGTCTCTGTAGGGGCGCGGTCTCTGACCCGCCCGCCTATGGCGATTTAATCAGATACAGCGCTTCGGACCCGGTGATCGAGCAAATCTGATCTACCTTTCCTTGTCCCGGTTTCAGGTCGTTCCCCTCGATTCGCGGCGGCGACCGCGCTCATCGACATAATCCATCCGCCAGCTATTGCCCGCGCGTTACAGACCGCGCACGGCTACCTCGTTGCTCTACCCCTCGCATCACCTAACGACCAGACAGAGCCTGAATCACCGAACATCTCACGTGTCTTGCCCACGGTTGCTGATTCCCTGGGTTGTGTCCCGAATGAGACGCTTGCTGATGCAGGGCCGTGAACCCTCCACTTGCCGCTTGTCTCGATGTCAATCAGCCAGTAGTTGTATGTAACGCCCGGCTCAACGTCGCTCTCAACGAACGAGTATGACGCCCCGGCCGCTGGCGTGCCCTCGGCAGCGATCAGATCGCTCAGCTGGACGTAGTCGCTCGCGCCCGCAACGATCCTGAACAGCACAAACCCCGCGTTGTCAATCTCCGCGCCCGTCTCCCACGTCAGCACAATGCAACCGCCCTTCGGCTTCGCCTGAAAGGAGATGAGCTCAATGAACGTGCAGCCCCAGCGCTTGTAGTGGTAGCCCATATCGACGCGGTTTGTGTCCATTAGAGGGCTGGCGTTGTTGCGATGGTCCGTGGAGTAGTCTGAGTTGCTTGCGCCTCCAAACGGATTGTCGCTGGGATGACCAGCGTCGATGCACGGGCTGCCCGTAGTGTTTGTTTCGTGATACAGGAAATAGCCATCGTATGGCATGTCGTCCAAGCCAATGCTTCGGAACTGGGGATTCGCGCGGATGTTGCCGTTGCTCCCGGCGTATCCATCCTGATCTACATCTGAGTATGTTACACCGACGACATCGCTCCCCATGCTCGTAACCTCGTTCGGCGAATCACCCCAAAGAATGCAGTTCGTGACTGTAACCGTACCGGCCCTATAGATCGCTCCGCCAACAGCAGGCCACCGGGCGATGTTGTCCGCGAACGTGCAGTTGGTCAACGTCACCCAATAGTTGTACCAGCAGTGGATGCCGCCGCCGGCCCGACCCGCCTCGTTGCCCGTCACCAGGCAATTCAAGATCGTCAATTCGCAGAGAGAGATGGCCTTGATGCCGCCCCCATCATCGACGGCAGTGTTGTCAGCAATCGCGCAGTCCTCCACAGTGGGCGAACTCTCATTGCAGTAGATGCCACCGCCATGATAGGCGCTGTTCTCATTGACGATGCAATTCGTGATTATCGGGGAAGAGTCAGCTCTGCAGTGGATGCCCCCGCCGGCTTGCGCCGAGTTACCGTTGACTGTATTGTTTTGGATTGTCGGTGAACTCGTCTGGGAGAGTATTCCTCCGCCCCAATAGTCTGATGTGTTCTCTGTTATTATGTTGTCTGATATGGTTGGCGAACTGTAGAGACAACCTATCGCCCCACCGCCGTGAGAACCTGCCGAGTTGCCCCTTATTGTGTTGCTCGTGATCGCTGGTGAACTGTTGTGGTGGCAAGCTATCCCGCCACCGAATGTTACTGCGCAGTTGTCCTTGATCGTGTTGTTTTCAACGGTCGGCGAGCTATTAACATAGCAGGATATCCCGCCGCCGGCCTCTGCCGAGTTACTGTTGACCGTGTTGTTTTCGATTGTCGGTGAACTCCCGTAACAGAATATCCCGCCCCCGCAGTAATCGGCTGAGTTGCCCGTGATCGTGTTATTCTGAATTGTGGGCGAAGAGTTGGTACGGCAGTGTATCCCGCCGCCGGCGTTGTCGGGGCGCTGAGTCCCATCCGCCTTACCACCGGTTATCGTGAATCCCTCGATGGTCAAGTCATCCACCCCATCGCAGTAGATGACGTGATATGAGGTGTAATCCTGACCTTCTGCGTCGAGGGTGGTTGTGTCCCGGTTCTCCCCCGATAGGGACACACCATCTATCATGGTCAGTGGGAAACTCTCGCCGTTGCGCGTAACGTTGTAGAGGCCGGCTGCGACGTGGATTGTGTCGCCATACGTGGCAACTGCCAACGCTGTAGTTATCCTCTTGTATGGATCGAGCAGTGTCCCGCCACCCGGATAAGTGGCATCGTCGTCAACGTAAATGTTACCCGCATAGGCGCCGGCTACCATGATCGCGAGGACCGTGATCGCGGTGGCGAGCGCCAATCTCATCTTTCGTCGTGAGTACATCTCTCTTCTCCTGGTCTTTAGGGCGATTTGACGTTCCGTCGCGCTACCGCTTTGTGAATCGCCCCTACAATCCTAATCTGGGCAGGGCAAGCACTGCCCCTACAATCCTAATCTGGGCAGGGCAAGCGCTGCCCCTACGAATCACAACGACAAACCGTCAAGCAAGGGGGAGTCTGCGGATTGACTATCCGCGAGAGGAAAAGCTGATAGGCGACAGCTGGAGCCTGCGCCCTATCGTCGTTTCCGACCCCGTTTGCGTATTTTCCGAACTCTTCATATCAAAGTCCGCTGTGGTTGTCAACTCCTATTTGCGGCCCCTAATAATCAGGTTGACGGCAATGGCCATCGTGACCTCAAATCGGTTAGCTTTTTCAGCGGGTGATTGTCGCGAAGGCGGTCGGCTTGTGAGTCGCACCCGTTGGTGCTTTGGAGTGCGGTGACCTGGCACCGCTTTCATTCGCCGCGGCCTGACGCGGCACCGGCTCGTATCGATTAACGTACAGATCTCCGAATCGCTACCTGCAAGGTCGAAGGGGCAGTCTATCAGAAGGCGGCGCCGGGTCACCACCAACGAAAGCGGTGCCAGGTCACCGCACTCCAAAATGTCCTACATGCAATACGCCAATCTGATTTCGCCCCGGGTCCTGATTTGACAAGGTTGGCGGCCGCAAGTATCGTTACTGTCCCGTCTGCGCCTCGTCCGGGCGCGTTTTGGCAAGAGCATGATGCGGCGAAATGGATTGAGTTTGGAGGGATAGATGGCGAGAGCAACGGTTGGCGTGATTGGCGGGAGCGGCCTTTACAAGATGGAGGGCCTGACGGACGTCGAGCGGGTCTCGGTGAACACGCCGTTCGGGGACCCTTCTGACGAGCTCGTCTTGGGCACGCTGGCCGGCGTGAAGGTCGCTTTTCTGCCGAGGCACGGCGTCGGGCATAGGATAATGCCGACCGAGATCAACTTCCGGGCGAACATCTACGCATTAAAGAGCCTCGGCGTTGACGCGGTCGTCGGCGTTACGGCCACAGGGAGCCTAAAGGAGGAGATCAGGCCGCTCGATTTCGTCATCATCGACCAGCTGTTCGACCGGACGTTCCGCCGCGTCGGGACGTTCTTCGGGGACGGCATCGTGGCTCACACCTCCATGGCGGAGCCTTTTTGCCCGAACCTTCGCAACCTTCTGGTTGAAGCCTGCAAGCGGATCGACGTTCGCGTTCACGACGGCGGGACCTACGTCTGCATCGAGGGCCCGCAGTTCTCGACGCGGGCCGAGTCCGAGGCGTTTCGTCAGCTTGGCTTCGACGTGATTGGGATGACGAACGTGCAGGAGGCGCGGCTGGCTCGTGAGGCCGAGATGTGTTATGCGACGATTGCGTGTGTTACAGACTACGATGTGTGGCGGGAGGCGAGCGAGGACGTAACGATTCAGGAGGTCATCGCAAATCTTCAGAAGAATGTTGGCGCCGCGATGGCCGTGATTAGGGACGTGGTCCCGAGGATTGACGAGGCGCGGCGATGTGCGTGTCGTGAGGCGCTGAAATACGCGATAATAACAGGCCGCGAGCACATATCGGACGACATCCGGAGGCGGCTCGGCCTTTTGATTGATAAATACATGTAGGGGAGTTTCCCCAAGGGGGAAAGGGGAAAAGGGGAATCCATGTAGGGGCGGCTCACGAGCCGCCCTTTGTCTGCGGTACGCGATATTGAGGGCGG
>CBDVDH010000012.1:0-73222 GCA_965372715.1 uncultured bacterium | reverse complement strand
ACTCATAACAGAAAGCGAAAATAGCATCAAGTGAAATGTGTTACACTACACTAGATAGCCGACCCGCTGTGGCGCCTCGGCTGAGGCCGAGGCCCACAAACGGGGAATACTACGCTTACAGCGGAACGACGCCCTCTTTGATCATCTCGATAACGAGAACCGCGGACGCTGGAACCTCGACCGCCGGCGGCGGAACGTTTCCGAGCTTGAAGCCGCCCATCTGGTTTGGGCCGCCCGCTGATGGGGGCAGCGGCACCCCGCAAGATGTGATTCCTGAGGCCCCCGAGCCGATCAACGGGACAAGTCCTCCAGAAGAACCGAGCGTGAGCTGCAACTGGTAGAATATCTTGCGGATGCCGGATTTCTGCACGCCCAGAATCTGGCTCGGCAGATCGTTCGCGTATCGAGCCCAGAACGTGTTCTTGAACTCAAAGTCGTTCCTGAACGCCTGAAGGAACATGGTCAGCTGCTTGCCCGAGGCGAGAATCAGCGTTTCGTCTTCCTGGATGCGAAAGAACGTGTCCGTGTCCGAGGCGCCGACGACGAGGTTACAGTCGCACGTGTAGGTCTTTGAGCTCTCGCCGCTGGTCGAGAAATGGGCGCCGACCGTGCCGTCCGCGTCCAAATTGGCGAGTGTTATCGGATCGCGCATACTCCCGCCCTTGGCAGTAACTGCGTCGGGTCCCGCCTCGTATGAATAGATTTTGGTTGAAGCTGGCATCGTCTAATCCTCCCTTGCCGTTAGATTGCCTGACTCATTGCGGATCAACCTTACATTATAACACTAAGCTCTCGGAGCGCCATTGTCAAGCTCAATCTCACAAGAGGCAGGAGCCTCAAATCCGAGAATCTTGGGGCCCGATCCGGAGGCACGGGTAGAGCTAGGGGCTGACGTAGAGCTGCGGCCAGGGCGCGCTTTGTCGGCCTAGGGCGTCGGTCCCGACTATGTGGAGGATGTATTGCCCCGGTGGGGTCCCATAGGGTATAGCAAGAAGCGTCGAATAGATGCCGTCGCCGGAGAAATTGTCCCCGTTCAGGCCATCGTCGGACAGGATGACCCCGAGTGGGGTCCCATCGAAGAGAAGCTCGACCCGGTCGATCGAGTTGCCCTCACCGAGGGCCTGAACCATGGCCACAACACGGAGCGTCTCCCCGGGGCCGAGCATCTGGGACTGCATGAACCCACCCACCACGATGACTGGGGGCTCCGAGACGCTAGGGGGTGGGGTAACGGTAACGTCATCTACATACCAACCCTCCTCGCCCGCAGTAACGTTACTCAGAAAGCGAAATCTAAACTGCTGGAGGCGTAGCTCTGCGGGGCAGGTGATCGTTACCTGCTCAAAGCCGGCGGTCGAACCAGCGAAACAGGGCGAACCAGGCGGTATGGGGACATCCACCGCGCTCGACACGGTCGATGGGTAGCCCGTGTCCGGGAAGAGAACGACCCACGTCTCGCCGTCCTGGGTCCCCTCGACAAGTCCGACATCGACCCCGAGACCATCCGCGTCAACCTCGGCGTCGAGCCAATACGAAAACGAGATCACAGAGCCCTCCTTCATGCCTATTATCGGCGAGATGAGCGCGTTGTCGAGGTTCCGGCCGTAGTCGTCGAATCGGCTCTTGCTTCCGCACTTGGCGCTCCTTATGCCGTTTTCTGTGCTGTTCCGGTGCGGCGACTGGTGCCACTCATCGTCGCTCCCTGAAAGGCCGTGATGCGCCCAGAAGACGTCGGTGTCCTCGAACGTCTCCTCAAATGTGGAGCAGACGTGGAATGCAAACTCAACGAACGCTGTAAAAGCACCGGCCGTAAGATCGAGGTGCATGTTGATCTCGTATGGGCACGGGCAGTCTGAGGCGATCTCAACTACCGCCTCCTCCTCAGACCACACTTTTTCGTCCCTGCCAATGCCAGGAAAAGACACATCTTCGGAAATCACTGTGACGAACTCGTCCGCGGTGCGCAAGGTTCCGCTCACAAAGCCGGCGTTGAAGCCTCGGTTCTCGACGCGGAACCTCATAAAGAGCCGCTCACCAGCCAAGAACAAACCGTCGTCCTCATCGTCGATATTGACGGCGTCAAGCAGGAAGTCAGGAGCAGTCTCGACAACGGCCAGATTCGCCGTCATCTCCTGTCCCGAATCGCTTATGGCTGTCACCTCGACGTGGGTTTTCTGGCCACGGTAGTCCTTGCTATTGGGGTCAGAAAAGCTGTCGAACCGTCTGTTGTCCGAGAACCCGGGGAACGGGTCTCCCCTATCTGCACTCCGCCCGTATTCTAAGTCGCGCCGACCGTCGGCCTGCTCGACCGCGACTCTGTAATGGTTCTCGTCACGGTTGTTTCGCACGTTGTCGTCAATGTGATAGATGAGAAGGCCATCCCCCGGCAGATACTCGTCAAAGCCGACCTTCTGCCGATTCTCGACCAGGAAATACTGCTTTTCGGTCGCGCCATCTGTCCAAAGCCTATAGACCACAGGCTCGTTCTCGACCGCGGGGAGCGAGGCCCCCGTCAGCTTGTCCTCGACGACTATGGGCTCTATCCACTTGAGCTTGACCTTGCACCAGGCATCGAAATGGGCTGGCGTCCGGCCATAGTCATTGTGCGCGCCCGAAGCCATCAGCGACCAAGACCCTAGCCCCGTCGAGGTGTAGTCGGTGTCGTAAAGGTCCGGCAGCCCCAGAATGTGGCCGAACTCGTGGCAATAGACCCCAATCGAGGAAAGCTCGGGACACATGGCATACTTATAGACATAGACGCCATCGTGAGCCAAGAAACCATACGTAACCGAGACGTGTGACCAGATATTACCCGGATTACCCGCCCCCTCTACACCCGCGTGGACCACGATCAACATATCGACCACGCCGTCGTTGTTGTTGTCATAGTCAGCGAAATCGACGTCGGGGTCCGCCGCATCGACCGCATCTTCTACCAGCCGCTGGGCGTTGCGTGGGTACGCTCCAAAGCCGTAGTAGGCGCCGGCGTAATACGCGTAGTCCTGCGGCATCCGATACCAGCCCGCAACGTCCCCTTCAACATCTAGCTGCTCGTAGGAGGTCTCCTGGTAGTAATCCCGGAAACTCCCCGTCGGATACTCGCCCTCGCTGAAGAGCATCTCCTCAAAGTGCTCAACATCATAATCGGCAGGGTTATCCTCAAAATCGACCAGGATCAGCAAGGCCCGGCGTTCGCCGAGCGAAAGTCGCTCGGTGCTTGGCCCCGACTCCTTGCTTCTCACTCCGTCCAGAAAAGCGTCCCGCGCGGCAAGCGCGTCTTCGAGCTCGCCTCGTATCTTCAGCGACTCAAGCTGCTCCTTAGTCAGTGGGAAAGCCGAAAACGGCGCTGCATAAGTCGGCACAAACTCACCGAGCAGAAACAGCGCGAGAAGAAGGAGCAGCGCCGCTTTCGCTATCATCTCCTTACCAATCATAGAAACCTCCTTACAAGCAAGACAGCCGTATATCAACCTATATCAATCGTAAACCAACGTCCCCCTATGCTTCGTCATCTCACGGAACTCGACCAGGAGCCTCTTGAAGATCGGGCCAGGTTTGCCGTCGCCGATTATCCTGTCATCTGCGTTGACAACCGGGATGAATTCGGCGGCAGACCCGGTGAGGAAAACCTCATCAGCCGTATATACGTCGTGCATGACGATGTTTGTCTCAGCGATATCTATTCCGAGCTCCTTGGCAATGTCGAAAACACACTGCCGGGTAATCCCAAGCAACACACCCACATAGGGCGGCGGCGTGGAAATCAGCCCGTTCTTGATCACAAAAATGTTGTCAGCGGTCGCCTCGCACACATAACCTAGTGGGTTGAGCATTATCCCCTCATCAGCGCCGGCCCGGTTCACCTCGATCTTGGCCAAAATGTTGTTGAGGTAGTTGAGCGACTTGATCTGAGGGCAGATGACGTCGGGGCTATTGCGCCTCGTCGAGCAAGTAATGACCTTTAGGCCGACCTCGTATTTCTCTTTGGGATACAGCTGAATGCTGTCGGCTATGATGAATATGCTGGGCGTGCCGCATTTTCTGGGGTCAAGCCCCAAGTCCCCCTCGCCGCGCGACACGACAAGCCTTATATAAGCGTCCTTGTAGCCTGTTCGCCTCACGGTGTCTATCGTGACCTTACTAAGCTCATCTATCGACATAGGGATGTCCATGGCGATCGATTTGGCCGACTCGTAGAGCCGTTTCATGTGCTCCTCGAACATGAATATGCGGCTGTCATAGACGCGAATACCCTCGAAGATGCCGTCGCCATAAAGAAAACCGTGATCGTAGATAGAGGTCACGGCTTTCTTCTTGTCACTCACAAACTCACCGTTTACATAAATACACAATCCCATATCTGAACCTCCGTATATTGAATTAGAAAGCGAGTGCTATCGCGCAATAGCTCCCGCATTAGACCCACACAACCGAATTAGCCGACCTACAACAAAGAACTCCGCGAGACGAATTCACAAATCAGCGTCCGCGGCGCTCCCAGCCAGATCGCCTATGCAGAGTCAGCTTAACCCGAAACATTTAACCTTTAAGCCTCAATCCTGTCAAGGCGAATGACGGAGGCGTTTTCCCCATTTTATCTTGGAGTGCTTCAGGGCGCCGCGCTCGTTTCAGGGGGCTTGACACCGCCTGCGAATCCCCAAGGGGGATTAACGTGAATAGCCGTAGGTTTCAACCTACGGATCAGGGATAGCCAGGAAAAGAAAAACAGCCCTGAAGGGGCTGCACAGAGTCTTCACAATCAGACCAGTTCGACCCCTTCAGGGTCGCGGGGCGTGGAAACGAACCGATTCCATAGGCTCGAAGCCTATGGCTATTCACATTCCGCCCCTTCAGGGCGCCCGTATGCCCGGCCTCCGGTCAGCTCCAATTCCAGTTGTTACCGTACGGAATCACAACCATATAGCCCATAAACCAGCGATTCCCCGCTCACGATTGGGGAAACTCCTCTTCTTGAGTGGGTTGCAGACACAAGCGCATGTTTGTAACAATTCGGCGTATGACAATCGCGGTTAAGAGGCGGCATTTGACGATTCGGCGGTGGCTGCCGAGTGCTGTGGAAGGGGACGGAATCATTCTCAACGTCGGGTGCGGGACGATCCCGGTGCCCGGTCTAAGCCAAGCCCTCCGAATCGTCAACCTTGACGTTGAGCGAAGGCCATTTCTCGATTTTGTTCTGTATGATGGCTCGGTCTTTCCTTTTCGGGACAATTCGTTCGACGCCGCTCTATGCCTCGGCGTGCTTGTGAACGTGGAGGACGACAGCTTGATGCTCACCGAAATCAGCCGCGTTCTGAAGCCTCGAGGCGCCCTCATCCTCACCAATCCCGCAATTGAACATGACTTCAAGGAGATCGCTTTGCCGCCGGACAAGCGCGCGAGGCAATGGTCGGCGGTCGAGGCGCACTGGGGCCAGGTTCGTTCCGGCTACGACGTCGGGGAACTTGTCTGCAAGTGCCACGCAGCGGGGCTTTCCGTAGTCGGTGTGGAGAAATACGGCGGGACAATTGCTCAGGTGCTCTATCAGCTATGGTATCTGCGGGACCTAGCGTGGTTATTCAGTAGGAAACTGGTCTTGCCCCGGCTTCTGATGAAGCTGGCGCTAAGGCTCGATCACATACTCTACGGGAACCGCGGCTGCGCGATCGCGATCAAGGCAGTTCGCGCTTGAGTCCAGAGGCCAGAAAACGGTGCCGAGAGGCATTTGGGTAGGGATTCGCCGCGGCGAACGTCATCCCGATTTCTGGTATGCGCCGCCGGAACCGCCTTAGGCGGAGACAAGCGCCGCCCTAAACGACCTCTGTGCCCTGAGGGGGTCACAAAGCTCACTCGCGCCAAAGGCCGAGTCCCTTGGCCTTTGCATCTTGCTGAAGCTGACGGAACTCGCCCTTGTATCTGTCGTTCGGGGCAATGTGGTAGGCCTTTGCCAGACCCGCCTTGACGAGTTCGGCGTTGACGAAAGCATCACCAACGAAGACATAGGCGAGCGCGCGGCCATACTTGTCGCGCTTCACTTCGTCAAACTCAAGCGACACTGTTTTCCTGAGAACAAGCCGCCTACAAAACTCCCTCGCCTCTTCGGCAAACGGCTGCGGAACGCCGAAGTCGTAGTTCATCTCCGGCGTGTCGATCCCTATCAGCCTGACGGGTCCGAGTGATTTGACGACGATCGTGTCGCCGTCAATGACCTTGGTGCAGAAATAAGGATACCTCTCAAGGCCTCGCGTGCGCGAGCTTGGCACCGGAGGCTGCGATGACGCGCGAGGCGCAACCCAGCGGTAAGCTCTCACCGCCAGCATACACACCGCCAACGCCGCGATGGCTGCAATCGCAATCCTACGCGTCCTTACTGAGAACATCAGCTCCGCACTCCGTTAATGACGCGGGCAAGCAGAACAGTCTCGTTACACCGTCGGGTCAAACGACGCACTGAATCATCATAGAGGCGTCGTCAAGAATCGCAATTCCTTGCTCTGGTTGCAAACGTATAGAGCCATCTGTAACAATTCGACCTATGACTATTGCGGTTAAGAGACGGCATTTGACGATTCGACGGTGGCTGCCGAGTGCTCCGGAAGGGGCCGAAACGATTCTCAACGTGGGCTGCGGGACGATCCCGCTGCCCGGCACAAGCGCATCGTGGCGCATCGTTAATCTCGAGGTCGGGCGGAGGACGTTTCCCAACCTCGTGCTCTATGATGGCTCGACCTTTCCTTTTCGGGACAATTCGTTCGACGCGGCGCTGTGCCTCGACGTGCTCGAACATATCGAAGACGACTGCTTCATGCTGGCTGAGATCGCCCGCGTCCTGAGGCCTCAAGGCAGCCTTGTTCTCACAACGCCAGCGGTAGAGCACGACTTCAAGGAGCTCGTGTTGCCCCTGGGACGGCGTGCCAGGCAATGGTCGGAGGCCGAGGCGCAGTGGGGTCATGTCCGCCCGGGCTATGAGGTCGGAGAGCTTGTCTGCAAGTGCCACGCGGCGGGCCTGAAGGTAGTCGGTGTGGAGAAATACGGCGGCACAATTGCTCAGGCGCTCTATCAGCTCTGGTATCTGCGGGACCTTGCGTGGCTGTTCAGCAAAAAGCTCGTGCTGCCCTGGCTTCTGAGGGAGCTCGCGCTGAGGCTCGATCACCTTTTATACAGGAACCGCGGCTGCGCAATCGCGATCAAGGCGGTATCGTCGGAATTGCCGCGTATGGGCGGTGTCTCAGACCCGCCCCCCTAGGCCGATCCAATTGAGCACGCCACCCTCGATACGGCCTATCACTGAGAACGGGCGGGTCTTCAGACCCCGCCCCTACCGGACCTATCATGCGCTCTACAGCCGTAATCCGGCCGTTTCACTGGGATGTGATGGGGTTACGCCCCTGAACATCAGCGATTGGGCCGAGAAACTACTTGCCTTGATGCAGCACACACGGTAGGCTAATGTAGCCTTGCGTTGTGCGCTGGGCGTCAACGGCAGGCGACTTGTTTAGGAGTCCGCAATTGGACGAGACCGGGATTCGGATAAGGAGCCTTTAGGTCCGGCAATTAACGTTAAAAGCAAAGAGGTGCTCACATGAAGAAAGCAGCGTATCTTGCCCTTCTGGGCCTTTTTCTGTCGTCTTGTGCCAGCTTGTGTTCGGCGAGACATTTCGAGCTGCGAGGCTCGGGAGAGGGCCCCGAGAACCACTTCGGCGTGGCGATGTCGTTTCCTCATGCGGGCTCTGCCGTGCGATATGGCCGCGTCCTTCAGAATCAAGGTTACGACGTTGGCGCCTCCTGGTTCGTCGTTTCCCATTGGGACACGCCTCTTTCGTGGGCGGAGATGCAGAAGCACACCGACCCGATGGGCGTGCCTGTCTTCTCGGACGTTGACATTGTTACGCTCGACGCATTTAGGGACTGCCACGACCGCGGCATAAAGACGATGGTCACGCTCTCATTTAGCAATCCCGTCTATTACCCTGACTGGCTTTACACACCTGACAAACCGAGCACGTGCGACGGAGGTCAGGAGTGGTGCTTCTACGTCCGCTCCGCTGATGAGCCTGACGGAAAAACATCTTACGATCACGAAGACCGTGACATAGGCCACATTGAGACGACGTATATCTGCGCCGAATGGCTTGCAAGATACCTCAAATACTGCAAGACGGCGGCGGAGTACTACGGCGAGTACATCGCTGGTTGGATGATCTGGGAAGAACAGAACTGGCTGCCTTCCGGTAGCTCGAACGCTGACGCTTGTATATGCAAATCCGAGTTCTGGAGGCCGTATCCACCTTACGCGACTGAGGAGGACTGGCGAAGGATGACCAGACTCTACGCCGAGATGCTCTTGAACGCGGCGCCTCTGATGAAGCGGCTGACGCCTCACGCGAAGCTCCTGTTCGGAGCAACGTGCGGCTGTGACGTTCCGTATATTGAGGCTGTTGTTGAGGAGATGGCAGCGCTTGGGGCAACACCGGAGTTCTTCACGACGAACATCGACGGTTACGGTTTCCACGGATTCCGTTCTGGTGTGTGGCGTTCTGCCGACGAGGTGTATTTTGGCGCGCCCGAAGTTGAGGTCCCTTCGCCACATCAGTATGCACCGGACGATACGCACTACGGTAGATGTTCGATGTTCGTTCATTACGCGAGTCTCGGGCCGCCGACACGGAGCTTCCTGGAGCACGTGAGCGAGCTGAGGGCAAGAGTTAGCGCCATCACTGGTCAGGACCCGGAGTCAATAGAGCTCTACAACACCGAGGACGGCTCTCCGTTCGAGTACAGCTGGCCATGCGCAGAGCACAAGCGCGGTTTTGTCAGAATGGCCAAATACCTCGCGAGATCGTACCTGACCTGTTACTTCGCAAACGTCCAGGTTACCCACTGGCAGATGCAGGAGGGAGACGCGGGGGACATGGGAGCAGACTATGGCCTGATCAACCGCACTCACACAAACTCGGGCTGTCGCCTCACCCCTAACAGGCCGTTCATGTTGCCAGAGCTGAGCAGGCAAGCATTCTATACGTTCCAGCTGGTTGCCAGCATATACGACAAGTCACTTTCGTTCGTCGATCCCCGCGCACTCGGCATAACGCTCCACAACACCGCGCCTGATGACATGGTGCTGCCGCTCATCTATCAACCGAGACCCGAACGAACTACCGTCGCCACGGGCAACGAGGATATCGCCCTTATGGTTCACGTGCCGATCGCAGACCCAAACCGAGAGGGGGAGATACTTATCGCGGACTGGAAGATGACGGACTTCCCGCTTTCCCTCGGCGACGATTACCGCACCGAGCGAGGTCTTACATACGTCAGAACGGGCGAGCTCACAAATCCGAACACAATCTCAGCCTGGCTCAAGATAGACCTCTCTGCGCCCGAGCTGCTCTATGACACGACGGTGCCGCCCGAGGTCTGGGAAGTTAGCACACTCCCGGACGGCGATTTCCACACACTTGATGTCTCCTGCAAAGAGAGGCCCCTTCTGTATAGCATCGACCCGGAAAGCGCCAGCACGATAATCATTGAAGAGACAACCATCTCCGACTTCGTGCACATTCTCCATATCGCCCCCGCGAAGTATCCCTCTTTCAGGGCCGCCGGCACACTTGACTCCTACCTCGACGTCAATCCTGACGGGAGCGTTGCCGGTAATATCACAGTTGTAGCCCTGCCCTACGGGCCATCGTTCATCGACAGCATCAAGGTCTTCTACAACGACCTGGACCTTGAGGTCTCCATGAATGATCGCGGCCAGGACAGCGATCCGGTCGCCGGGGACGGGATATTCACCGCGCTCTTGACCGCTCCTGGGACGGAGCCCGGCGCGCCCAACAGCTTGATAGCAGACGGAGCGAGGCACCCCCTCATCTTCGCAGCCGGCATCTCACAGAACGCGATGTTCGCAAACGAGAGCGGCAGCTTTTCTGTGAGGGCCTTCGCCTTCGACGCGAACGACCCGTGGGACCCAACGGCCATTGCCTCTTGCGATGTCAGAATCCCTGGCGCGACTCTAACCTTCCCGATGGAGCGGGGCCTTGCCGCCCCGGGCAGCATCCAATTGTTCGAGTGGTTAACGACTATCGAGTTCGAGGACCTCTCTGGAATCGGGGCAGGACTCTATCTGGTAGAGGTCGTCGCGACAGACCACGAAGGGCTTCAGAGTGTGCCCTGGCCGCATATCCCGACGGGAGACGGCACATACATCGAGGGGCTTTACCTCAACCTTCGCGTCAAAGGGCGGAGCGGCGCCTTCGAGCGCTGCTGGCCGGAGCTCAGGCTCAACTAGCCCTTATTATTCATAAACCGCAGATGGCGTGAGATGTGGGGCGGGCTTTCCGAGGCTGGGTCATAAGTCGATTGACGAGGATTTGTTGTCCATTCAGACAACAACGATACAGGAAATACGGCCGATTGTCAAGATCAACGCGGCGGTTTTCATTTGCGACGCGATTGTCGGAATCGGCCTGTAGGGGCGGTGTCTCAGACCCGCCCGCCTACATGAATCCCTGCGGATACGAGGCATCTTATGCGACCATCAATTAGAGAGGGCAGGTCTGAGACCACGCCCCTACACAACCGCAACGACTTATGACCCAGCCTCGGAAAGCCCGCCACACACCCGCCGGAGTCATGACCTCGAATTATTCGGGCTAACCGGGCCGCCAAAGGTCCGGCCAGCGCTCGCGGAAATCTTCGTCAAGCACCGTCAAATCGGGGGACATTGTGATCCGGGCCGCGTATAGGTCCATCGACGAACTGAGAGCGTAGCTGAGGTCCTGCCACTGCACCCGAACGGCGCCGCGATCCTTGATTTGAAGGGCCCACGGGATGACGCACGCCGAAAGGAACTCCCGAACAGTCTTTGTTGACCTCGACCTGTCGATTGCGGCAGAGGACGCCGCCGGGGGAAGCGTTCGAATCGCCATCAGTTCGCTCTTGGGGGAGCTCAGCCAGAGTAATCGGAACCCTTCAGGAAGCCGACAAACGGCGAGCCACTCAAACGGCGAGAAACCAGCGGGAAAAGCCAAGACCTCCGTCGCGTCATCAGCGAGCTGTAGAGCAACTCGCCTCGTCTTTTTCTTCTGCAAATGGCACATGAGCACGTAGGAGGCGCCCAAGGCCGCTCCCGCCAGCGCAGTGATCGGTCTGAGAGACCGTGCGAACGTCGAGGCAACTGCTGTCAGAAGGCCCAGCCACATCATAGGCGACATAACAGCGCTGTGAAGCTGGCAGGCGAGGCAGACGCGCAGCGACTTCTCGTGGCATCTCGCGTGAGTAGTTGTGGGATTGAGCCCCAAGAGCAAGCTGCCCGTAATCATGCGCCTCGAAAACGGCCAGAGAACCATCGCGCCCGTCCCGTGCATGAGGAGGTCCAGCAGACAATGGCTGACGCCTGCCACAAGGGCAACGAGATAGGCCTCCCAGAAGCCAACCTCGGGGAAGACGAGGCGCCCCAGAAAAGCAATGCCAAGACCCATCACGGACACGCCGACAAGCGAGTGGGTAACGCTGTGGTGATACTTCAGGAAGTAGATGTTCTTGAAGAACTTGGTGACGAAATCAAGGTCGGGCGCGGCGGCCGCAGCGGCAGCGATCACGATTCTGGGCAGCGCCGCGTCAGGCTCGGGCAGCAGATTCGTTGCGACAATTCCCCAGGCGACGTGTGAAACCGGATCCATAGCCAACAGGCTTAGCAAACGCAGATGCCGCGGTCAAGCGAAGACTTAACCCGTTGGGTGATTGTGGAGTGCGGCGGCTTGACGCCGCTTTCGCTGCCCGCGGCTTGACGCGGCGTCCGCTCTGATCAGCAACGGTCCATTCGTTCAGTCGCTGCCTCTTGAGTCGAAGGGGGATGTATCAGAGGGTGGTGTCAAGCCACCACCAATCAAAGCGGCGTCAAGCCGCCGCAGTCCAAAAAGACAGAACCAGCCTCCGTCGATGTGATTATTGAGGTAAGACAGTTTCGACGCGAGATTAGAAGCACCTCAAGGTTGACAGGTTGACCAAATGCTCCGGCTTTGTTTTGATCCTAGCAGTGAGGCGGCACACGCCTCGTTCTTGTGAAGAGTCCTGACCCGAATGAGGACCTTTGGCGACAAATGACAGAGAAGACGAGCGCTCCTGATGTTTTGAGGTTCTACAAGGGCATGCTCGGGGGATCGCTAGAGAGCGACGAGAGGCTCCGAATCGCCTGCCTGGGCGTAAAGGGCGGCGGCCTGCTGCGGCTATGCGAGCTCGGCATGCCTTGTCCAGAGGGTTTCATTGTCGGAACCTCGGCGACCGAGGAGTTCAACAAGCTAAACGAGGAGGTCCTTTCCGGGATAGACCGGGCCGACACGCCGCCGGGTGAAATAATCGAGCAGCTCCTCCTCCCTGACGGCCTGTGGGAAGCAGTCAAAGAGGGCATCCATTGGCTCGAGGAGAGAACCGAAAGGCTGTTCGGGGACATAGACTGCCCCCTCCTTGTCTCGGTTAGATCAGGTGGAACTGTATCGCTGCCGGGCCTCATGGAGACCGTCTGCAACGTTGGCCTCACAAGGAATATGCTCGAGCGCCTCAGTCATTCGGACGAACGACGCATCCTTCTCTTGGATTGTTTCCGAAGGTTCATCGAGGGCTTTGGCAGTGCTGTTCTTGGGACGGGCAGGAGTCGTTTCAGGGCCATCCTAGAAGCCCAGAAGCTCTCTCAGGCAGGAAGTCTCGCGGACCTCATCGACCGATACCTCACAATCAGTCAGGTACCGGACGACCCGTGGCAAGCGTTGAAGGCCTGCATTATGGCTGTGATACTCTCGGCTAGAACAAGGCAGGTGCGGGAGTTCATGCGCATCAACTACATCCAGGAACCCTTGAAGACAGCAGTAGCCGTTCAGAGAATGGTCTTCGGGAACCTCGACGCCGAATCTGGCAGCGGCGTTGTCTTCAGCCGGAATCCATCAACCGGTCAACCGGCCGGAACGCCGGGCAACACGCGGCTGTTTGGGCAGATCATCGTGCAATCTCAGGGCGACGATGTCGTTCGGGACCTCGGCGAGGAGGGCGCGGTCAAGGACCTCCAATCGACACATCCGGGAGTCTGCGAGAGGCTTACCGAGATCGCCCGTAGGCTGGAGCTCGACTCCGGCTACGTTCAGGACATCGAGTTCACGCTTGAGTCCGGCAAGCTCTACGTTCTTCAAGCAAGACCAGCCAAAATGGCGCCGGCCGCTTTCCTGCGGGCGCAGCTGGACATGATTGAGGAGGGAATCGTGTCCGATGCGGACGTTATCGCCAGAACAGACCCGAGGCAGCTTGAGCAGGCGCTTTCGGCGGCCGTAACATCCGGCCCGCCCGGCTCAATGAAGCCAATTGGGAAGGGCAGCCCCCTCGTGCCCGGTTACGCAACCGGCAGGATCTGCTTCGACATCGGTAAAGTGAGGCAATTCAAGTCTAAGAACGAGCCGGTTATTTTCTGCTGCGACAGGCTGCGGCTGTCCCACATGCCTGTGCTGGAAGTCGTGGATGGGATCGTTTCGTCTCAAAAAAACGTCCTGTCGCACGCGACGCTCAACGCGCGATACCTCGGCAGACCGAGCATTGTGAAGGCATCGGTTACGATCGACCCAGTAGCCGGCACTGTCAGGTATGGAGGCGATGGAATGCGCCCCGGCCTCCTGAGGGAAGGCGATACGATTTCTATCGACGCGCAGCGAGGCCTGATATATGGGGACCGGATGGAGGTCCGCGTCTCGGGCGTCAAGGACCCGCTCACGCTGCGTTTCTGCGAACTCGTCAAGGATTACAGCAACATAAAGGTCTATGCGCAGGCGGAAGACCACGAGACATACGCGACGGCCAAGAGGCTCGGCGCGGACGGCGTGGCCAATTTCCGCACAGACCTCCTGTTCTTCAAGAAACGAGTCAACTTCGCGCTTTGCGACTATGTCCTGAGCGTCGGCACGCCCAACGAACCGCGAGCTCGCGAGCAACTTCACGCCCTGTTAGAGAAGGACTTCCTGCGCATATTCCGGACCATCGATGAGAACTACATGGCGATCAGGCTCTGCAAACACACGATGTATGAATACTTCCCCAAGGAACGCTCTGACGTCATCAACCTCGCCAAGTACATCCTGAAGAACAGGGTAAGCGACGGCTCAAGCAACGGCGACGTTGGCCTGCAAAGCGACCAGGTCGAGAGAATGGTGAGAACGATCAGAAAACAGAAAAGGCGGCAGGAGGACTACAACCCGATACTGGGCAGACGAGGGGTCCGGCTGGCAACGACGCTTCCGCAGGTATATGAAACGGAGATCAAGGCGATATTGAGCGCCATGCGGAAGATGCGGGCCGAAGACAAGGAGATGCGCGTCGAGATACTGGTTCCCTACATATCCGTCGTGGGGGAACTGCTCTATGTGCAGGAACTTGCCGATAGGATTGCGGCTGACTGCGGCGCAGCTGACCTCAACTACGAGGTGGTCCCGGTTGTCGAGATCAGCGGAATCGCATTCGAGATGGACAAGATCGCTTGCCACACCAACCTTATCGTGATCAGGTCCGACAAGCTCACCACCTCGACGCACCATCTCGTGAGAGAGGACGCGGAGGAGTTTCTGGGCGAATACGTCGACCGGGGCTGGTTCTATGGCGACCCGTTCAGGGTTATCCAGAAAAGTACCGAGAGATTGGTCGGACATGCCGTTGAGGCCGCCAAACGCGTCAACCCGAACATACGAATACTCGTCGCAGGGACACACTGCTCAAACGAGTATAGCCTCGAGAGACTGCTCGATCTTGGCATCACGGAGATATGCTGCCCGCCGATCATGGTCCCGGTCGCAAAACTGATCGCGGCGAAGGTAAAAAAGACGAGGCTCGACAGTGGCAGGTGAGAGAAGCAATGAGCTGAAGCGCCTCGTCCAGCGATACAGCCAGTTCATAGAGGCCAATAGGAAAGCGGTCAGGAGTTTGAGCGAGCTCGGTAAGATGTTCTCCAAGATGACCCAGGTCGCCGTTCGGGGCAACGAGCCATTTAGCGTCGAGAACATTACCCACCGTTGCAGCAAGAAGCATAACCTCCAAGTTATCTGCGACAAGCTCAGCAGGCGACTGCTCTCGTGCATGACCAGTATCGATGCCCTGATAGAATCCTATGCTAGGGTCAGCCAGACGGACGCCACCGAGATAAGAACCACTCTCACAAGTATCAAGGAAAGATTCCTCTCTCACTTCTGGTTCCTCAAGCGAGTCCTGCTGTTCAACTTGTGCGACGATGTGATGTATTTCTCGCAACACAAGAGGGCGCTGGGACTCTTGACCGAGATCAGACCCGACGTCGCGAAATCGCTCCAGAACCCACGAGACGAAGGTCTGGCATCGAAGCTCAGAAGCCTGAACGAGGTCGTGCGATATCTTCACCAGAGAGGTGAAGACGCATTTTTCCATAGAGCAAGGGGAATGGGCGCTTCAAGGACGTTCGCCCTCGGAAACGATAATGTGCTGAATCTGGTTGACCTCGACGAGCTGCTGGCAAATGGGCGCAGAGCAAAAACAACGCACGTACAAACGCTGAATGAACCGGTGATGAGCGCCCTGTTGAAGCCCTACAAAGAGGGTGTCAAGGGCGAGGGGGCAGAAACGTTGAACGTCGTAAAGTTCCAGGACATGATCGACACGCAGCTCGAACTCGGCCTCCACAAGGCGAGACTCAGAAGCAGAATCAGCACGAGATCAGGCTCAAGAGAGAGCTTCATTTCGCTCTCATACTTCGAACCGTTTCAGGCGCTCGTTGCGCAGTCGCTCGGCCAACGCGTGCGATACTTCTCCGGCATCCTGTCCAGACTGATGTTCACGGTCGAGACCGATTTCGTAACCTTCCTGACCGCTGACTTCTCCGGTGGCGCGGGTAACTGCAAAAGCGCGCTCAGCGAGCTCGTCCGCGCCATGATCTCGCTGAAGGACCTCGACGAGCTCCTTTATCAACCGGGCAAGACCGAGCAGGCGATCGCTCTCTTCTGCGAGGGCGTGAGCAACGTTCATGGGTATTTCAACGCGCTAAGGTGTCTCGAGCTGGCTCTATCAGGTCAAATCGCCCCCGAATCGCTTCAGATGATCCTGAAGCATGAGGAGTTCAACCGAGGCGAGATCGACCTTCTCCTCAAACAGGACTTCCCGAAAATAGCCGCAAGACCGAACATCAGAGCCCAGGCCGCAGCTTCGTCGAAACAAGCTCTCCAGGAACTCAGGGGCAAGTTAATCTAGCGCAAACCATTCACAAACCCCCGATGCGATCAGATGTGGGGCAGGCTTTCCAGCCTGGGTCATAATTCAATTGGCGAGGATTTCGTTGCCCATTCAGACAACAACGACACAGGAAATGCGACCGATTGTCAAGATCAACGCGGCGGTTCTCTTATGCGACGCGATTGTCGGAATCGGCCTGTAGCGGCGGTGTCTCAGACCCGCCCGCCTACATCAATCCCTGCGGATACGAGGCATCTTATGCGACCATCAATTCGAAAGGGCGGGTCTTCAGACCACGCCCCTACACAACCGCAACGACTTATGACCCAGCCTCGGAAAGCCCGCCACACACAGACGGAAGTCACGGCCTTGGATTATTCGGGCTAAGCGCCGACGGCAAACAGGGCGACGAGCCCGGCGGCAAGGCAGTAGAAGCCGAACAGATGAAGTTTGCCTCGGCCGACGACGCGCAGAAGGACCGCTATTGAGGCGTATCCGACCCCAAAGGCCGACAAGAATACCAGCGCAGTCTCCGAGGCGCCTTGAGTGCTGAACATCTGGGCGATCTCGTCGAGTTTGAGCAAGAAAGCCCCCGCTATGGCCGGTATGGATAACAGGAATGAGAACCTGGCCGCGAATTCTCGCCTGAAGCCCAAGAATAAGGCGGCGGCGATCGTGGCGCCCGAGCGCGAGATGCCTGGCGTTATCGCCACAGCTTGAGCCACCCCGATGAAGAGCGCACCAAAAAGCCAGAAGTGCCAGACGGTCTTCTTGCCCTGGCCCGATAGCCTCGTCAGGAAAAGCACGACGGCGGTAACAAGGAACATCGCGCCCACTAGGTTGATGCTCGAAAAGGCGTGCTCAATCGCGTCTTTGAACACAAGCCCCACGATTGCAGCCGGAATCGTGCCAATTGCGATCATCGCAAGCACCCGCTGATACCAACCGCGACTCTCCTCGTCCTGGTCCGCCGTTGAGGCGAACAGGAGCGACGGCTTGCGTATCGGGCTTGATAGTGCGTTGGGGGATAGCGCTCGTGCGAACATCGCGAGGTCTCTGCGAAAGTAGATGAGGACAGCAAGAAGCGTTCCGACGTGAGCAATCACGCCCATCGGAACCATTGTCTCCGCCCTTGCGCCAAAGAGCCGGTGAAAGACGGCTAGATGGCCTGAGGAACTGACCGGCAAGAACTCGGTCAGACCCTGGACAGTGCCGAAAAGCATCGCTCTTACTAGGTTCATTGAAACACCTGCCCCTCGTCAATCACAAGACCTGCCTGCCAAAACACAACACAGAGAACACTCTTCGTCCCGCCTCCCGACATTCCCTCTGACCAATTATGTGGCATTCATCCGGCCTTCCACCTTGGAGTCCCAACTATACAATGCAGCCCGGTTACGGAAACTGACGCGCCAATTATCTTGACAGTGTGCGTGCCCACGCTTAGTTTAGATAGTGAGACTTCGTTCGACTTGAATAGGATTTTAGCACTAAGGCTCCTGCCCGATCAACCGGACAGGACGCGGAGGTAATATAGATGTTTCAGTGGCTTTTCTCTTTCTTTTCAAACGACCTCGCAATAGACCTGGGCACGGCCAACAGCCTCATCTACATGAAGAATCGCGGAATAGTGCTCAGCGAGCCGTCCATCGTAGCGATACAGACTGATACAAGAAAGGTGCTCGCCGTGGGCAAAGATGCTAGGCGCATGGTCGGCAGAACACCTCAGAACATTCTAGCCATAAGACCGCTGCAAGATGGCGTCATATCTGATTTCGACATAACAGAGAAAATGCTGCGCCACTTCATTAGCGAGGTCCACGGGGGCGGCGCGATTTCAAGACCGTTCATTAGGCCGCGGATAATCGTGGCCGTCCCATCTGGTATCACTCAAGTTGAGCGGAAAGCGGTCATAGAGTCAGCAGTAAAGGCCGGCGCGGCGGAGGTCTATCTTGTCGAGGAGCCAATGGCGGCTGCTATCGGGTCCGGACTGCCTATTGACGAGCCAATGGGCAGCATGATCGTCGATATCGGCGGCGGAACGACCGAAGTCGCGGTTATATCGCTCGCGGGAATGGTCTTCAAGCAGTCATTGCGACTTGGCGGCGACAAGATGGACGAGTGCGTCCAGCAATACATAAAAAAGAAACACAACCTCTTGATCGGGCAGCGAATGGCCGAGAACGTCAAGATCCAGGTGGGCTCCGCCTATCCGCTTCAGAAGCCGCTTTCGGTCGAGATCATGGGACGAGACATAATAAGGGGGGTCCCAAAACGGATTACCGTGACCGACGACGAGATAAGGGAGGCGCTGAAGGATGCGGTGGACTCGATTGTCCATCTGATAAGGCAGGCTCTTGAGAAAACGCCTCCGGAGCTTTCGGGCGACATAGCCGAGCGAGGTTTGACAATTTCGGGCGGCGGATCGCTGTTGAGGAACCTCGACCTACGGCTAAAGGACGAGACGGGACTTCCTATCAAGATATGTGAGGACCCGCTCACATGCGTCGCGCTCGGGGCGGGCCGGATGCTGAACGATCTTGACCTTCTGCGCAAGGTCGCATCAATGTCCAGGTAGCCGGCAGGCTGGGAACAAGATATGGCTGCTTTCGCCAGAAGGCACCGAACCTTCATGTTGCTCGTCTGCTATGTTGCGTCATCTGTCTATCTGATGTCGTTGGACATCCGTAACCCGGACCAGACGCTCGTTATCGAAAGGGCCGTCATGGCCGCCTTCGCCCCTGTGCAATTGGCTTGCACAACGATGTGCAACTTCATCGGCGAAACCCTTGAAACCTACTTCTGCCTCGTCAACACCAACAAGGAAAACGTGAGACTCAGAAGGGACATGTCGAGGCTCGAGGCGCAAAAGGCCAGCCTAATGGAAGCAGCGATACAAAACAGGCGCTTAAGAAAAATCGTGAACCTCAGTGAGTCAAGGCGCTTTGAGTCGCTGCTCTGTTCAGTCATAGGTGTCGATGCTTCAAGGCTCTTTAGCAGCGTATTCGTTGATCGTGGGTCCGACGATGGTCTCAGCCGGAACATGCCCATCATCACGTACGACGGAGTTGTGGGCAAGATCGTTAAGATTTCGAGACATACGGCACGGGTTCAGCTGCTGACAGACGCTAGGTCCAGCGTTGCGGTGCTCGTTCAGCGATCGAGAGCGCCGGGGATACTCCAGGGAACCGGCAGCAATCTGTGCGAGATGGTCTATATCGATGCAGGAGCGGACATCAGGCCAGGGGACACGCTGCTCACTTCCGGGTTCGGCGGGGTTTTCCCACGGGGCCTGAGGGTCGGAACTGTCCGCTCGGTTGTTAAGAAAAAGGGGGCGTTGACGAAAACCGCGAAGGTCTGCGCCTTCGTAAACGTTCAACAACTGGAGGAGCTGCTCGCGCTCGTGGCGGAGCGAAAGGATGAACTTGAACAGATCAAAGATCAACAATGGTAGCAATGATCAAGGCCAGAAGAGGTAGACGTCTCATTAGGGTCATTGTTTGGCTCATCGTCCTTTTTGCCCTTGTCTCGGGCGGCGCTGCCGTGTTCGTGTATCACAAACTTGCGTCTGGCCTCCCGTCAATAGAGGTTCTCGACGACTTCCGGCCAAGCCTCGCGTCTCTAGTCTTCGATGACAAAGGACAAAAGGTCCACGAATTCTACATCGAGCGGCGAATATGGACCTCTATTGATGAGATACCAGAGATGATGCTGCAGGCGATCATCGCTGTGGAGGACTCGAGATTCTACTCCCACCGCGGCGTTGACTGGCTCGGCATCCTCCGCGCCGCGTGGGCAAATCTCCGCAAAAGACGCATTGAACAGGGCGCAAGCACAATCACTCAGCAGCTGGCCAGGCGCCTCTTCCTAACGCCCGAGAAGACGATCGAGCGGAAGCTCAGGGAGATCATACTCGCCCGCAAGATCGAGAAGAAACTCTCAGATAAACGAAAGATACTGGAATACTACCTCAACGAGATATACTTCGGGTCCGGGGCCTATGGCGTCGTCGCAGCGGCACAAGTGTATTTCGGCAAGCCTTTGAACGAGCTGTCCTTGCCACAATTCGCAATGCTTGCAGGGCTGCCTCGAGCGCCGAGCAGGTATTCGCCATTCAGAAACCCGTCCCTGGCCGCAGGCCGAAGGAACTTCGCCCTCGGAAGGATGCTGACCGAAGGGTTCATTTCTGTGCAACGATACCGAGAGGCAATCGCCAGCCCGCTGGACACGGTTGACGCGGGCACCTTGCACGACACGGCCTGTGGAGCTTGGTTCTTCGAACACATCAGGCGCAGCGCGCTTGAGATATTCAAAGCCCCATCGGACGAACCGGCCGATGAAGAAAAGGCCGAAAGCCGACTGTTTGGTACTTCGGCCAGCGACGTTGTGTATCGCGACGGTCTGAACATCTACTCAACGATAGACCTGAGTCTGCAGGCGGCCGCGGAGCGCGCGGTCGAAAGAGGGCTGCGGGAGCTGGACAAGCGGCAGGGCTTCCGCGGACCGGTCGAGGACAAAGAGCTCGACGACAAGCTGGACCGGGCGCATCTTAGGCCCGGGCTGGTATCGCTCGCCAGAGTGACTGGACTTGGACCCGAGGCGATCACCGTTACATTGGGCAACGACATCTCAGGCGTCATCGCTAGGAAGCGTTTCAAGTGGGCGCTTGACGAGAAGCACGAGCTGCGCCTCGCGACAGGGTCCGTCATTGAGGTCAGGGTCGCTGATGACTTCAGGCCTAAGGAGGAGGGGCCAGTGCAGCTTTGGCTTGAGCAAGAGCCAGAGGTCGAGGGAGCGCTCGTCGCGATAGACCTTCAGACCGGCCACGTCAAGGCAATGGCCGGGGGATGCAGCTTCAAGAAAAGCGAGTTCAACAGAGCGGTTCAGTCATACCGGCAACCGGGCTCCGCTTTCAAACCAGTCATTTACACCGCAGCGATAGACTCGGGCATGATCCCAACCGATATAGTACTCGACGTCCCGGTCTATATGGACGAGATCGAGAAGGTCTGGAAGCCGCAGAACTACGGCGAGCGCGTCTTCGGGCCTGTCACGCTTCAGACTGGGCTGGAGAAGTCGAAGAACTTAGCTACGATTAACCTGATCAAGAGGCTTAGCCCGGAGCTCGCTGTCGAGTATGCCCGCCTGCTGGGTATCCAAACGCATCTCGAGCCAGTTCCCTCCTTGGCGCTCGGCTCGATTGGCGTCAGCCTCCTTGATCTGACTTGCCTGTATGGCGTTATCGCAACCGGGGGCAAGCGATTTACGCCCGTTTTCATCAAGGAGATAACTGACCGTTCCGACAGAGCTCTTTATACCCAAGAACCAGATTTAGAACAGATCATCAGCCCACAGACCGCCTACGTTATGATCCACATGCTCAAAGGCGTGATTCAACGAGGCACTGGCGTCAGGGCGAGGGGGCTGGGCCACAACCTAGCGGGCAAGACCGGCACTACAAACGATTTCGTGGACGCTTGGTTCATTGGCTTCAGCCCGGACCTCGTGGTTGGGACGTGGGTCGGTTTCGACGAGCTGAAACCAATTGGCAAAGGCGAGACCGGGGCGAGGGCAGCGCTTCCGGTCTGGATCGAATTCATGAAAGAGGCGCTGAAGGATGACCCAGAGACCGACTTTCCCGTCCCAGAGGGCATAGTGTTCAGGATGGTCGACTCCAATAGCGGCGAGCTTGCGACCGACAAGACGACCGACGCAATTATCGAGGCGTTCGTGGAAGGCGCCGAGCCGCTCGAACAGAAGGTCTCAGCGACACAGAGAACCCGCCGCTTCTCTGAGATCGATACGGGGCTTTGATCGATGGCCAAGAAGCAAGAGAGAAAAAAGGCGGCCGCACTTTCTTATGATCATAAGTGCCCTGACCCGCCAAAGCTGCTGGCAAAAGGCGCTGGACACCTTGCCGAGAAGATCATCGAGCTCGCCAAAGAACACAACATACCGATCAAGGAGGACGCCGATCTGGTCGAGGCGCTGATGCTGCTGGATTTGGAGGAGGCGATTCCGCCCGAGCTCTACAAAGCGGTCGCGGAGATCCTTGCGTTCGTCTATACTTTGAATCAGAAGTGGAAACAGTTTAAGTTATAGGATAAGCCTCCGGGTGATGGCTCAGAGGCGGTTTCAGTCGGTCAGAAGGAGACAAGCGTTGGACGAAAAGCGCATAAAGGATTCTCTCATCACGGGGCAGCAGGAGCAGCTTTGCGATCTTGTCAGAAGCGCACTTGACGAGGGAGAATCCGCCAAGAGAGTCATGGACGTCATGATCGCCGGGATGCAGGTCGTTGGCGACCGCTTCCAGAAGAAGGAGTTCTTCATCCCGGAAGTCTTGCTGGCCGCCAGGGCGATGACCTCTGCGACCGGCCTATTGAAACCCATTCTCGCCGCGTCCGGCGCAGAACCGCGCGGGAAAGTAGTAATCGGCACGGTTCTCGGCGATCTGCACGACATCGGCAAGAACGTCGTCGGCATGATGCTGGAGGGAAATGGCTTCGAGGTCATTAACCTCGGTCGGGACGTGGCCCCCGAGAAGTTTATCGAGGCCGCAAAGGAAACCGGAGCAGAAGTCATAGGGTTATCTTCGCTCATAACCACCTCAATGCCGCAGATGAGGCGGACGATCGAGCTCCTCGAAGCAAACGGCCTGAAGGGGTGTGTTTCGGTTATGGTTGGCGGAGCGCCAGTTACCCAGGAGTTCGCAAACTCGATCGGCGCAGACGGCTACGCGGACGACGCCACAGGGGCCGTTCAAAAGGTGAAGGAGCTGCTGCAAATTGGCTAGCAGATTGACCGAGCTCATCGCCAAGAAGCGGTTGCTCATCGTTGACGGCGCAATGGGGACAATGCTCCAGAGCGCCGGCCTGGGGCTGGGCGAGTGCCCTGAACTGTGGAACATCGAGCACGCGGAGAGCGTCCAAGACATCCACGAGGACTACCTCAAAGCGGGCGCCGACATAATCGTAACCAACACGTTCGGCGGCTCGCCAGAGAAGCTCAAGATGTTCGGGCTCCAAGAAAGAACCGAGGAGATCAACCGCGCGGGGGCCGAACTTGCGGCAAAAGCGCGCGGCGCGTGCGGCAGGAGCAAACCAGCTCTGATCTTCGGCAGCGTCGGCCCAACTGGGGAGCTTCTTGAGCCGCTTGGCACTGCAACCCCACAGTCTCTGCTCGAGCAGTTCGCGGTCCAAATCAGGGCGCTGGTCGAGGGCGGCGTCGATGCGATTATCGTCGAGACGATGATCTCCCCCGAAGAGGCGATTCTGGCCGCAAGAGCTGCGAAGTCCGTCCTCCAGTCGCTCCCAGTCATCGTCAACCTCACCTACGAGCCGACGCCCCACGGGCCGCGCACCATGATGGGAACAAGCCCGGAGCGTTTCGTGAAGATGCTCGCAGACCAAAACATTAGCGTCGATGGCGTGGGCACAAACTGCGGCACCGGCGCGGATGACATGGTTTCGGTCGTCGCAGCGCTTCGAGGGTGCACGCGCATGCCGATCGTCGCCTATCCCAATGCGGGAATGCCCAGAATGCAGGATAGCGTCGCCGTCTATGACGAGGCTCCGGATGAGTTCGCCGAGAAGACGGCGAAGCTCGCGGACGCCGGCGCCGCAATGGTCGGCGGGTGCTGCGGCACGACCCCGGAGCACATAAACCAGCTCAGCAGGAGGCTGTCAAATGTCGCCTAAACAAGCCAGCAGAGGCGGCGAAAGATGTTCTGCTTCTCTCGCACAAGCACTTCAGCCACATGAACGCCTATAAGCTGTCGCTAACCGAGAATCCCGGTATCCGCGTCCAGCACCCAATGGGGCTGTCCCCCAGAGGTTAGCTATGCGCCTTAACAACCGTTTCGTTCTCGCCGCCGCGCCTTGTCTGATAAGCTTATTCGTCAGGACACTCGGCTGGACCATAGGATTCTCAAGACGTGGCTTCGACGAAGTGGAGAGCCGATGGAAGCAGAAACTCCCATCGATCTTTGCACTGTGGCACCAGCGACTCCTGATGATGCCGCTGGCCTACAAAGGCCACGGCCTCTATGTGCTGATCAGCAATCACAGAGACGGTGAACTCATCGCAAGGGCTGTCTCGCGTCTCGGCGTGCGGTCGATCCGAGGCTCGGGCACGAGGGGCGGAAGCGCCGGGTTCAGACTAATGCTCCAGATGCTGCGCGCTGGCGGCGACGTTGCGATAACGCCGGACGGGCCACGCGGGCCTAAGTGGAAGGCGCACAAAGGCACGATTGTGCTCGCGAAAGCGGCCGGGGTCCCGATCTTTCCGGCTACGTACGCGTGCTCCAGACGCAAGGAGTTCAACAGCTGGGACAACTTCATCATCCCGGCGCCGTTCAGCCGAGGCGTATTCGTTTTCGGGGACCCGCTCGACGTGCCGGCGGACGCTGATGCGCAAACGGTGGAGACTCTCAGACAGGCTCTCGAAACAAGATTGATCGAGATAACGCACCAAGCGGAAGAGCTGGTGCGATAACATCGCCACAAGGCAATTGGGACCATTTGTGCTCTTTCTATATAACCTGCTCCTCCACATCGCTCTCGTTGTCCTCAGCCCAGTCATTGTCCCGATCGTTCTGTGCTCAAAGAAATACAGGGCGAACTTATGGCGCCGGCTGGGATTCATAGGCCGCGCCCGAGCCTCAATTTCAGCTCTCCCCCAACGCCCGATACTGATCCATGCCGTCTCCGTCGGAGAGGTGGGCGTCGCCTGCCCCATAGTGAGGCGCCTCGCTAGCCTGAATATCCCGGTTGTTCTGTCAACGATCACAGCAACAGGCCAAGCGTTCGCCAAAGAACAGGTGGGCCAAGACGCCTTCACGGTCTATATGCCATTTGATCTGCCGATTCTGTTGAACCGTTTCCTGAGGCTGGTCAACCCTCGCAGCGTGATCGTTCTTGAGACCGAGCTTTGGCCGAATCTCATCGGCGCGGCACACGGGGCCTGCATACCACTTGCACTGGTCAACGGTCGCATCTCGGACCAATCATTCAAGCGTTACATACTCACGCGGCCGCTGTGGAAACGAATCCTGCCCAAAGTCTCCATAATGCTCACTCAAACTAAGCAGGACAAAACCAGGCTGATGCAGATGGGCGCTCCGGAAGAGCGGGTCAGTGTGGCGGGCACGGTCAAGCTGGACGTCCCATCACAGGAGACTTCAGACGCCGAAAGGAAGCGGACCGCCAGCGACTTCAGCCTCGACCCCGCAAGAACCACACTGGTCGCTGGAAGCACGCACCCCGGCGAGGATGAGATCGTCCTCGATGTCTTTCTCACACTCAAGGAGAAACATCCCGACCTCGCCTTGATCCTTGCGCCCAGACACGTCGAGCGAGGCGGACAAGTCGCTCAAATCGCGGCCAAAAAGGGCGTCTCGTATGTGCGAAGAAGCGAGCAGGGGCCTGCGTCTGGTACATTCGACGTACTCATCCTCGATACAATCGGGGAGCTTATGCGGGCCTACCAGATCGCCACCGTGGCCTTCGTAGGCAAGAGCCTTGCTCCCAACGTAACCGGCGGACAGAACCCGATTGAGCCAGCTGCCTGCGGCGTCCCGACCCTCTTTGGACCAAACATGCAGAACTTCCGGTTCATAGCCGAGATACTGGTCTCAAGCGGGGCCGCGAGGCGAGTTAATGACGGACCAGAATTGCTCCAGGCAATCTCGGACATTCTCTCTTCGCTAAAGACGCGGGAACGGATGGCAAGGGCGGCCCAGGACGTTCTCGCCGCTAATCGAGGCGCAATCGACAGGATAATGGCGCATCTTGAGCGCGATGGCTTCCTGGAAGAGGGCCCAGAACATTGAGAAAGGCCAATCTCCGCGCCTCGTCTTTCTCGCGCTTCAAGGCAGCTCTTATGGCGCGCCTCGATCCGGGCCTCGGCACGGCGACCGGCTCTGCCGATCGGAAGCAAGATCGCTTTCTCGATCTGTGCGCCGCCACCCTCCTTGCCTTGCTGGAGCCATTCTCAATCGTCTATGGCGCCGCAGTGGCCACACGCATGGCGCTTTACAGAAGAGGGACACTGAAAACGTATCGGCCGCCTTGCCCCACAGTGTGCGTCGGCAACATCACGACTGGGGGCGCCGGCAAGACGCCGGCGGTTGTCCTCGTCTGCCAGCTGCTTCAACAGATGGGCAAACAAGTGCTCGTCCTTTCGCGCGGCTACCGACGCTCCGAGCGATCGATGCAGGTTCTCGCGCCGGGCGATCTTCATTGTCTCGAGCCGCGGGCAGCTCTGAACCGATTTGGCGATGAGGTTCTGACGCTGGCGGCCCACCTCGAAGATGTTCCGATTATCGTGTCGGCGGATCGGGCGGCGGCAGCCAAACGTGCTTGCGAGAGCCTCGCGCCTGACGTTCTGGTCATGGATGACGGCTTCGGCCACCTGCGGCTTCAAAGGGACCTCGACATCCTGATGTTCGACGCCAAGTATCCATTTGCCAACCGCCGACTCCTGCCGTGTGGAACGCTCCGTGAGCCGCTCTGGGCCATCGAGCGTGCCAAGGTGGCGATAATCTCACGCGCGGATCAGTGCGAACCGGATGAGCTTGCAGCCACTGAAGAGGCTATTCGCCGATACAACCCGGACATGACCGTTCTTCATTCTGTCCACCGACCGGCGGGACTCAGACGCATCTCAGATTCAGAGGCGTTTGACCTTGAGCATTTGAGGGGCAAAAGCGTTCTCGCATTCTGCGGCATCGCGAGGCCCGAGAGCTTCTTCTCAACTCTCTCCGCGCTGGGCGCCTCAGTAACTGGCGTGCCATTCCCCGACCATCACGCTTATACAAGGGCAGAGATCGCGAGCCTTCTCTCGCAACGACAGTCCGGCCGATTTGACCTACTGGTTACCACGGATAAGGACGCGCCCAGGCTCGCCGGCCTCTTGCCTCAGAACGCACCCGAGGTGTTCGCCCTCAAGATCCAACTGGCACTCATCGGACAAGGCCACGTAGAGGAACTGCGCGACGCCTTGGATCACGCCCAGGTTCCGTAGGGGCAGGCCCCCGCGCCTGCCCTCTCTTATCAATTATAAAGGGCAACCACGGTGGATTGCCCCTACCCCGGCCTTCCCGCCCCGATCAGAATAGCGTTCAGGTTGGAGGGGACGCGATGCCAGACGCCGTCGCGCAGCTCCCACCTCTCGGTCACTACGTTGGTGAGAGATGTCGGGATGAGCGGGATGCTGTATTCGAGCCAGACCTTGACCTCAGCCCGTTTGAGGTCCCGTTTGACGTTCAGTTCTCTGATCTCAAAGCGCTCGATGCTAATCTGGGGGGCGACGGGGTCTCGCCTGCCGGCCTCGCCGCCTGACTCCTCTGCCTCGACTGAGGCACAGCACTGCTCGGTATCCTGCCAGACCTTCCCCTCGACCCTCGTCTGCCAGTAGGCGTTGACGCACGCCTTCAGAGAATCGTACGCCGCCTGCTCCTTGTCCAGCTCGCTCTCGCAGCCTACCTGAACGCACGCGACCAAGAATAAGAAAAGGAGGGAACCGGCAAGCGCCGATCCCCTCCTCGGTAGATTATCGTATTTCATCCGAGTCGAGCGTTAGGGCTGGAGCTCCATCGCTTGAGGCTCTGTCGCGGCTATGATGTTCCAGGTGGTGCCTGGCTCGACGAAAGCCGCGACCCAGTAGTATGTGCCCTCAAGTCCTCCCACCTCTGGTATTGGTAGCCAGAACAGCGGGAACGGGTCGCTATGACCAGCGGGTAGGTAACCAGTCCAATAGGGGCTCGAGATATCCCACGAAGGCCCGAACAAGCCGCTTATGAACAGATACTGCCCATTGGGGAACTGCACAACGAGGAACAGATCAACATACACGGGGACGTGGCTCCCATTTGTGTAGCCGACGCTGACCTGGAGCGTGTCACCTGGATGGAAGATATAGCCGTTGAGTTCAAGCTCTATCTCCAGAACGGCCATCGCCCATGTGGTTGAAGCCAGCTCAGACACGTTGCCGACGGTATCAATCGCAACGTAAGCGACCTCGTAGGCGCCCGGCACTGCGATAGCAAACTCACCTGTCCAGTAGCCGCCAACCTGCCTGGCAAGAGCAACTGGCTCTGCTGTTGAGGCGCCTGTGAACGGCACGGCGGCAGCGTCATAACCCTCCGGCATTATCAGAGCATAGACCTGGGCAACCATGAAGTCGTCCTCGGCCTGGACCCACAGGTCAACGGTCGTCGGGGTTGCGCCGCTGTCCGCAAACGTGGTTCCCTCTGCATAATCGAGTATGACCGGCGCCATATCGCCCCTGATCGTCCAGCTGCCGATGCTTGTGGTCGGCGCGAGCCCACCGGTGTCGAACATCATCGGCTCCTGCGGCTCGTGCAGGACCTTGGCTGAATCGTAGGCCATGTCGAACGCCACATCGACGCTCTTGTCAGAGGCCACCGCGGAGAAGAACTCAGCAACAAACAAGTCGCCGTGCTCCGTTCCTGGAACTGGATACGTATAGCCATCCGGCTCCACAGCGGTGGAGATGAACACGCTGTCGGCGATCATCCCCAGGTATTCCGCAAACCGCTGAGAGGCATCGAACGCCATGACACCGACCGTCTCCATCGCTGGCGCGAGAGCCTTCAGCATGTCGAGGTCTGATCGGAGCTTGGTGCTCGACAGGGTGTCCGCCACTTGCAGCGTGAAGAACGCGCCCTCCTGCGAGGACTGACCCATCAGCACCACATACAGGTTCTCTGGCGCGTTGCCCGCCTCGATTCTATTGACGAGCTCCGTAATCACGTCGTCGTATTCACCCTCGTTGCAGCCCGCATCCGCATACTGCGACTGCTCCAGCATGTTCGTCAGATAGTAGATGTCAGCGTGGCTCAAGCCTCTTCTACGAAGCGTCTGATAGACATATTCCATCGTGCGGTGTCTTTCGTTGCGCGCCCTCGGTAGATCAGAATGACCGTGGATCAGAACAGCCGCATCCCCGCCAGTAACCACTACGGTCACAAACTCGGATTCCGAGGCCGCATACTCGGCTGTTCCGTCAAACATCGCGACGATCTGCCACGTGCCCAGAAGCGTGAGCATATCGAAGCTCATGAGCTCAAATGTGCCGTCAGGCAGCAGCTCGACTTCGATGCCCTCTGAACGTTCGCCGGCCGGATTGATCAGCTCGATATAAACAACGCCATCGTTGAACACCGGCACCGCGTTAAGCCGACCCGTAATGTCAACCGTCTCACCTACTCTGAGCGAGTGAGGCATAACATCCAGCTCAAGCGCCGTGGCAATCTTGCTGACCTCGAACTCGACAATCGCGCTCTCAACTGGGCTGTAATCCTCGTTGCCAGCCCAGAACGCGCTCACAGACCACGGGCCGATTACCGATGCCGACGCCTCATATACAAAGTCACCGCCATCCGTCGTAACCGCGGTCCCGATGAATGATATCACCGGATTCGCTATATTGATCGCTATTGTCTCTTCTGTCGCACCTGTGCCCAGGACGCCAGAGATAACGAGCGTGTCGTGGACACTCGGCTCTTCTGGCAGCACAGTGCAAGATAGCGTTGTGGTCATCTCGGCATGAACCGTAGGACCTCCCTCGGTGCCAACCGCCGGCCATCTCGCCTGATCGCCGCCCTCCGTCGCAAACAGGAAGTAATACTCGTGCACGCCCTCTTCCAGTCCGTCAATCACAAACTGATACGTTCCATTCCACTCGTCGCCAGCGACGAGCTCCATCCCGTGGGACGCGCCGTCGATATAGACGAGCTTCGTCGTTGGAATGTCAACCGTCGCGCTAAAGTAGCTGACCTCGTAGGTGAACTCTGTGTTAAGAGGCACGTAACCGACATCCGGCGTTACAGAGCCATCCGACAGCTGAGGCACCTGCCTCGCGGTAACGGAGAAGCTCCAAGTCTCAGGCGTCTCGATGCAGTTCTCGCAGTTGCCCGGCACACCGGAGGGCACCAGGTCGCAGGCCGTTACGTAAACAGTGATTACATCCTCGTATCCGTAAAGCCTGCTTGGCTCGAATACGACATCAACACTGCCGTCCGCATTTACATCCATCGTAATCGTCGAGGCGGTGATGTTCCGACCGTAGGCGTCAACCACCTCAATCTCGATGGTCGTAACGTCCACGCCATAGCCATCGTCCATCAACGTGAACTCGATGTTCGCGTCTCGCGGATACCCAAAACCACCGGGCGCCGGCTCGATGCTGCCAGCCACAACGTATGGCGGCTCGCTGTCGAACATGAACCACGCCATACCCTCGTCGGTCGGAACGAATTCCTCAGCGTTACCCGCAGCATCCTCCGACACCATGATGAAGTAGTAGATGCCGAACGCTTCAGGCGGCGTGAAGGAGAACTCGCCCGTCGCGCCAGACTTCCGCAGCAGACTGTCGGTCCAAGCGCCATCCTCGTATTTGTAATACAGGGCGACCGTCTGGATCGGGCTGTAAGCGTCGTTGACGATATACGAGACGCCGATCGTCTCGCAGTCATCCAAGAGCCGCGTAGCCGGATCGGAAACCGTGGTAACAGGCGGCGTAACATCGTAGATAACCTCGATGTCGTAATTGGGTACCGCCGGCAGCAGCTCCACGTTTCCAGCAACGTCCTTCGCGCAACCTCCTAGATAGTAGCGACCTTGTAGCAGACCAGGCGGCACGAAGTTGATTGTGCCTTCAGGACTTGTGGTAGAGAGGCCGCAGTCAAACCACGTAGCGGCCGTCGGGTCAGTCTTGTAATACAATCTGAGCTCGACTAGGCCGCAACCCTCTTCCAGGACGCTGTAATCGACAGGTATTGGGACCGTCCGACTCGCCGCGACCGTCCTGGTCAGCGTGGTCTCAGGCGCCGTAAGGTCGTAAGACATCTGAACGGCTCTGAGGTCCTTGTCGCCCTCAACGTTGCCCGCACGGTCATAGCCGACGGTCGTCAGCCAGTAGAGGCCCTCTGTCTCAGGCTCAAAGAGCATCACGCCCGAGCCTTGCGTGCTCGAAAGACCCGTCGGCGTCCAAACGCCGGCAACTGTCGCAATCTCGAGCTCCACCCTGGCGAGCCCGCTTAGATTGTCCGTGGCGTAGAAGTGAACCAGAACCTCGCCGGTGCCCGTGCACGCCGGGGCGTCAACCATCGAAACCACTGGTGTGATGTCAGTGATAACGCCCGCATCCGCAACCAGAGGCGGCAGCTCAACGTTACCCGCGGCGTCCGTCGCTATCGTGTAGAACTCGTAATAACCCTCATCTGTAACGCCATCGACCGGCATCGGAAGCACGTCCGCCGGCATCTCGAAGCGATCGGCGAACCTCGTCGCTGTCGCCTCCTGCCAGCCGGGCCAGAGCACTCCGTCAGGCGAGTAGCGATACCAGAGGTCAACGTCAACAATCGCGGCCGCCGGACTTGCTGCCTCGTAATAGATCTCCATGACGCCGTCGTTGCAGTAATCGGGCGTCAAAGCATCCATTACCATCGAGGCCGGCAGAGTAATCGCAACCGTCGTTGCGTCATCTGCCACCGTTGGCGCGTTCTCTCGATTGCCAGCGTTGTCAACGGCAATCGTGTAGAACTCATAGTCGCCCTCGCCGTAGCCAAACAGGTCGATGTCAAACTCGATCGTGCCCGCCGTGCCAACGCCTCTCAGGCCACTATCGTCCCAATCAGTCCACGTATCCGTTGGGGCGTCGTAGTAGCGATACCACAGCTCCATGAATGCAAGATCGCTCGGCAGTATTGCCCCGGTCTGTGGGTCTTCCGCCGTGAACGTAACCTCTACAATCGTATCAGTCGCAAACGTCGGCGATGTGCATGCGGAGTTCGGAACGTCAGTGTCATAGACGGTCTCCGCCTCAAACGCGCCGTTGAAGGTCTCAACGTTACCCGCGTGGTCCGTGGCCTCCGCGTAGAACCTATAAACGCCCTGGCCATCGAGCAGATTGAACGCAAATGCGCCAGTGTCGCTCACGAGACCGGTGTTCGTCCAGGTTCCAGGCCAGCTCGCGCCGTCCTCGGCGAACATGTAGTAGAGGCGCACGCTGTCGAGCCCGGACACGTTCGGCGTCGTCCCAACAGTGTCGTCGCCCATATATGTCACAGTCAAGGCCGCATCATTCGTGTAAGCGGGCGCCGAGGCAACAGCCCAGGGCTCAAGAGCATCCCTGATGATCGTGCCGTCAGCATCCGTCGGGTTAGTCTCTCTGTTGCCTGCGTTATCGACAGCTATCGAGAAGAACTCATACTCGCCGTCGTCCGTCGCAGTGAAGATAACATCCTGCGGCGTGCCGCCAGCGATAGCCTGACATGCCGTGTTCTCCCAAGTGCCGCCCTCGAGGCGATACCAGAGCTCGATGCAGTCCACGCCTGAACCGCCCATCATCACGTAGTCGTCGAAGTCAATCGAAACGTTGATGTTCGTCGCGTTCGTGTATGTCGCAGCGACCCATGCGAACGACTCCGGCGCCGTTACGTCGTAATGGCCCCAGCAATCGTAGCGCATGTTCGGGTCTGCGTTGTGCTCTTCCTCAAGGCCCGAGATCTCGGTCGCGTGAGTGTAGAACTCATACAGGCCCTCACCGTAGTTTAGATACGCGAAATTGAACGTCCCATAGGTCTCGTATGCGATGTAGCCCGTGTATGACCAGGTCGTCCACCCAGCGCCAGGATACGCCTGGTAGCGATACCAGAGCTCAACGGTATCCAGCGCCGTCGTCGTCGGCGTCGCTATATACTCAATCACTATCTCTTCTGTCCAATACTCCTGGCCGCCCCTTGTCCAGCAGAACGAGGTCACGAGAGAGGCGCCGGACTGGTAGGCTAGCTCCCAATCGTAGTGATACGGGAACGCCTCGACGTTGCCGGCGTTGTCGTGACCTATCGTGCAGAAACGATACCAGCCGTCGCCATCAACGGGATTCCACGGCGGCGTTGTGTAGGTTCCAAGAGTATCGATTGTCGCGGTTGTGATACCGGTCGTCATCCAGGACACGCCCGTGAAGTCGCCATCTACCGCATACTTATAGAAGAGCTCCACATAATCGATGCCCGAAATCGTCCGGGAATCATCCTGCGGGTCCTCACCAAATACGGTCAGCTCAATCGTTCCGCCAATCACGTATTCGTCGCCAGTAACCTCAGTCTGAGGTTTGGTCTCGTCGAATACTGTGCTGGTCTCACAGAACGCGCTGTGGCCAATCGCATCGGTCGCAACCAGCCTGAACACGTATTCGCCCTCACCGTTCTCGGGCGCAAACGTGAACGTCCCTACGAACGGATTGTCGTCCATCGTGTTTTCGTCGGAGACGCCAGCGTCAACCCAATCTGCGCCCTCGAAGCTATAATAGAGGTCAACTGTGTCAGCCCAAGTCGTGCCGTCCGAGGCCTCGTAGGTGATATCGACCGTCGCGCCCAGCGTGTAAGCAGCCGAATCGCAGATGATCGTCGGATCGTCGATGTCGATATAGACGGGACCACAACCTGCCTCGCCGGACGGAGCGGTCATTGAGTTGCCCGCAGCGTCGTGTGCCTGGACGTAGAACCTGAGGGCGCCCTCTGTGATGCCGAACGCGGATGGATCGAACGTGAACGCTCCGACCTCATCGGTGCTGATTGTGCCCTCGGTGGCCCAGAGCCAGACCGTCGTGTAAGTCGCATACCACAGCTCAACGTAGCTGATGCCTGACAGCTCGTCGGACGCCGAGTAGCTGACCTCGATCGGCCCGCTGGAATAGACATCCGCGTCGAGGTCGCATGACGCAATCGGCGCAGTGGTATCGACCATCAGATAGGTGTCGTAATCCCTCGGTGGATACGTTGGCATACGCTCCCAGTTGCCCGCCTCGTCGCGAGCCAACGTGAAGAACTGGTAGATACCATCGCCATACGCCTGCCAATTGGCGTTGTATGGATTGAGTGTATCGAAGTAGAAGACCCCGCTGGTCGCTACCGGCGCACCCTCATAGGCAAGTGTGCTATCCGTGCACCAGTGCGTCCAAGTGGAGTAATAAGCCATGTAATACCTGAACCACAGCTCCACCCGATCGAGGTTCAAGCCACTGCCGTCGCCCGCCTCGTAGCAGATCTCTACTACTGACGTGGCCGCTATGTGATTCGGATAAATGTCCTCGGTGCACTCTGCGCTCGACCACGGCCCCGTTGTATCTCTCAGGCAGAAGCCAAACGCGTCTTGGCAGCCGTCAATGTCGTTATCGATCGGCGCCTGATTGTTCCCGGCGTGGTCTATGGCATGGGTGTAGAACTCGTAGTAGCCGTCAAGGTCACCGTTCACGAGGTCGTCGAAGCAGAACGCGAACGTGCCTGACGTCGCGCCCATTACAGTCGAGCCAGAGACATCGTCGTTGTAATCACGCCAGCCGCACACGCCGTCCGGCTCCCAGCTGGCGCCGCCGTCCTCGGTGTAGCGGTAGAACAGGTGAACCTCTGCGATGCCACTGACCGCATCGGTCGCGATGAAGTCAATCGCAATGCATTCGTCAGCAGGATCCGAAGTCGCTACCGTCGGAACCACGCTTGTGATAGTTGAGGTCGGCAGCGTCCAATCAAACGTTACCGTGCACTCAGTAACGGTGCCCGCCTCAAAGTTGGTGGCCCTGTCGTAGCCCGTAGTGTAGAGACCGAACAGACCCTCGTGAGGAGGCGTGAACGTGAATGACGAGGTGCCAGGACCTGTCTGTCCATATACAGTTGTGTCAGTTGCAAGGACGCAGACGGTCCCTGTGCTTGCATCCCAGCCCCACAGCTCTGTGTAATCGAATCCTGATACAGTCGTGCCCGAGGCGTTCTCGTCGTTGAAGTCATAATACATCGTCGCCACAGAGGACAGATACGGCGGGCTGACGCACGTCAGCGTCGCTACAGGATCGCTAACATCATAAACGAACCAATCGTCCTCGCTCTGAGCGTTAAGAATCGCCCAGTTGCGATACTCCCAGTTACCGGCCTTGTCCTGAGCGTTGCTCAACACCCTGTAGATACCTTCCCATGGAGGCGCAGGCAGCCAAGAAACTGTGCCTGACGTCGGGATCATAACGCCCGCAATCGTTGACCAAGTAGCTTCGCCCTCGAACTGATAGAGCGAGGCGACCGTCGCGATGCCGCTTGCGCATAGTCCGGGGTCATCCCAGCTCGTTAGGCCAAGATCGACCGGTATATTCGCATACTCAGGAATCGCGTATGCCTCGGACTCAGGCGGTATGTTCTCATACATCGCGTCGTCATCGGCGCTTACAGGCGGCGCCTCGGTGTTGCCGCCGAAGTCCTCACCGATGGTGTAGAACTCATACCAACCGGTTGTGGCCGCGGGGAAGAACCAGCAGCCGCTGGTCAGAACCGTCGCCGTTGTGGAGCAGATCGTCGGTCCAGTAATCGGCTCGGTGAGCATGTCGCTCCAGGTTGTCCAGCCGCCCACGCAGTCCTCTTGCACTCTCCACCACAGGGTTACCTGCTCGAGCCCGCTTCCGCCCGGCTCTGGGAATGTAGAATCGAAGCAGACCTCGATTGTCCCACAGGTCGGGCAATTGGCGTCGTAGTTCCAATAGGTCTCGTTGGTGATGGCCCAAGTTTCGGGCTCGGTTATGTCGTAGTAAATCTGATAATACGGAGGATCGGACGGATCCGTAGGATGTGTCTCCCAGGTGCCAACGTTATCAAGCGCTATCGTAACGAAGCGATAGATGCCCTCGCCAATCGCTGTGACGTCAAAGGTCCAGTCGCCGTCCCAGACACAAGCGGTGTCGTCGCCATCGGGATCGGTCTTGACCATGTCTGCCCACGTGAATGAGCCCCAGCTCGCGCCGCCGTCGTTTGAATACCAGTAGTAAAGATCGATCTGATCGAGACCACTGATAGCGTCGCTGGCGGTGTAGGCCCTCGTTATCACAGGATTGTTTGTCGCGGCGCAGCCGATCGTCTGCGACTCAGGCTCCGTGTAGTCAACAACCGTCGAGCTGCACGAGGCAACCGGCGGCTCGATCATGGCGTTGCTAGCCCAGTCGCTAGCCACAAACGCGAAGTTGTAGTAACCCTCGTTGGGCGGTACCCAGGCGATGCAGCCCGTGGCCAGCGTCGTCCCAGTCGCATACGTGGTGGCGTGCGTGCTCTCCGCTTGCCATGAGCCCCAGCTCGCGCCGCAGTTGTTGGCCATCCACTGCGTGTAGAACTTGACGGTGTGAAGGCCAGAAACGCTCGTCGTCGCGGAGATGTCCTCCCAAGCCGTGAAGCAGACAGCCAGGGTACCAGACGATGCCCACGGGTCTGTCGTGCTGCAAGTCGCCAGCGGTTCCGTCGCGTCGTAGATGATCGCGCAGTCGTAGCTTGCTGGCGGGTTCTCCTCGTTGGGCGGTTCTTTCCTGTCAAAGCCAATGGTGTAGAAGTGGAACGTGCCCTCGGTCGCAAGCGACGTGTCGAACGTGCCGTCAACGTTGAAGCCAGGCGCCGTCGGGTATTCCGTTCCGATATTCTGGAAAGACCCTCCGAATTTCGGCTTCCGGTAGAAGTCTATCGACTCAATGCCAGATTGGTAATCGGTGCCCAGGTATCTCAGCTGGAAGTCCGGAACGTTGGTGTAATCGAACGTCAGGTAGTTGATCGACAGGCACGACGTAGAAGGCGCGTTGCAGTCTGAGATGATCTCGTAGATCACACCACCTTGGCCGGCGCCTGTCGCTGTGCAGACATTGACCTCGCCATACCAGCCAATCGCCGGCGTCGTATAGACGTAGTTACCAAGCAGGATATCCCACAGGTCATGATCGTAGCTGTCGTCGCCCTGGGTCGCGTCCACGCAGTACAAACGCCCGTTCTGAGAACCAAAATAGATGTAGCCGTCCGCAGAAACGGATATACCATGAAAGATAGTGCTGCCGCCGCCATCCTGTGGCCCCGCCGTAAAGAACTCGTCCCCAACACACAGAACAGTCAAGGCTTGATAAGCGCCGAACACCCACAGCGTGCCGTTGTTGTCACCATAGGCAACGCAGAGCGTGGCCCCGGTCGTAAACAGCGCGGGCGAGGAGTGAATCGAGTAACTCGTCTCTACATACCATCCGGTTGAGCCGATGGTCGCATCAGACCCGATCTTGAAGAAGTACCCAGCGTCATCCCCGAAGAATACCGAGCCGTCGGTTGCAACCGCCGGGCTGCCGTGGATTAGACCGCCAAAGACCGAACCCTCGTAAACAGATGTGTCAAAGGTAGCATCTATATTGCACCCCTCACCCGTGCAGATCTTGTGCATATAGCCCAAGTGTGTCCCGACCCAGACGCAGTCCCCCTCGGGATTGGCCACCGGGGTCGATTGGATGTGCTCACCTGTTATCTCAAGGGCGCAGAACTCGTCGAAGAGATTCGCACGGTCTGCATAAAGCATGAAGAAGTTGTCCCCGGCAACGTTGGCTCGCGTGCCAAACGCCAATACCGGATATAGTGGGTCGTTATCGTAGAAGAAAAGCAGGAGCGAGGACCTAATGTAGTTGCCGGGCGTAACCGAATAGGTGTCAATCAACGAGCCATCGGATGCCTCATACGCGTGCACCTCATCCCCTGCCGGCAAGAAAACGATGGAATTATCGGTGGCCGTCGGCCCAAGCACCGGCGCGTACCTCGAATAGTCGGCAGGAGTACCTGTATCGACGGACCACACAAGCGTTCCGCTCGACGCTACCTTGTAAAGGATGTGGTTAGTGTCAATCGTATAGACATTCCCCTGCCAATCCTTGACCGGCGATGCGTAGAAGTCTCCGACCTCTGGGTCCTGCGGCTTAGGAAAGCTCCACCTTCGAGATGGACATTCCATATAAGCCGGATAGATAGTCATACCACTGTGCAGCGGTTCCTGAGCGTAGCCTGGCCATCCAGGACCCCTGAAGGTCGGCCATACAGGCCCTACTACGGTGAAGTGTATGGTGTAGTCATACAGCATGCCGCAGTCGTCATCACCCCAGAAATCCCAGGTATAAGAGCCCGGGCCAAGCGGGTAACCGTCCTGCGTAGTGCAGACTATCGTGTAAAGCGTCGGGCCGCCAACTATCGCCGCGGTGGTCAACGACGCGGACGTTGGGCCAAATGGACCTGTCCAATGCAGGTCGGCGTAGGCCGTAGTGATTGTGCAACAGGTGTCAGCAAGCGTGTACCACAGTGTATTGCCAGCCGGCCAGACCTCACCCTCCTCTGGATCCGACTCATACAAGGAGATCTCATCCATGATGTGGAAGCTGTAGGTCATCGACCTGAACCGCAGGTTGCTGTCCGTCGCGTTCACACGCACATAGACCCAGTCGCCCCAATTCCACATCGTCGGATCGAAGTAGCAAACCTCCCAGAACCTGGCGGGGATGCCATCGTAGCTCACGGCGTTGGTCGCACAGCTCGCCGTAACCTCCTGCATCGTGCTCGTCGTGCCATCAACAAACACCCTGATCGAGGTAATCGAGGAGCCAGGGGCGGATGCCCATACTTGAAGGTAGATATTCTCTATCGAGGAGCACGTGCCCACGGGAGGAAGCCTCATATCGTCATCAAGGCCAACACAAAGTGAGCTCTCACTTGGTATCTGATTATCCAGATACGGGCCGAGCTCGGACCAGTTGATATATATAACGTTATATTGATCCCAGTCGCCGGCGGCGAGTTCTGGGTCTATGGTTGGGTATGTGGCGTTGTTGAGGTCCTCGCCGATGTCGGCGCAGGCAAGAGACAGCGTCTCGCCAGTCGCGAAATCGGAGACCCAGATCGGCGTCGTCGGCATGTCGAGCAAGCCGATCGTGGTCGTGTTGTTGACGTAGATGACGTCCGCCGCCGCGAAGTTACCCTCAACCAGTTCGAGGTCGTTTTCGGTGCCTGGGTCGCTATCGACGTCGAAGTCCGCGGCCGCGATATCGTAGGTATCGTTAGCTGGGTCGGATGCCCAGTCCGGCGTGGATGCGAACCACGGCTCCGCGCCAGTGTTTTGGAATATCCAGGACGGGTCGCCGACGTTACCTGCGGCCAGATCGAGCTGGTCATCCTTGTCGAAATCACGCAGCAACACCCCCCTCGTGATGGGTGTAGCCGTCGATTGCCAGACAGGATCGGGCATATAATAGCCCCTGGAGCCCAAGTTGGGGTCGAAGATAAACAGATAGATTGGGTCACCGTCACCGGTGCCGATCACAAAGTCCTGATACATCCAGGGCGTGCCATCCCCGTTGACATTGCCGACGTCGATGCTCAGCGCCGGATAGGAAGACGGCGTCTCCCAATCAGGATAGTCAGAGCAACCGGAATGAGACCTAAAGTTGTAGTTCCCGTTGTTGTAATAGACTTTCACATAATCAGGATCACCAATAGTGATGAGGTCGGGGTAACCGTCGCCATCGACGAAGGCCCACTTAACCTTTGTGGTATTGGCCGTTGGAATCTGACACGACTGCCAAATGAGCGTCCAGTCCGTAGCTATGGTGCCTGTCGTGGCGCGATAGACCTCGACTAACCCGTTGTCGAGAACAAGCGCCATGTCCGTGTAACCGTTCCAGTCATAATCGCAAAAATCGATGTCAATGGCATTCTCGCTGACCGCGGACACCGTTGCGGGCGTCGTGCTGATCGTTATCGGATCGGTCTTCGAGCTAGTATAAACATAGACAGGTCCATCTATGTTTGCCGCGTATAGATCGGGATAAACAGTCCCATCAGTCGCGAAGAACCACTCAACATCGTAGGTGCGGAACTCGTCCGTGGAGTGCCACGACGGGTCCGTCTCCAAAGGAATTGCAGCCCTTGCCACCGCGCCAACACAAAAGACCGTCAGAGCAACAGCAATCAGCAAGTACAGCCTGCTTGAGCCTCGATTCATGTTCTCCTCCTATCGTTTCGATTCAAAATGAGTGCCATTCCCACATGCATCAAAAGGAACATCCCCTTTTGCAAAGGTGTTCAATAGTTATAAAGAAGCCGTGTTCGCAACGCTGCGAACAGAAGTCTTCTCAGGAACTGTAAATTACTACTCAAGTTCCTTATCGACCTAACGCTTTTGATTATTTAGCAATAACAGCAGCAGTGGCCTCAACGCAAAATACACCGTCAAACGGCCAAGCAAACACAGATATAGTAGTCAGTCGGACACAATACAACAACGAGTTCGACCGTGTCAATAGCTTTTCCGCGCAACAAGTTGAATAGAATCCCAATTGCAATGCCCTGTATTGGCACACGCCACCAATATCAAGAAGATAACAGTGCCGCCCAATCTACTGTTCTCTGCACCCCCAGTCAAGAGGAAGTTTCTGTTGAGGAGTTTCTGTGTCGCGGAGGTTTTCTCCAAACAACTCTTGACTTTCGCTGAAGTGCGTGTATAAATCGATAATGTGAAATATAGGTATTCTGAGGAGCGACCCGTGGTTTATGAGCCGTTCGAGGCAATGGAAGCGAAAGCAGCGCTGATAAGCGACCCGATGTTTCCGGGCAACGCCGTCATCGACATTCTTAGGGAGACGGGCATCGGCATAGAGTTCATCTCTGATGCCGAGGACATTTTCTTCAAGCTCAAACGAGGCAATATCGGTCTGATCCTGATCGACATCGTTACGATAAGCCCGTCCATCCTCGACCTGATTGAGCGACTTCAAAGCTACGTCCAGGAGATGCCGGTCATTGTCATGTCGGCAGAATCCACGTATAGGCAGCTAAAACCTATTCTCAGGTTCAAGGAATTCTACTATCTTAACAAGCCCTACCAGAACGACGAGTTCCTTATCCTGGTCAGACGGCTCCTTTCAACGTGGGCGCTGAAGTCTGCATCTGTCAAAATGCAGGAACGGTTCCAGATGCGAGAGACAGAACTTGAGATACATACTCAGTTAGGACAGCTGCTCGCCTCGAAACTCCCAATTGAAGAGAAACTGACCGGCCTATTAAAACGTATTAGCACGATCGTTCCCTCTGAATGCTGGAACATCGTATTCCTCGACCCTGGGACTGGCGAGATGATTTTCAGGATCGTGTGTGGCGAGGCGCAAACCGAACCTGCGCCTCGATTTAGTGCCGGACAAGGCATCCTCGGATGGGTCGCGACACACAAGACCGCCGCAATTGTGGAGAACGTCAAAAGGGACAAGCGCTACGACAACGCGCTCGAAGAGATAACCGGCGTCAGCCCGAAGTCAATGCTGTGCGTGCCGCTGGTCTTCGCCGACAGTTTGATGGGTATCCTGCAATTGATCAACAGAGCCGCGGACACGGCCTATTCTGATACCGACACGGAGAACGTAGCTCCTTTCGCTGACTATGCGGCACTGGCTATCGCCAACGCAGAATCGCAGGCTCAAATTGAGGAGCTTTCTATCAGGGACCCACTGACCGGGCTATTCAATACGAAGCACCTTGACGTTCTAATGGACAGCGAAATCAAGCGCAGCTCTCGGTATGAGGCGCCGCTCAGCTTCATGATGATCGATGTTGACGGCTACTATGGCGTGTGTGAACGGCTCGGTCGTGAAGTAGGCACCGAATTGGTCAAAGACATCTCAAAGCTGTTGCGAGACAGCGTCAGGTCCATTGATATTCTCGCCAGATACGCAGGGGACAGGTTTGGCGTGCTCTCGCCGAGCTTGCCGGCCAAAAAGGGGCTAACCATGGCCGACAGGCTGAGGCAAGAGATTGAGGAACACGCTTTCCCCTCCACAAGAGAGTCCGCCGAGAAGATCACGGTGAGCATAGGACTCGTCTCCTTTCCGGATGACGCAGAGAGCAAGAACGAGCTGATGTCCCTCGCTCACAAGGCTCTTGACGTCGCCAAGAAAGAAGGCAAGAACCGTGTTGTGGCCGCCGAATCGATAATCGACAAAGGGAAGCCCAAGAGAGAGCCTAAAGCAAGGAAGTAAGAAATGGAGATGAGCGGATTCGAACCGCTGACCCCCTGCGTGCAAAGCAGGTGTCCAACCACCCACAAGCCCTTAAATGGCTGCTTTGGCGACCCCAAGAATCGCCCCGTGCCGCTGAGGCGCCATCCGTTCTAAGCTCATGACGTCATCAGCCTCAGGCGCATCGACATCTTCTGCGAAATCAGGAAGCGCTCGAACCCCCGCCTTTGTCCGCGCTTCCGAGACGTGAATATAACGAGCCGACATCGACAAACTGACGTGTCCCAAGATTTGCATAATTGCGAAACCGTCGCAGCCATTTTCTGCCAACTGGCTTGCGCAAAAGTGCCGCAGCGAATGAAGCGTCAAACTCGCATCGAGGCCCGCTCGTTGCCGAGCTGTGCAATATGCAGTCCTCACGCTCTTGACAGGGAACACCCACTGTCCAGTCTGCGGCAAGCTCCTGAGCGCCACCACAACCGCCTCATTCATAGGCACGTATCGATCCACGGAGCCCTTCCCTTTTGCAATCCACAGCCGCCCCTCCTGCCAGCGGATATGTCCCCATTCAAGACCAAGTAATTCTGAGCGTCTTGCGCCCGTATTCACAGCCAACAGCAGAAGCGGCCGTAGGTATCCGGGACCTTGACGCGCCGCCTCAAGTAACTTGAAGACCTCACCCTTCGTCGGGATGCGCAACCTTCTCGCCTCGCGCAGCATCGGAAGACCAGCCACCGGATTACTCAAGACGAGGTTCGCCTTGATCCCAAAGTTAAACATCGACCTCAAGAAACTAACCTCGATGTTGATCGTCCGAGGGCTTATCGACCCACCGCCTTTTTTGACCTGCGAGGCTCGCCATTCTCGATACGCGAGCACATCTTCTACGTGTATCGACCCTGCACCGCGAGTCCCATCAAAGAACCTTAGTATCGATTTGACGCTCGTCTCGTCACATACATTGCCGTCAGGCCGTCGAAGATAGGTCTCGATCAATTCGCCAAGCGTGGTTTTCGGCACAGGGCGCTCGCCAAGATGTCGCTCTCTCGCTAGCTCCGTTCGGCGCCGCTCGAGAATATCTTTCGCGGTCGAGAACGACGAACTTCCCGTGCACTCTCGAATACGAACGCCCTTGATCTGACAGTCGATCATCCAACGTCCATTCCTCTTCCGTAAGCCCCTACATTTCGGGCCTTCATTCTTCACCATTTCCCTCCCTCGATTTCAAATATCGCATCGCAGCTCTTCTTAGCGCAACCATCTCCTTCCTCTGCATCCGCCAAGACAGCCGTGGTCGTCCGCCTCGCACGTTGAAGCGGTACTTCGGAAACAGCCGATTGGCACGTTCGACCGCTAATAGCAGACACCGCGACGCCCCTTCCTGCTCGAGAGTCCTCAGAAACTTCTCTTGCCCCGTCTTGCCCTCCCCAAGAGAAAGTTGTGGCTTCGTTTCTCCCGGCGCGAACGCCTCGTCACCCGCATGATCCAAAAGCTCAAGATCAGTCCCCGACTGCCCCTTTGACCTCAAATAAGGCAATAGGAACTTCTCTATAACAGGTTCTCGGATATAACCGCGATACTTATACAACTTGTGCAATCTCTCTCGCTCATACTCCACCGACATATCACAATCATCCAGCTCCCCCACATAAAGGCCGCGCACAACATCGGACGGCTTCACTAGATTAAACATGATCACATCGTATTTCTTGCACCACGCATTATGCTCGTCTGGCTGCTCCACTAAGTGGAGCCTCGGGTTTTCGCAAACCATCGGCACGGGATCATCCTCGAGCAACTTCCACGCGATTCCCATGTCAAAGACATGACCACAAAAACTCATCTCACGACAGACCGAAGCCCAGCCCACCTTCTCCTTTCGAGCCAGTAAGTACTCGTCAAGGTCTTGTCGTGTAATCCCTGCCGCCCGTCTCTTCCCGAACGTCTCACAGAGATTGGCGGCCAAGCCAACGTCCTGCTCATACAAGGGAAGAGTTTTCACGCTCTTATTCCACTCAAGAACCAGATCGCACAGCTCCCGAAACGTCAATCGGCAAGGCACCACAGCCTTATGCAATGTCGAAGCCTTCTCGTCCACCACTAGCATAAACCCGTCACGCGCTTCCCTATGAACGCCCACGCCCTCCAGCCTCAACTTGCTCCAAAAGCCCCGCCACTTAACAGGCCGACCATATTGCTTTAGCATCCGGTGTCCTTCATCTCGACCCTCACCATAAAAGCCCGCCTCATCTCCCTCGGCAGACTTCCCACCCACAATGACTTCGCCCCCGTAGAGCCGTTCTAAGAATGCTTTTGTGCGCTGCTGATTCATAGACCCAACTATACCAAGTAGTGTTAGGGCATGTCAAGCACGAATTCGCAGTCTATAGACTTTCATTGGGATGACAAGGAGAAATCATGTCCCGAAAATTGATCATGCAAGGCCCCCCGCGTCGCTGGCTGAACGTTGCCGAGGCCAGTTTATATCTCGGCCTCACCCGCAAGGGATTGTATGAGCGTTGCCGGCTCCGTCGGCTGCCGTTCTCGCGACTCAACGGGTCCCTTCGATTCGATCGCCACGAGCTCGACGCCATTCTGGAGAAGAGCCGCGTCAAGCCCATTGGGCAAGGAGTCAGAACTTAGTGGCGCCGACGAAGCCCAAACGTAAGAACTCCGAGCACGAAGAGCACAGGCTTCGTCTGATACCACTACGCGGAGCTGACGGAAAAGAACTGAATGTTTTCGATCTGAGCGCGGGACCCCGCAAGTCAAAAGAGCGAAGAGGCAAATAATGCCCGACCGAAGAGAATCGGGCCGCCCCCAAGTCTCTAACCTGAGGACGGCCCACCCAAACAGCACAGACAAGTTACCCCACGAGGCCCGTCGCTGTCAATCCAACTATTTCTTGCAGTCCGATCGACATCCGATGATTGTGGCCTTTCGACAGTTCTGCGAAAAAACCAGACCACAATACACGGACATCCGACTCCAGCACATCTTCGACTCGATCCTCGCTCGGTTGGTCGCGCGCCTCTGGGGCGACTGGCCAATCACAGTCAGCGCAGTGCGAGCATATATCCGCAAACGCCACAGCGAGGCGGCACATCAGCGGTTGATTATGATGGAAGTCAGGACGCTTGAGTCCGTCCTCGGAGGGGCCGGATGAGCGAAAATCCAGCAACCCAAGTTCTTGAGGAACAGGCCACCTGGCAAGACAGCTTGCGCACCGCCCAAGAGCCCACGAATCTTCATCAAGCAGAGGCCGAGGCAGAGAAGCATAAGCAGCCAGCCCCACCAAAAGATGACCCCGGCGCACATAAAACCACGCGGCCCAAGACCAGTCCCGAAGACGTACCACAACCGTTCAAACTCGACGCAGAGACCGCCCATTTTCTGAATGGATTACATGGAACCGAGGCCGAAAATGGATACGCGTTCCAACGGCTCACCAAAGGATACGTCAGATTCGTCGAGCCAACAGACATCCGAGTGCAGAAATACGACGGCTGGATCGTGTGGGACCGCAAGCGCTGGCGGCGCAACTCAAGAGACCGGGCACTCCAACTCATGCGACGAACAGCTGTCACACAGACCTATGTGGGCACGCGAATAGACGACGAGAAGCAGCGAAACATCGCCGTTCGATGGGGACGCAGCTCCATGCAAGACCGGCGCATGTCCGCGAGCCTACATCAAGCATCCCTCAACACCCCGCTCCGATGCGAAGAGTCCCAGCTAGACAAACACGAGTATCTGCTCAACGTCCAGAACGGGATCATCGACCTGAAGACCGGCGAACTGCGCAAACACCATCATGAGTATATGCTGACCCAAATCACTCCAATTACCTACCACGCGAACGCCGAATGCCCGCTCTGGCTCGACCATCTGGACTTCTGCTTCGACGGCGATGTGGAGCTCATCGAACATGTCCAACGCTTATGCGGATACATGCTAATTGGCAACTCCGATCAACAGAGATGGTGGTTGTTTCTCGGTGAAGGCTCCAATGGCAAAACGACAATCATCGAGACTATGCGAGGCATCATGGGCGATCACGTCACCGGCGGATACGCACGCCACATCAGGGCGGAAACCCTCCAACTCACCCGGAACGAAAAGTTCGAGATGGCCGAGCTCAAAGGCTGCCGCTTCGTAGATACCAATGAGTTCGGCGGCAGTCGCATCAACGAAGAGCTCGTCAAAGGATTGGCCGACGGCGCACAGCTGTCAACACATGGGTTCTTCGCTCCTCAGTCCGTCTTCGTCCCGGTGTGTACATTCGTTCTATGCTCCAACGCAGAGCCCAAAATCAAGGACACCACACACGCGATGTGGCGCCGCACAGTGCGAATCAATTTCCACAACCAGGTCCCCGAAACCAAACGCGTCGAGAAATACTGGAATGTCATCATCGAGCAAGAGGGGCCTGGCGTCCTCGCCTGGGCTGCGCAGGGGGCAATAAAACTCTGCCGAAGCGGACTCGCTATCCCCGGAAGCGTCAAGGACGACACTCGGCAATACGAGCTCGACATGAACCCGCTCAAAGTCTTCATCGCAGACCAATGCGAAACGCGCTCTGGCTTCAAAGAAACTGCCGACGCGCTCTATTCCGCCTACACCAAATTCTGCGAAGACTGTGAAACACCAACTATGACCCTGACCCAATTCGGGATTGAGCTCAAGAATTGCGGATTCGACAAGCAGCGACTCCGCTCTAATGGCTCGGATAAGAAGAAAGTCACCTACCTTGGAATCAGATTGAAGCGATGACCCTGGGCATAGTTGGGCATAGTTTCACGGTGTTTGTCACAGCACCCGGGGAGATCTACCGGATCCCTAGGCTACTCCCACAAAAGGGGGTAAACTATGCCCAACCATGCCCGGACAGCCGGGAATCATGCCACATGGCTGCGGCCCCGCCGGGTACAGTTTATAGACGCCCTTCTAAAGCAGAATGACCAGAATCACTCCAGGGCAAGCCGACATTCTCTCTCAGCATGAGCAGCCCAAAGACAGCTGCCCTCCGGATACGTTCAATCAGGAGAAGGAAAGCCTTTTGCGGCCAATCGGTCGAGGCGAGGTCTGCGCCTCATGGTGGCTAGCTTGTGTCGGTCTCTTGCGAATTGCCGACCTGGTAGTCTATATGGGTCAGCCTCGGACGGCACCTTTTGTGCCTAGACCGAGGCTGCCACTATATTCTGCGGTTGTCAAGGTGTGCGGATGTGTGGCTGTGCGAGTTCGGGTTCTTCAGGGCCCATTGCCACGAGGTCAAGGACTGGATGAGGGCGTTTGCTCAAGGCGTGAGGGCTATGGGCTCACTGCAGAGCGAAGGTGGCTGTCCCAATGTCCGAAAACGGTGTCAGCGTGCCTGGCTCGACCAGCGCTGTGAATAGCGTGAATTCTCCCGCTGTGTTGAATGGCGCATGGACCGGCAAACCGGCCGCAAAAGCGGGGCCTGAGAAGGTGAATCCCCCGTCAAGAGCTATGCTGGGGATGATCGGCACAATGTCTGAAACCCACGACGCTTCGCCGAACCCGGTCGGTGACCAGAACTGACCGTCCGGCGCGAGCATCAGAACGTAAACGTCTGCGGTCAGATCGTAAGGCACATCAACGACCAAAGAGATCACAACGGTGTCCCCATCCAGCGTATAGGTGGCTTTGTCGGTGGACACACCCACAAACGGTTCGCCATCTAACGTGAACTGAGCGGTCGCAATGTCCGTCAGGAAGTCGAGGGTCCCAGCCTCGACAGCAACGGTTCTAAGCGTGTAATCGCCCGTCTTCACAACCATCGGGACGTCGGACGGCAGCGTCGTTGAGAGAACCTGCGCGGTCTCATCGTGTCCAGTCTCAATCTCTACATGCGTGTCGTAATGCAAGAGGCCTTCCGCCCAGTCTCTGCCGACAAGAGCTGACCAGTGTCTCTCCTCTGGACCACCCAGGTCAAAGGTGAGCGCAACGAAGAGATCGACCGTAACAGGTTCCCCAGTGTTCTCGATTATGAGATTGACCTGCAAGGTATCGCCGAACACAAAGGCGTCAGAGTTGGCCGCTACCTCAACTGTGAGCTCGCCTGGAATGGGAACGCCCTCACCCGTGAGCGAGACAATGAGCGTTGGCGTGTCGGGATCGTCCGATGCTACTAGGAGCTCACTACTGAACACACCGTCTGTATCCGGCGCGAAGACAACAGCCACCTGGGCCTCATCTTCTGGCTTAATCGTCGCGGGCAGCCCGCCGGCAATCGTAACCGAAAACGCTGAATCATCGGTGGAGATGTCTGTGATTGTGAGATCGGCGTCCCCCTCTGTCTGGTTGCCTCGCGGGAGCGATATTCGGCGAGGCTAACGCGCTTGTGAACCTCGTAGGCCGCCCTGCCAGCTCAAAGACCCGAACACACGCTGAACAGAGGCTCGGCACCATGAAATCCCAGTTCTGAGACTGGGTGTATGGGCGCACTTCGCTCAGCCCTCTCACTCCCCGGAGGCCAGTTCCAGTGATCGATAGGAGGCGCTAGCGCCTCATTTATGAGGTGAGTACACCTCAATCCGTGAACTTGGCGCTACCTACCGCATAATCTACTTTCCCAATTGCATGATCGCACCGCTCTCCTGATCTGCCGATAGACGGGCGATTTCAGCAGTCAGGCACCTTGGCGAACCGGTCTCGTCACATCGTTACCTGCTTTGGCACGCAAAATGCTGGAGAAATCAAGGATACTGAGTGCGGAATGTCAACATTGGTGAGTTAGAGGGAGGATGAGATGAGACTTAGAAATTGCTTGATTGGCTTTGTTGCTGTGTTGGTACTCCACAGCTACACAACGATCCTTGTTGGGAAGGAGTGCGGAGAACCTGACGTCCTACCTGGGCAGATTCTTGTCCAGTACGAACGCGGGATTGCAGACCAGCAGCTGCGATATCTCTGCACTGACCTTTCCCAACGGGGCTTCGCGTTGATTCGCAATTATCGCCGAAGTTGCATGCTTAGACTTGAGGCACCCGGCCATGCGGACCTGAGAAGCGCAATTGCTAACGCCGAAGAGGTCCCCGGGGTTTGTCGTTCGGAGCCGGTTTATAAGTGCCAAGCTTGTTCAGTACCCAATGACGAGTGGTACTGGTTGCAGTGGAATCTCCCGAGTATCGGCTATGAGGCTGCATGGGACCTTTTCCTCAAAGATGCAGATTTTGCAGCACCTGCTGTCATAGCAGTGCTGGATACCGGCATTGCTTATGAGAGCTATGAAGATGAGAAGTACGAATACGAGCGTGCCCCCGACTTCGATGACATAGTTTTCGTGGATGGGTATGACGCAGTCAACGACGATTATCATCCTAATGACGACAACGGTCATGGCACGTTTGTATGTGGCGTCATCGCTCAGTCCACGAATAATTCGACGGGCGTGGCCTCGATCGCCTTTGGCTGTGAGATCATGCCGGTTAAGGTTCTGGGTGAGTATCAAAGTGGCGATACTGCCTCGTTGGTGGAGGGCATCTATTTTGCGGTGGACAATGGTGCGGATGTTATCAACTGCAGCGCTGGGTTTTCCTGGTATTACTCTCATAGCGAGATTCTAGCTGAGGCCGTCACATACGCGGCCACTAGCGGCACGGTACTGATTGGCTCAGCGGGTAATGCCGACCTCCCTTACGTTAAGTTCCCCGCCGCCTACAACGACTTCCTGGCCGTGGGCGCGACGCTTCCCGAGGAGAATCCTGGCGATTTAGTTCCGGCGGGATACACCAATTACGGCGTTGCCTTGGATGTGGTTGCGCCGGGAGGAGATTCGGGCGACAGGAATGAGGACCTGTATCCGGAGGCGATACTTGCAGAGAGCTTCGATGGAGGCGCACCTTCAGGGTGTTGGGACCTTTGGTGGGCGTCCGGAACATCTGGCGCGGCCGCTCAGGTTTCAGGCATTGCGGGTGTGCTGATGTCACTGGGGCTTGATCGAGAGGAGACGTTGGCTGTGATCAAAGGAACCGCCTCGAAGATCGACTGGGACCCCGGGGATGAATCGGGGATTATCGACCTCTCCAGCATCAACGGATTCGATTGCGAGACCGGATTCGGGCTTGTGGATGTCAATAAGGCTCTTGAATTCGCCCTCGATGAGATCATTCCTCAGTTCCCAGAGTACGAGACGTCGGTCAACATCACAGTCAAGGATGGCGAAGGCGGCACTCACTATGCTGAGGCATATGTTACGGTCAGCACGATTACCTCCGAAGGTTCGGAGCCTGCGTCGGGTGCTACCGTCTATGGCTACTGGGAGGGGGATGCGGTCGGCAACGACTCCCGGGTTACATTCTCCGGTGGGGAATGCACATTCACATCTGCAACAACGGGCACTTTGAATCCCGAATTCGGTTTCGTGATTACCAATGTCGTGGAGGGCGGGGAGCTTTTCTCTGAGAACGAGAATATCCCGGGAACCTTGAAAGAGCACGGGGACTCAATGATAGTCATGCCGCTTAGGGCAACCGGGACTTCCGCAACACTCGATTTCGTGCCCTGGTTTGCGGACCCAACCACCATGATCTATTGACGCCAGCCGGGAAGCGTGAGACGATACTGGTTATTGACGATGACGATGTTTTTGGCCAGGTTCTCGAAGACGTGCTCGACAGCCTCGGGTATCAGGTGAAGCGTGTCGGCAGCCTGGCGAGGGCGCCCGAGGCACTAGAAAGCGTCACGTACGATCTGGTATTGACCGACCTTTGCGTCTCTGGGGATGGGTATGGCCTCTTGATTACGAATATCGTCAGTTCCCTACGCGCTGAAATCCCTCTTCTGTTCATCACGCGCATCGACGGTCAAGATCGGTGGTTGGTTACTGCGGCAGAAGATCATCCGGCCTACGCTTCGGCGTGGCTTGTCTCGATGACAGACGACCTACCCAAGCTGATTGAAGTTGTGCTTTCTAAGGAGGGGAGGCAATTGGAAGGGTGAATGTTATGTCGGTTCCCTTGCCCTTTTGGGACGTGGCCCAGATGCGACCGCCATGTTGCTCGATAATTGTACGGCAGATGTAGAGTCCCAGCCCGGAACCTTTGATATGTTTATCGCTTCCCACCTTGCGACCTCTTGTGTATTTTTTAAAGACGCGATCACACTCGGCCTCATCCATCCCTTCACCATCATCGATTATAGTAATCGTTGCGAATGAGCCCTTCCAGTTTCTGTCGTGGCTCAGGTATAGATAGGATGAGGCGGATGTTGACTGATCACGCACGCTGGATCTCAATCTAGATCTTATGCGAATCGTGCCACCTGAGCTCGTGTACTTGCTGGCGTTGGTGATCAGGTTGGTGAGAACTTGCTCCAATGCATCTGGTTGTCCCTTTATGGCGGGCAGATCGTCCCAGAGTTCGAGCTCGAGAGACAAACCTCTCTCACGCACAATGAGCTCCAGGGCCTTAACCGTATGGCGAATTAGTGCATTCATATCGATTCTCTCTGAACCGAGGTTACGGAAGCGGCTTTTGCACCTTATGAGATCGACAGTCTCGTCGGCAAGTCGTGAGAGCCTTTTGACCTGCTCATTAGCAGACCCAACGTGATAGGACAACGGCTGTTTGGAAGGCATCGTCATCATTTTCAGAGAGCACAGGACCCCGCTCAGAAGCGACCTCATCTCGTGTGCCAGACAGGCAATAAGTTCCTCGACGAGTTCATTTTCATTGCGAATTCTCAGATTGTCCAGGAATAGACCAACGTGGTGCGCAACGAGCCGCATAAGAGAGAGATGCCTCCGCTCACGGAACAGGCCGGGTTTCCTGCTATCAATGTAAAGGACGCCGTGCAGGCTATCACCCACAAAAACCGGTGCGCAGATAACTGACCCGAGCTGAAGACTACGAATGCTCGAACTGTCCAAGAAGCGAGGGTCTGTGATCGCCGACTCGATCTGAAGCAGTTCTTGAGACTTCGCCACATGCTTTAGAATCTTAGATGAAACATTAAGATGCTGCTGCGGCGCGCCTGCGAAGTTGGCCGACGCCTCGAACTGAATCATACCGCGCCGATTGAGTCCAATGATCAGGCCTCGGTCAGCCCCGGTCGTCAAGACAATGGTCTGGGCGACCGATTGAAGCGCCGCCTCTGCATCATCGGAGGCTCGCACCTTTTCAAAGGCCTCGAGGATATGGACGATCTCGTCAGAGCGCATCGTTCTTTGAGACATTTCTTCTCGCAGGGCTGTCACTCTATCCAGATGTTTGGTCGCCCCAGCCTCGTCGAACGCGCTTTCGAGCCCTGATAGAAGTTGCTCTGCCCGAGTCACCTTTCCTTGCCTCAAGCACAGGTCCGCCCATTGAAGTTCCGTGAGTGCTCTCTCGAACGATCCCCCGCTTGACTCAAATGAGGACGCGACATTTCTGAATGTCGCTTCTGCCTTTTGGTATTGGTTCCGAAGGATGTAGTACTGCGCTTTCAGTCGTTCGAGATAATAGAGCTCGTCTTGTTTGCCAATCAGGCGGGCGCATTCTTCGCACTTTCGAGCGTAGTAGCTGAAGCGCCGCGAGGACCCTTGCCTAAGCGTCACGCTTGCCATTCTCCGGTACGCTTCCGGAACGAGGTCGGCGTAGCCGCCTCTACGCGCACGCTGAAGCACTTCTCGTAAGAGCGATTCGGAGCGTTTGTATTCTCCCTTATTCAGAAGTAGTTCCCCTATGTTCCCCTCGATCACAAGCTCGTGGCGGTCATAATGCCTTGTGCGAGCAATTCGCCGCGCCTTCTGCAGCAGCTCCTGGGCTTGCTCATTCTTGCCCTGGTCCCTCAGCAATGCACCAAGATTGCCGAGAGCGATGACATAGGTTTCTATTAGCCCGCCCTCAATGGCCAGGGCAAGAAACTCCCTGAAGTGTCTTTCTGCTAGACGAAGCTTCCCGAGCTGGTATTCGGCCACCGCAAGGTTACCTATTGCCTTGCTCTTAAGAGCTGGATTCCGATTGCGCTCCGCAAGTTCCAAAGCCCGTTGATAATAGGAGACCGCATCGGTCCATTGTCCCAGAAGCCACGAGGCTCCAGCAGCACCCGTAACACTTTGGAACTCTGCATCTGCGGACAGCGAATCTCTGTGGGCTTCAGAAAGCGCTCGTCTGAAGTGCTTCAGGCCCTCCTGCGGCTTGCCTCGATAAAAACAGATCCATCCGAGTATATTAAGTGCTTCTATTGCCTGTTCGGGAAACGACTCCGTATTTACGTGCTTGAGCAGCTCCTTAGTCGTCTTCTCGCTCTCGTCGTAACGACGGGCCAGCATTTGTGTCCAGCCCAATAGGTTCTGCAACTCCATCCATAGCCTCACGTGCTCGGGATTGTGGGAGAATGGGCCAAGCAACGACAACGCTCGCCGATAATGGTCGATCGCTGCATCATATTCGCTCAAGTCCTCACAGCACAGTCCCGCCTGCCTCTCCAATTGAGTAGCTGTCGATATCTTGGTGTCGGAGCCACGAAGACCTGCCCCTCCCAGCTGAGAAAGCCCCTTCTCACAATGATCCAGACCAGCATTCGGGTCGCCCCGGGACCTAGTCATCCTGGCAATTGACAGGTGAAGTTTAGCCACTCTCGAGACATCCGGGCTTGGCAAGACCTCAGAAATCCTCAACGCATACGTCAACAGCTCTATACCGAGCGAAAACTCCCCCTGGGACTCCCGCCGCTCACTTTCTGCGATCGCCACCTCCAGTGCTTCTCTCGGGCGCCCTGCCCTGCTAAGGTGTTCAACCAACCGAACTGCATCAAATGGTCGGCCCTTTGACCGACACGAAAGCAGTTCGTCGGCAGCTTTGCTGCTCAGTCGGGCGACAACATCGTGATCGGCCTTGTCAAGGAGACGAACCGGAAGGATAGGGTCTAGAAAGCGGATAAAGGCCTGGTTCCGGACTGTTTCCCAGGCTAGTATGCTCATGCTTTCAAGTTGGAGGATCTGCTGTGCAAATTCACCCTGGGCGAGGCCAGTAGTCCGCTGCGCTATTGAGGTGGGTGCTCTGGGGCCGCTGACAGCGGCGGCGAGTAGAACGGCCCGGAGCCCTGCTGGCAGGCTGCTAAGCCTGAGTGCTGAACGCCGCCTCCGCTTCCTTGTTTGGCCTGCGCCAGCAGAGGTCACCGACCATTGCCCCAGACGGTGCTTCAGACGACCATCTTCGGCGAGTGCGTTCAACAGCTCTACACAGGCTCCGACGTTCCCGCCGGTTCGGGTCGTCAAGAACTCGGCCACCTCTGCCACATTATCAGCAGAGCCGAGCATTGACTCACACAGTTTAGACACCTCTTCTAGCTTGAAGCTGGTGAGCTCGAGGCGCGCAAAGCCCTCCTCATTGCTCAAGGCGTCAAGAAAGAGATCGGTGTCAGAGCCCTTGGGATACTCCTTAAGGGACATAGATGAGACAATCAGATATCCGTTCCTGGCTGCTCTGTAAGCAAGGGAACTCCACAACTTGGCGTCGCTTGCCTCGAGTTTGTGTATATCGTCTATCAAAAGCACGGTGGGGCGCTGCCTGACGAGCCCCAAGATCTCATGAACACCCGTTTGGTGGCTGCTTTGGCTCTTTCCATCGCGGTTTCTCGGGCTCATAGCACTTCTGAGGGTAGAACACAGCGAGGCGCCGCGTGCAAAACATGCGTGGTCAGTCGTCGCGACAACCCTTGCGCCTGAAAGCTGGGCGTGATATCTTACCTCCTCAAGAAGGCGGGTCTTCCCGCTCTTCCTTGGCCCTTGTATTAGTATGCATCCTCCTTTGCTCTTCTCACGATCATCTATTCTTTGGGTGATCGCTTTTAGCTGCTTCTCTCTTCCAATTAGATCGGGACGAAGAAGATGGCGTTGAACGGATGGGGGCGAGGGCAGGTGGGGGTCACGATTGCCTTTCGCAGCCATTGTGTTAAGAACGGCGAGGCAAGATGGGAACCGGTCCCGCGGGTCGGGGGCAGTCATCCTCTCAATACAATCCCTATAGCGCTTCGGGATGCTTGCTAGGGATTCCCTTATCGTGTCGCTTGAGCCCTTTGCTGACAGGACACCAGAGAAGTTCAAGCCCTTAAATGGGAGCTTGCCCGTTAACACCGCCAGCAGTGTCATCCCCAGCGAATAGATGTCAGCTCTCGCGTCAACCTCCCGTCCTGCTAGCATCTCTGGAGCCGCATACAGGGGCGTCCCGCGCGGGAGGGCATTAGAACTGGCTGAGAGATCGATATTGAGGCCAAAATCCATCAAAACAGGCTTATACTTGCCCCGCTTTAAGACTAGCATGACGTTATCAGGTTTGACATCGCAATGCAAACATCCCTTCACGTGAACCGCCCACAGTGCATGGCACAGACCCTCGAATACATCTTCAAACCGCTTTCCTCGAAGCTTGCCAGCGAATTCTGAGAGCACCTTGCCAGGCACAATCTCCATTGTGTAATATCGAATCCGTTCAGGGCTTTGCCCAAAATCCAGAACGCGGACCACGTTTGGATGGTCAATGTTGGCCATTGCCCTGAACTCGGTACGGAAAAAGCGGTCGGCTAGAACATCGTGACCGGCCCGATCCTTAAGGAGTTTTACAGCAACTTCACTTGAACGGACCCTATCGAAGGCGCGCACAACCTCGCTCCATGAGCCCTGGCCTAGAAAGCCAAGGAACTCATATCTGTTGTCGAATGATTTTCGAGCGAAGCCTTCCCAGATGCTCATGAGTTAAGCCCTGAATCACCGTCTCCCCGCGCCTTTCGCCTACGGAATTCTTCCGCTTGTATTCCGTGCTTTCTCATGAGAATCGAGAAGTTCTTCCGGTGCAATCCCGCAAGTTTCGCCGCCAACGTGATAGCTCCGTGGGCCCTATCGAGCATTTCCTGAACGAATTGCTCTTCAGCCCTGTCAATCGCTTCCTTTTTCACCTCTGCGAATTTTCCCCTCGATCCTGAGCTTCTTCGGACTGGAAGGTCAACAACTGAAGGTCCTACTACGTTGCCGCGCGTCAGGAGGATTGCCTGACGAACCTTATTCTCAAGCTCCCGGACATTTCCGGGCCAGTCATAATGAAACAGCCTCCTAATAGCTTCAGGTGAGAAGATCTTGTGTTCTTTGCAGAGGTGTGGCCAGTGAAGTTCGGCAAAATGTCTCACAAGCAGCGGAATGTCTTCCTTGCGCTCGCGCAGGGGCGGCACAACAATGGGAAATACGTCAAGCCTGTAAAACAAGTCCTCTCTGAACAGGTTTTTCTCGATGGCCTGCTCCATATCAAGATTGCTCGCAGCGACCACGCGAACACTTAAGATGTGCATCCTCGTGCTGCCCAATGGTCTGACTTCCCCTGACTCCAGGAATCTCAGCAGCTTCACCTGTGATGTCGCATCGACCTCACCAATCTCATCCAGAAACAGCGTGCCGCGTTCTGCCGACTCTATCAGGCCCTCCTGATCCCTATCCGCCCCCGTGTAGGCGCCTTTCTTGTGACCGAACAGTTGCCCCTCGAGAAGTGCTTGTGGGATTGCTGCGCAGGCCACTGTAACGAAGGGGTGCTTGGCTCGGGGACCGCTGTTGTGTATGGCCTTTGCCACGAGTTCCTTCCCCGTTCCGGTCTCCCCCCTGATCAGAACGGTAACGTCTGAATCTGCAACCATCGCGATCTTGTCCATGACCAGCCGCATTGCAGCAGAGGCGCCGACTATGGTTTGCTCTGTCACGGACCGCTTGAGCTGTGCACGGAGCGACACTACCTCCGCTTGCATCATTGACTGATGACGCGCCTTCTCAATGCGGAAAACCAACTCGTCAGGATCAATCGGCTTACGCAAATAGTCAGTGCACCCCATCTTCATCGCCAAGGCCGCCTGGTCAGGGGAACCGTATCCGGTTATGATGATCACGGGGACAACTGGGTCAACCTTTCGTATCGCCTCGTAAATCGAGAGGCCTTCAGTTCCTGGCATCGCCAGGTCAGTTATGACCAACGTGTAGTTTTTGGCCGTCAGCAGTTCCAGTGCTTCTTTGGGTGATTGGGCTGGGTCCACCCCATAACCCATCACTTCAAGGGTCTCTTTGAGCTTCTGAAGAAGATAGATATCATCGTCTATAAGAAGAAATGGCCCCAGGGGTCTTTCTAGCATCACACAGGAACCTCATGGAACGTCATTTGTGAGCAATAGATTCTTTGTGCTTGATTGTAGTCTCCCCCGCCCCTTTAATCACTTCCAGGCTGCATCTCCTTGCAGCCTGGCACTCCGGAAGAGGCACCCAAAAACACCCGCAGTTTCTAGAGCCTGGTTGGCTAAGACAAACAGCCATAGGCTCTTGGCTGACGCACCGTTCACGCACGAGGGCCCCGTTGAATCGATCTGGTGCGAACAGCCTCCGGGCGGCGTCAACGGCAGACATAACCTCCAATCGAAGCGCGTAGTTGCCCCAAGCATTCTGCATTCTCAAAGGAGTCCCGAGAACTCTCTCGGAGAGCATCGACGCTGAAGTTTGAGCTTTGCACTGAGACTGTCCGGTGGAATGCATTACGATCAGGGTACTGTAGCAAAGCTCTTTGATGCCGACAATCGTAACTCGGGTGTGGGCGTGTTTTTTGTCCCCTGTCCCTCTCCGCAGCAGCATCTTGAGGCAATAACTGTGGAAGGCGATCGACGGCATCTCTGAGTTCCTGGTGCTTAGGTGGTTGTAGCGCATATTCATTCGTAGTGAAGTATGACCAAGCAGTTTCGTGATTGAAACTAGGTCAATCCCCAGCCCAGCCGGCTTGCTCGCAAAGCAATGTCATAAGCCAAGGAGTCGAAACTCAGCGACCCCAGCTCTCCTGGGAGAGGTCTTGAAGCCAACGAGGACCACGACCTCCTCGCCGGTCACCTTCTCGATCTCCTTCTTGAGACATGGCAGTAAGATGCGAATGGGCTGACAGCGCTTGATTACTCGGTGTCCACCCTTGTTCCATTGTCTGATGCCACGAACATCCAGTGGGCCGCGCATAAGGCACAGCAGTTGATTTACAGGACTCCACTTCGAGCACGGCACGTCGTAGGGCGGGAACGTGGCGATAGCTATCTTGTCGCCAATGTCGCCTGAGCTGAACAGCTCGACTATCTCGTTGAGTGCTGTCTTGACCTTGTCGTTCATAGCAGGTTGATCCTCCTTTGTTTTGTGGTTGCAAGGTGTTTGTGAAAGCAAAGGTCGAAGTCTCTGCACCGTAGGCACTTCCTGGCGTTCAGCCTTGGCATCCAAAGCATTTGCGTTCCGGCCTCGGCTGTTGGATGAGCTCATAGGGCTCTGGCCTCGGGGTTGGTGGTGATGGTCTGAGAACCAATGCTCTCGTCATAAGTAAGCCTCCTCCTTGTCTGTGAAGTACCCAGGGTCCTCGACTATGAGTCCCCAATTGTCGTCAATCCAACGGGCGGCTCGGCGGAGTAGTGTGGATGCTGTTCGTCCGCAATCGGGGCAGTCAATTGTTCCGTCGGTGCCTCTGCTGCCACAAGGGCAACCTGGCCAACCAAATGTCGTCGCGATGCCGGGGAAGTCGAAGTCGCTGGCGATGAATATCTCGTCGCCTGATTCAGAGCGAATGATTAAGCCGCCGTCGGGCAGAGGCTCAAGAAGCTCTATCTGCGTGAGGTTTCTCGCGGTTTCGTGTGCCATAAGGTGTCTCCCTTCGTGAGTTGTGGTTGTGGCTGTCGTCGTAGCCATCGGCCTCGACGACACGTCATCTAATGAACTTTTCAACATCGATTTTTTCGGGTGAGCCTGCTCATAAGTAGGAGGCAGGGGTTCTCGCTCGGGTCATCCTGAGTGTTGTTTTCTGGGGTGGGAACCCTTGAGAAAACAAATGAAGGACGCAAGTTCACGTCGCGACCCCTTGTGGGTTGACGAGAGTAGAGGTTCCCTGGCAGGTTCCATAGCAGGCTCACTAGAAAATCATGTAGTGATTTTCATCCTTCGAGTGGCTCGTGCTGGCTAAGAGGCACGTCAGGGCACTCGACCTGTGCCCGCCTCATATTGGTGGCTCATGTAGATGCCAAGACCACTCTTTTAGTGTGTCGAAGGTTACGAGCTTAATGTTGTCTGAAAGGTGTGAGAGGGGTTTGGGGGGAGAAGTTCTCTGTCTTCCCCCAGCTTTTCTTTTCTGGAGCGCTGAAAGGGGTCTGGGGAACCGGCGCTTGAGGTTCCCTAGGGAGGTTCTAATGCACTTCGCATGTTGGAACATGATTGACTGAGACGGATTTTTCTCATTCGCTGGCGAACGGACGCAAGTCCGCCCCTGTGGTGAGAAAAACCATGAGCGAGGCCTTGTGTCTCGTCCGTCTCTGGCAGTCATGTTCTGACATCGGCCTTGGAATGGGTTGGAGGGAGGGCATCTTATGAATACAGCATGGGATAAGACGGCCTAAGTGGATGGGGATGCTGTTATTTGGTCAGGCGTGTGTCGGTGGTTATATGAATCGCCTGAACAAAGATATGCATACACAGGAGCGTGGCTCGGCGTTACCATGCCATCCATAGGAGTCACGCTTTGGGCGGGACTGTAGCGGGGATGCACTTTGCATAATCTCGAGATTATGTAACGTCCATCCCTGCGCCTTGATTGTGGGCTGCTGCACCACATCTATGCGCCGCTTACGATAATCGCATTATCGGAACGCGGCAATCCACTCTTACTTCCTTGTGAGCCTTCACGATCCATCTCTCACGCCACGCTTGCGCTCTTATGCGTCTTTGCGACGCAGTCCGCCGAGCACGGAAAGTGCGACAAGCGTCTCGACATGACGCTGCATCTCATCAATGGGCATACGGCTCTACTCGATGCCCAGTCATCCCGCTCAGGGACTGACGGACATTGCACTCGCAGCGCTACTATGCAAGGGAACTGCGTGCTGTTCCCCTTCATCCTTGAGGATATGCGCCGCCGTCGCGCAGCAAAGAGAGATGTGTTAAAAGATGTTAAGGACACTAATTTAACAGATTTCACAGAAGCTCACGGCGCTGACGCTGTTCCCTTCATCCTTACCTTGAGGGCCTCAGTGCTGCCAGGAAGCCCTACTATCCCTTGTAGGGACTGGCCACAATAGGACACTCAGCGCTCCATGCGGGCCCAACAGCGTATGCTGTTCGCATATCATCCCTTCATCCTTATCTCGCCCTTGCCAGTGAATTCTGTTGTCCCGGGAGCTTCTGAGATGGCTAGTGGTGTCCTAACACTACTTCGAGAGCAGAGTGTCCCCAAGCATTGTGTAGCGTTGCTCCCGGGAGCTAGAATGGCATTGTGGCGCCGCTGCTCAGTCATCCTTGTCCTTGCCGTGATAGAGAAGGCGGGTTCAGATTTCAAAGATGGTGTATATGAGGAGTAGGGGTGCTCTTTTGTATGAGAGATTTTTGGTGGTGAGATTTTTTGCTCTCAAAAAACACCGCGTCGATCGGCGCCTCGCAGGGCAACATGGACTCCCCAATTCGGGGAGTGTTTACAGATGTTTACATCTTGGTTGGGCCGTTTTTGCGCCGCTTCGGTTTTTGGGAAGGAGGGGTAATAGGGGAAGTACCTTGATTTGTAGTTGTAGTTGAAGATGAAGTTGGAGGTACAGTTGGAGGTGTGATTTCGTGTTGCGCGGTGTGGCGCAACTGTTGCGCTTGTGATATCACAGAAGATCACAGAAGTTCACAAGTTCCGCGATAGCCAGGGAGTGGTTGCGCCACGTTGCGCCACACATGCAGCGCCACATTTGGAGGCCCTTGAGGCGCCGGCATATCCGTCGCTTGCCGAGATTGAGGTGGTAGTCCACAAGGCCATTAGAGAGGCGTTAGAGGGGCATATAGACTCGATGCAGACATTGGAAGGCGCGCCACATGTTGCGCCACAGATTGCCCAGTATTTGAGCAAAGGGCGATTGACCACCAAAGAGGCTGCGGCCATTCTGGGCATTGGCAACTCCAAGTTGACCACGCTGGCAAAGGCCGGCACGATCCGATCGCTGCAGGTTCGGCCTAACGCCAATCGTCAATATGCGCGAGAGGACATTCTCGCGTTCGCAGCAAGCCGTATCACGGGGCCTGGCAGTGAGTAGGATGAGCCGAATACACGGCATACCTGTCGAGATCGGCAGCCGCCCGCTGCGCAGGAACATCAGGCGAGTGCTTGACCAGATCAAGGTCCGTTGTCCGAAAGACTTTGAGCGCATACAGCGGCTCGTTAAGCGCTTCAGGTGGTTGTCTGAGAGGGAGGATGATGGAAAGACGAGCGGCGAATGGTGCTCGATACCGACGCCTCCTGAAGATCTGCTTTACACAGACCGCGCCGCCTATGCTGCTTGGTTCGATAACCCACCAGGAGATGTGGGCCTTGCCAAACGCCTTGCTGAAGATCGGCATGTTGCAACGATAGCCCATGAGCTCGGCCACGCCTGCACACGGGTAGAAGACCTGGACAGAAGAGGCGAGCATCCTTCGGATGAGTGGACTTCAGAACTATGTGCCGACTGGTATGCGTATAAGTGGGGCTTTGGGCGACAGATAGCTCAAAGCCGAAAGAGCCGTAATCTAATGCGTCATCCTGGAGCTCCTGGATCGACGGTCGATCGTTACATTAACGACTATCGTTATTCATACAAGCTCTCACGCAATTTCGTCTTGAAGCTTGTTGAGAAGGTCTTGCAGTGAGTAGGCTCTCCGCGGCGAGAAGCCGTCCGATGAGGGAGACTAATGGCACTGATTGATTGCCCCGAATGCGGGAAACGAGTATCAGAGAAGGCGGCGTCCTGCCCTAATTGTGGCTGCCCGATTGCACAGGAGAAGGAACAACCCCGCCGGCCGGTGCAAACAGTTGAGCAGACGGGCAAGACCTACAAGGCCTGCCAACTGCTGGGCATACTGCTTATAGTCCACGGCGGTTTCGTTGGCTGTGGAGCCTCGGGGGCCGATCCAGATGTGGCGTTCGGAGGCGCGGTGGTCGCGTTCCTCGGATTGATGCTCTTTCTTGCGGCCCGGATAGGAGCGTGGTGGAAGTTCCGCAAAGCCAAGCGAAAGAAGCCGTAGCACATTACCTCGCGCGCGGGGAATTACTGGTTGGTGTGGTGCTACTATACCTTCTGAACCGGTCCCTACTCACCTTGCGCGCGGGGATTACCTTCACCTTTGCATCTCGCTAAACTATCGCAGGTAGCTAAGTAGCAAAGTGGGCAGGTGATCAATTAGATTACCTGGCCACGCGAAAACCGCCGTAGTCGTACCGGTACCACGGGTCGTGCCCGCCGCGGTAGGCCGACCGGCAGTAGAGAGAGGCTGGTTCAGAATAACGTATCTGCCCCTATGAGAGGTAAAGGTATCAAAAGCTCGAGAGAAATTTTTGCTCTGAAAAAATACGGCTGGCTGGTCAAGTTCTGTAAATGTTGTCCTCGACACAAGCGGCACGTGACTTTCGACTTCTGACTCACATAGGCGGTTCAGATTTTCGAGGGTGCTCCCTGATGGGGTAAGGGGGGAAATTCTTGTGAGGTTCTTGATGGCTTCCGTTTCCTTAAATCTCCGTTAGGGCAGGATAACAGTCAACAGTCTATCCCCTTCTCGTCTTACAGAAAGCTAGTCTAAGAACCTCCTCGACAGACTGGACGGGCGTCAATTTGACGCTTTCGGTAATGTATGAGGGGAGGCTATTGGCGTCATTGAGGTTGTCTGCGGGTAGCAGAATCTCTTTGACACCAGCTTCATACGCGGCCTGAATCTTCTGTTGAATGCCGCCGACCGGCAGAACTCTCCCCATTATTGTTATCTCACCTGTTATGGCCAAGTCGTTCCGAACGGGCACTTTCTTCAATGCCGAGGCGATCCCTGTCACGATTGTAGCCCCAGCAGATGGTCCTTCTTTAGGTACTCCCATGAACGTCGCAAGAACAGCCACATCGATGTTCTGGCGCCAGTCAGGGCTGATCCCCATATCCTCATGCCTGGCCCTTATGTACTGAGCCGCGGCCTCTATACTCTCTCGCATCACCTTCTGAATTGAGCCGAGCGGGACTATCCGGCCCGTTCCCTTAGTGGCCTGCATCTCAAAGCGAAGGATACAACCGTGGTCGGCGGTCACGCCCAATCCTATAACCTCGCCAACCGATGGCTCATCGGGCAGAGATACCGTCTGAACCCGATCTGCTTCCGGTAGGGTCGGAAAGAGCTTCTGCCCCGATTGCGTCAGTTTGAGGCCTATCCTAACCTTGTCGTATTCGCCGGGCGCTATGAGGTGGAGTTGATCACGCACACGTTGCCTGAATTCGCATGAAAGCAGTAATAGCTCCTGAAGTTCAGGGTCAGAGATACTTCCGTGAGGGTAGAGCAGCTTCAAGAGCCCGGATGTGGTTTTCATGATGGCCCTTTGATCTCGTCCGGAGACGCCCTGGGCCGTCTTGTTCAGGTCAATGATCTCGAAGCGGTCGCGGATCGCTCCTAGCGCATCAACGCGCCGCAGCTCATGCATGATCTCGCAGAAATAGTCTGTGATGAAGCCATAGTCCTCTGAGTAGCTGTGCGGTGAGAGCTTGGGGATCTCCCAGCCGGGCAAATAGCAGTGAATTCGATCCAAAAAAGCCAATACCTGCAAGAAGTCAGGGAAGGGCTCAAAGAGGTGGTAGTATTTCTCATGTGGCATAGTTCCCTGAACATCGATGTTCCCCACAAACACGAGGCTGGCAAAGGCTAGGATTTCCTTCTTCCCACGGCTGAATCTAGCGTCCTGCATGTAACCTTGCATGATGCTCACAAACGCCCTCGGGTCGCTGAAGTCCGTATTGGCAATCTCGTCGAAAACCACTGAGTCACGGGTGCCAACCTCACCGATTCTTCCCGAATTCAGGTTAATAAAGAGTTGAGCGGGAGTAGCTTTGCCTCCGGAGAGAACGTGAGCGCAATAGGAGATATTCCTGTAGAGATATGTCTTGCCAGTCTCGCGCGGTGCGAGTTCAACCATATTTACGTTCGTCTCTACAAGCGGTATGCACCGGGACATGTAAAGCAGCTTCTGCCGACGACTCATTCTGTCTGGGTTGAGCCCGCAGGAGTTTATGAGGACATCGATCCACTCCTCGGTGCTGAACTCAAAACGATTCTTAATGAACTCCTCCAGGTCAATGACGCTCACCTGAAAAGGCGTGAAGCCTGTCACCTTGAATGGCCTTATCTTCTTGTTGTGGACTTCCGTCTCGTCGTAGGTGAGATCGATGGTGCCCCACATTCCCCCAGAGAGAAGCATCGGATACTGGCGAATGATGCTCTCAGGGATGTTCACGAAGTTCTCATTTATTGCGGAAATGGAGGCCCAATACCTGTCCTCGGTCTCGACCAATCGCGCCTCGAGGCTAGCAATCACCGAGTGTTCGCGATTCTCTCGAATGTAGTGGCGGATCTTCTCAGCTTCAGCACCATGGACGAAGGTCTGCTTGAGGCGCCGAACAACCCTTTCCATGTCCTGATGGAACGTCTCTTCCTCGCAGTAGTTGTCGATAAGATACTCCAGAACGTATCGAGGGAATTCGTCCACGCCCGTATTTATGGTGTGGGCCTTATTTACGACCTTGCCTCTGAAGACCTCCCTAAGATGGTCGTTCATGTTCGAGTCCTTGTCACTTCATGCTCTTCGGAGTTAATCCCAATATCTTCCCGAGCCGCGGAGGGACCCGGCGCGTGATGCGTTCTGAGTCCAGTCGTATTGTGAACGAATGCGTCTTGGACTTCCTACGGTAGCTGCCTTTCATAGGACACGTGACTGACATCTTGAGGGTTCGACTCATACTTCCTTGGCGTCTCTCCTCATCGGTTGCGTCGCTGGGATCTGGCAGAAAGCGGTAAGATATGGTCTTCTCTTGCGTTGTTAGATAAGTAAACTTCTGGGGCAGCTTACCTTTGTCAGGAGCGAGGCAGTACGACGCCTCTATGTCGACTTTGATCTCATCCCCTCTGTTGAGTGCACGTCCTGCTCTCTTAATCGATAGACTGAATTCCGCCTCCTGTCCCTCGACAACCTCTTCGGGACCTTCTATCTTGCCGAGAATGAGCGTGGCGTTTTCTTTCTCTCTGACCCGCATGACAACCATAGGGATCATCAGTTCTTGAACTGAAATGCCCCCATGGCTAAAAGCCGGAGGATCGAACCGGGCCTCGGGGCGTGAAAGGGCGCAACCAGGCCTGGGGAATATCACTGAGGCATATTGCTTATCCCAATTGAGTAGTTGATTGCGAGCGGTCTCCGTTGTGGGTATGCGAAGCGCGGATGCCGGCAGTTCAATAACTCTGTCGGTTACTTTCTTAGCTGCCCCATGCGCCGCCAAAGGTTTCAGCAGTCGGGCATACTGATAGAAGCAGTCGTTCGATTCGTTCAACCAATCCTGTTCCAGACGCACCTTCTTCCGACCGAGCTTCACAAATCCATGATCAGCGGTCACGAATACCTTCGTGCCAGGCTTAATCTCCCGAACGACAGCCCTTACCTCGTTGTCAATGATGTCCTTGAGTAGCTGTTCGTAGATGAAGACCAATGGTCGGCGCGGAACCACTCGTCCATCGGCATGTTCCCTAACCTTGATCCTGTGAAGCTCTTGATCGCAAAGTTCAAAGATGTGTACATCGAGATTCCCTGCACGGTAATGCACGGCTTCCCCCGTACTCGTCTCTTCAGACGACAGGACCTCCACTTCGCCCTCAAAGCCGAATTCGCGAGCGAGGGCCGTCTTGAGTAGCTTGTCCTCGCTCATTCTGGTATCAAACTCATCTGAGTAAGTCCCTGCACTGATTGCCTTGCGGGAGATGTGAGTCTCCGACGGAAGCAGCGACGATGCTGAATACTCGACCTCGATGTCCATCGCCTCCTCAAACACGGGCCGGATAAATTCTTCCCAGATGTCATAACGCATGCCGTCGAACACGAAGATGACTGCCTTCTGTTTCTCGGGGTCCCAATGGGATTTCAGGCAGCGGCGCATAAACTGGCTGGTAAGCCTTACGTCGCTGTCACTGGTGACCCACGTTGGATACTGCGCTGCCACCATATCTTGAAATCGAAGATTGACCACATCCAGTTGGCGACTTACTTCCTCCCCAATTGCGCGGACCTGTTCCTGTGTTCGCTGCAACGCCTCGCCAAATACTGACGGCAGTTCATCGCTGCTGCGCGGAAGAACATCTTTTGTATTAAGAAGCCTCTCTATCGCAGAAATATAATACTCAAGTTTGCTGACCTTCCTATCGTTGAAGAGCTTCTTGAAAAACCTGAAATCGAGCTCGTGGGTCTTGGTGACTTTCAGGTCTTTGACCGCTCTGCCCAATACACCGCGTAGGCTACAAATGTCGCCAGCCAGTCTGTATGCTTCCTTGAGATGAGACCAGGCTGGTTCGCACCGTGAATCGACGAAGCGGTCCACGTCATCTAAATCAGAAAACAGCGATTTCTTGATCTCTGCCTGCTCAATTGCTGCCGGCTGAGTTGAGAGCTGGTCGTCCAGCGCCATAAGCAGCGCAAGAGAACGCACGAGTGTGCTGTAGCTCTCGCGCTGTATCGCCGACACAAATCCTTTCGGCGTATCGAGCTTCATCTGGTCAATCAGAAGTAGCTTGAGCGCATCGAGCGGCAGCGATTGCTCAACTAGTGAGAGGTCAGTTTCCGCCCGTTCTGGATCTGATTTCGTTATTTTAGGCGCAAGCTCATCGAGCACTTCCAGCTCAATCGACGAGAAGGCCCTCATGGCGGAATCGATATTCGCTAAGAGGAGACTCCAGTGGTCAAAATGCTGTCTGAGAATTACTGAAAGGTAGAACGCCCGCACGACCATTTCTGGGTCATGGTCTGCAAACCAGCAGAAGGGCGCCCGGGCTTTTGCGAGTCTGTCCTTGATAGGTTTCGTGATCTCAGGTGCTAGCGCCTCGAGCTCGGTGAGCGACCGGTGATGCAGCAGTCCGATCTTCCAATGCACTTCAGGGTTGAGGTCCTTCTTGAACGCAGCCTCTGGAATGGAGAGTGCCGCGTATCCGACGATTGTCTTGAAGTCGTTATCGGTGAAACGGCGAGGATGGCTCGCCCAAAGGTTCTCATGAGCTCGTAAGACGCGGCCCAAATTCTGAGCGATAAGCCTGGCATATTGCGGGTCGTTCGCGTGACTAGGCCAGTCGCTGTCCCCAGTTCTCTCAATCAGGAACTCTTTCAGGTCGAGGTCGATTTGGCATTCGGCAGGGATCTGTGCCACGAAGTCCGGATAAAAGAGGGGAGGAGCCTTGGTCGAAGAATGCGACATCTTTCTTCTGGATGGGGTTCGATCATAGAGAAGAATCTTCCTGGTGCCGGCATCTTCGACCGTCCTCTCGTATAGATCTCGAAAGGCAAGATTGGTAGCCGCTTCTACAGCCGTGAAACCGTGCTTCAGAGCAAAGGCATGAACCGTGCCGTCTTCCTTGGGGAGCAGGTGCAATGGGTCACGAAGCAGAACTCGCTCTTGATCCGCAACAGCCTCGAGCTTCGAGAGCACCCAAGCCTTCAGGAGGTCCATCATTCCACCTTTAGCAATGGCAGGACATCGTCGTCCTCAGCAGCGCCCTCGAACTGCTTCTCAAGGAAGGCTTGGAACTCCTGCACCAGAACGGGGAGATGCCCTCTTTCTATGATGGTTGTTTGGGGCCTGAAATCCGCGATCTTCACGAGCCTGATGACTACCTTTTTCAGATATCGGTTGATTATCTCAACGACAGAGGCGTTCTCGATGCAGGCCTTCGTGAGATAAGATCTTACCTCGGCGACGTCTTTGCAGGAAAGAAGACCATCGATGACAGGTTCAGATTCCCCCTGGGCTAATCTTTCGCGCACTGCGGGGCTGCTCATTACTGCCATCTTGTCATGAATTGAGGACTCAAGAATGTGACGGGCCTGCTTGACAGCGATCTTCATCTCATCGACACATTCCGAAGCGCTCTCGAAAGACAGGTCGCACTCATGGGTCGGTCCGGTCTTGAGCTGCTCCTCGACAGATTGCTTGGATGGCGATGGACACGAGAAGATCGAATCCAGGGACTTGCTCAGCTTCTCTTCGATCTCATCTGCGAATGGCGCCTGCAGAACGCTTATGTTCTCCATAGCTCGGAGTGCCTTCATCTCATCACTCTTGAGGATGCTCTCAATCGGTTCGCGAGATCATCTACCTCATCCTGGGATGCCGGACCTTCATCGTAAGGCATATAATGAAATGTCTTCTTGAGGATGTAGAGGATCTGATTTATGTCATCACCACTCTCGATGTCGGCAGAGAACAGGTTGACCGCCTGACCGAGTTCGGTTTCGTAGGGATTCTCTGCCTTGAGGAACTCGAAGAGGCTTCTCGATCTGCTCTCAAGACGAGGCGCCTTTTCCCTTTCCAGCACAAGTAGATCCCGGAGGTCACGACGATACTTCGCGATCAGCGCCTCGTGGTGTGTTTCAGGGATTTCTGATTCCAGGAGTTTCTCCGCGTACGGTCGAAGGACATCCCAGTTCTCTGGCTTCCCCACTTTTCGGATATCGGTGAGCGAATCGAGCACCTTGACTGAGAAATTAACCCCTGAGATGTTCCCGTAGTCGATCGCGGGGTGTCGGAGACCCGATTTCGGGCTAATGCCGGCACGGATTTTACCTTCCCGAACTAAGCATAGGAGGAAAATCTGAACCATCCGACGGGTTAAGCCGTAATCCTCTGGCCCACCGATCCCCATGAAGTTCTTATACAATGTCTGGACCGACATGGTCTGGCCCTCGTCAGACAGTTTGTCATCGATGAAACGCCACATGTCACGAACGTGGGGGTTCTCGGAGGTGTCCAATATCCTCTCTGCGCCTCGCCTTACCAGCTTGAGGCCTAGCCCGTAATTCTGGACGGCGCTGACGTTCCTGTCTGCCCTAGCACCCTTTGGGATTTCGCCGGTTTTCACAATTCCGTTGATGACCTTGACACCTTCATCTTTGGTGAACTTGTGCGGATGCTCAAACCTGATGTCCCGGGACGCATAAGTGCTGTCGAGAACCTGGCCTGCGACAGGGGTCAGAATGCTCTGGAGCCCTCCGGCCACATGGAATCCCATTCTCGTGTTCTCGCGCGAGGCGATCCTTCCCCGACCGTAGCTATTGTCAACGATTCCCTTGATGGCCGCTAGCTCTGTCTGGAGTTTCCCATAGACCCAGTTGATCACCGCGACGGCGTCTTCAGTTTCCTCGCCCCCAAATTCCTGTGCGAGCTTTCGGTATGCCGTGAAATCGAGAAGTCTATCTTCTTCATCTGAGGTCAGCTCCCCCGGTGTCCAAAGTAGGATGCGCGGATCCTTCGTGCTATTCAGAAACGAGTCCAATCTGTCATCAGGAATTGGGCCGGTGGATATGAAGACCTTGAAGTCGTAGTCGGTCTCAGAGCTGTTCAGGGCGAATCCGTCGGGATTGATGCGCGCAAGGTCGCACATGCTCACTTCGCCGAACACCTCGCGACCCGCCCATTCGATCTCAATCTTGGCGCCTGCGGATCGGGCGTATTTGGCCTCTTCTAGAGTAGGCAATTCGTGAAATATGGAGATAATCCCATTGCTAAGATCGAGCGTCATATTGCGAGTCTTGACCGTCCACTCACCGAGAAATAGTAGCTGTTCCCACGCCTCTTTGCGCCTCTTCTCATTTGATTCCGCATCATCGCGCGCCTTCTTGAAGCGAGCGTTGGGGTCAATACCCGTGATGACAGGATCGAACCGATACAGCCGCCGGCCCTCGTCATCGAAGGTCTGAACGACCTGCCGCAGCTCCGTATTTAGCTTCTCAGCGAGGGTCTCGTAATGCTGGATGTTCTCGTTCGGCGTAGCCTCACTATCCTTCTCAATGAGGACGGAGTTGGCTATCTCCTCCGAAGACATGCCCTGCTGTTTGGTTCTGGCGATGTGCACCAAGAATAATGTCTGTAGGATTTTTATCGCCTTGTCATGGTGATGTCGAAGATAGCCACCGGTGAGTCCATCGATCTGGCGCTTACAAGCCTCGTATGCCTTATACTCGCTTTCGCGACTGGTTTTTATTGACGCCAGGCTTGCATGAACACCACTTGGGTCCTCCTCATAGCGCACAGTCTCGTCGAATAGCTCCCAGAGCCTGATGAGTTGCTTTCCCTTGGACTTGACCTGGTGCTTTAGGGTTTGATGCATGAAGTGAATGGCTGAGCGACTCGTCGTCAACTCGAAGGTTATTGGCCTAAGAACCTCAAGCGCAGGTTTGTGGAACGGAAAGAAGTGCTCAAACTCATCCTCTCCTATGGCGCTCGGCCATGTGAAACCACGCTTGTAATGAAGGTAATAAGGCCCGACCGCGCTCGAATCCTTGATCTCTCGTACCCTCGACAGAACTATGTCGTAATAGTCGGCATGCTTTTCGAGCAGCGTTACGAGCTTCAGGCGGTCGGCGGCGATTATATTCTTGACGCCCATCTTGCTCTCGATGGCTTGCTGCGCGGTGCAGACGGTCCAGATAGGCAAGTTGTGCACCTTGGCGAGGCGGTTTGAGAGAACAACGAGCGTCTTCTCGTCGCCGGTGCGTAGCTGCTCGTCGCGGTCCTTCATGAAGATGGAAACCTCATCCAGAACCAGGAGAAAGCCGCTGTAACCCTCGGCGAGAATTGTCTCGACCATGTGCTTCAGTAACTCCTCAGCCTCGGTCTCGATCTGAGGCCTGACCTTCAGATACTCGTCGTAGAAGCGCCAGAGCTTGTTCCCACAGCTACGCTTGTATTCAGGAGATCTGTCGTCCTGCATCTCTTGGATGAACTTGCCGATATCCTCGAACTCGTCCTCGGCGAAGAACTTCGGATCGCAAAGGAACTTACGCAGATCGTTCCGATAACGGTCGAGGTCCTGAGAAAGAAAACGGTCAACCAGAAGCTCGGCGGGATACAGCGAGACGTTCCTTCCAAGCTCAATCTCGAGCTGCTCCTTTACGGCGTCGAGGATGTACTCGCACAAATCCCTGCCCTTATCCTTGTCCTGTCCGGCGACATGTCCGCCAACGCCGACCAGCGTCTTGACGCAGACAAAGATACCTCTCTTCCCGTCCTTGCCCTTGGATTTGATACCCTCCTGCCAGAAGCGATAGAGTGACTCGCGCTTGCCTCGGCCAGCGCTCTGCTCTTTCTCACGCACTATGTCCCAGGCACGCTGATCACCGAGGGCAAGCGCGGACAGGACAGACAGGATATGCGACTTGCCTGAACCAAACTCGGCCTGTATCCAATACCCCTGGCCAATTGGCTCATCCCTTCGCTCTGGCCAGTATGGCGCAGCCATTTTCCGGAGGACGTCCATGAAAAAGGCCCGCACCGGGTCGAACAGAAACTCGTCCACCGTTTGAAGCTCTGGCTGGCGGTTCTTGCGCGCTTCCTTCGCGTTGGCATGGGCCCAAACGTGCTTCTCAAGTGAATAGACCGAGATGATGTGTTTCGGGACGGAACAGATCTCGTCGAGTCCCTTGCGATTGGTCAAGATATCGTTCGACATATCTTACTCTCCCGGCCTCATCCCGACACGCCGTCTCTTTGTCCCTCGTTTCTTCCCGCTCTGAGCGAGCCGGCTGCGGCCGAGCTCCCGGACACAGACCTCGTAGTCCTCCTGGATGTCAAACCTCGTCTTCTCCGGCAACCTGTTCAGATTGAGGCCACCGATCTCATAGAGGAGCTTGCCCTGGTCATACAGACCGGAACGCCTGCAATGGTGGATCCACTCGGCAAGTGTGGCGTCGCTCGGCCTCTTCTTTTGGGGAACATCGACACCCCGCTCCAGAAAAGCAAGATACCGCCTTATGTATCTCATGATGCCTTTAGCCCTGCCCTGAGCCTTCAGACGCTTCTCCTCCTCAGAGATGGGTAGCCGGTAGCTCCTGTAGCCCGTCTTGTAGAAGTAGTCCAAAAGCCAATCCAACGGTTCGTGCCTCGGCTTGTCCTTGACGGTATAGAGATAGCGCTCAAAGATGTCGCTGTAGTGGACACCTATCTCATCTGGGTTCTCTTTCAGGAACATAGAGATAGCGCTCAAAGATGTCGCTGTAGTGGACACCTATCTCATCTGGGTTCTCTTTCAGGAACTTGGCGATGAAGGCGCCAATGGCATCGGCGGCTGCATCCTCTCTCGCCGACTCAGCTCTATCGACAACGTCGAGTTCTGTCTCCTTGAGAAACCAACGACCGACCTCATGGGTGCCGAATACATCCGGGTCTTTCCGCTCAAAGAGATTCTTCATGACAGGCGCCTTGACCTCATCCGCAACTTGTCGAAGGAGCTCATCGAAGTTGTGCGCCTCCATGAGGCCTGCGCGTACCATGCAGCTGACGACCCTGTCAAAGACCCGGTCTTTTGTGGCGCCAGCATGGACCCCCAGGTATTCCCTGATGACGGTGTGGACCTTCTCTGCGAATGTTCTCTGATCCTCGCCGCCAGTGATTTGGATGAGTGAGGTTAGCTCGCCGGGCCGTGGCTTGCGGTAGTTCATAACTAGGTCCCGCTTCGTCACCTTGTCTGCCATTATCTGGTTGTAGCTCTTCTGTCCCGTGTCAATGAAAAGTACCGAGTCAGACTTGTCCACGAGAAACCCAACCTCGGCCATAATGTCCTGCACGAGGGTCCACATTTCTGGTGAAGTATGGTGGTAGCAGAGAGACAGCCAACGTCCGGGCTTGAGTACCCGATAACATTCGGACATGGCCTGACGTAGCATATCGGCCCAGTCCCCAGTCGTCTTTCCACGAACCTCATTGACTATTATTTCATCGTCATGCCAATGTGTGTCGAAGCCAAGCCATGATTCCCACAAGAAATTCAGCTCTCCATACTGCACCTTGTCCGCGTACGAAGGATCTGTGAAAGTATAGTCAATCGCGTTCGAAGGCATGTTACTCAAATCACACGCAGTTTCTGTCGAGATGCACACTTCTCTAAATCCTGGGTAGTAAGGATGTAGTTTCTTGTAGCCATTGGTCAGGTTTTTGATCTTGCCCTCGTACCAAGGCAGGACCGCATACTCCCGCATTACTGGCGGCGTATAGTAAATGCCCTTCAGAATATTATTCGGAAAACGTGGATCACTGCTGTTTCCCTGCATCCTAGTGTAGTGTAACACATTTCACTTGATGCTATTTTCGCTTTCTGTTATGA
>CBDVDH010000011.1:0-74707 GCA_965372715.1 uncultured bacterium | reverse complement strand
GGGGTGGGCTGGGTGTGGGGGGGGGGGGGGGGGGGCCCGCCCCCCCCACTCCTTTTTGCAAACGCACCCATGTCGGGGCGGCCACCCCCCCGCCCCTACGCAGGCTACACCGACTTGCGTTCGAGCCAGCGCCGTGCGTCCCCGCTCAATCGCTCTTGACCTTTCCCGTCGTGAACAATAGATTGCAGGCTCTGAACAACAGACAGATCGGTCTTATACAGCCGGGGTGGCGGAACAGGTAGACGCACAGGACTCAAAATCCTGCGGTGCTTAGCACCGTGGGGGTTCGATTCCCCCCCCCGGCATACCGATCGGCATTTCGCCTTATGATTTGGTCAAGTAACACTATGACCTCCGAGAAGACAGAGAAAGCAGCACGCGCCAATAATCCAATGACGGACGATGAATGGATATTGCCCGTTGAATTGAAGGCGCGTGCAAGATTCGACGACTATTGCACCCTCTTCTTCCAGAACATGGCAGTTCCCAAGGAATTGCTCGATGCGGCGAACAGACGAACATCATGGGAAAAAGACTGGCGGCGTCGCTTTGGTCAGTGGCGGTTGGACTTCCCTGCGGCAGCAACATCCGAAGTTGGACTGCCAGAAGTCCCGAAGAGAGTGCTTCTCATTGCTAGGAAAATACTCACAAGAGGCCGAGTTACGCTTCTCTCCCCGTCCCTTGAAGGGAAATTGAAGGAACTATTCCACTTCGAGAAGTTCGATGTGAAGGACATAGTCAATAATGTCTATTTCGCTCTGGCGACTCCATGCAGAGAAACAACGGCATGGTTTGATAGCAACCCGGAGCATGACTTCTACGAGAGAATCCTACCGCAATACTTGGGGCCTTACTACAAGAGATTCGTCCTGCCGCAAGTTCTTTTCTCCAGCCTAGTGGAGGGCATTAAAGGCCCGGCTGCTCTTCAGCGAGTAGATTTCCTCATTACCCTCCCGACGAAATGGATTGTGGTTGAGATAGATGCTCCGGCTAAGGCCATGCTCGATGGGGGAGCTATGGGGATTCGCGACGCACAACTGCAGAAAAACGGATATCGGTGCATTAGAATCCTGAATCACGAAGTTGCCGAAAAATGCGGCTCCAATCTGCGAGAATTGCATGAAACTATACAGGAAGCGAAGACTGAAGCGTTTGATAGTCTCTCTGCAATCAGCAAATATCTGTTGGCGGTGAAGCTCGCACACCAAGTTCAGATCGTGGTGATTGAAAGCTTGCTCGCCGGTGCTGCCCCAATAACATCCGAGCAAACAAGAATTTGCTTCGATGCTGATTCCGTTTGCTTCACACGACATGAGACGGAGACCATCGTTAAATCCGCCCTCAAGGACTTGGGGGAATTGGTGCGTCATTTGTTCGATCTGTATTGCATCGAAGGCAGTTTCGCCGGGTTCAAATTGGAGACGCTAAACGGCTCGGACTCAACCACCGCTCCAGTAATCACGTTCAACGAGAATCTGATAACAAACGGGCGCCGATTCATCATTCAGGATATCTCCTTCCCACATACGATCGCACATCACGAGGGACCAACAGAACCTGCGACAGTTCCTGATGCTTCTGAAGATACGCTGCGTTATTTTCTGAAGTATATTTTTCGACACGAGACGTTCCGAGAAGGGCAATTTGACGCTATCACACGGGCGCTACAGGGAAAGGACGCTGTGGTTCTATTGCCTACTGGCGCGGGCAAATCGCTTGCCTTTCAACTAGCCTCCCTGCTACTGCCAGGCCTTCCAATCGTGATCAGCCCAACTATAGCCCTTATGGACGATCAGAAAGATAACCTGGCTCGAATCGGCATTGATCGCGTTGAGGCAATCGCCGGTCTAGGTGAGGGACAGGGGCAGATTCGTTCAAAACTCATTGAAGCATTTGGCAACGGCGAGTACGTTCTATGTTATATCTCCCCAGAGAGAATGCAAAGCGACGAATTCCGAAACAGTCTTGCAGAGCTGACTGTGATTATCCCGATTTCGGTCATTGCGATAGACGAAGCGCATTGTGTTTCTGAATGGGGACATGAGTTTAAGACCGCTTATCTGAACATCGGACGTACAACCAGAGAGTGTTGCAGATCCCCGGGCCGCACTCCTCCATTGTTGGCGCTAACGGGCACAGCGTCACACGTGGTGTTGCGCGACGTGCAGCGAGAACTGCAAATAACGGACGATGCGATTGTTACTCCCAAGACTTTTGACAGAGAAGAGCTGCATTTCGCAGTGCACAAACGTAGATCCAATCAGAAACAGGGCACTCTGCGGACTATTCTAGAGAAGACGTTACCGAACGTTTTTCAGACAACTGCTGACCATTTTTTCAGTCCTCGAAAGGAGAAGACAGAGTGCGGGATTATCTTCTGTCCACACATAAATGGGCAGTATGGTATAACTCGGAACAAGCAGTACATCTCGTCCAAGCTTGGAATATCGGCAGAATGCTATTCCGGCGGAACGCCCGGTGGTTTCTCCGATAGCGATTGGAGGCTGACAAAAAAACAGAATGCCAGCGATTTCAAAAATAACAAATTCCCGCTCCTGGTTGCCACAAAAGCCTTTGGCATGGGGATTGATAAACCCAATATCAGATATACGGTTCATTTGGGCCTACCGCACTCCATAGAGTCGTTTTATCAACAAGCCGGTAGAGCTGGGCGCGACGGAAAAAGGGCACAGTGCATTCTGATATTATCCAATGATTTCAAAGCCAGGACGGCTGCCCTTTTAGACCCTGCTGCCACCATAGAAGAACTGAAACTCATTATGGAGAAAGAGCGAAATTGGGAAACAGACGACGATGTTACTCGCGCGATGTGGTTCCATCTCAATTCATTTCGTGGCATAAAAGACGAGCTTGATGATGTTGACAATATCATGGGTGAAATTGGGGACTTTGGAACGGAGAAGAGAGTAAATGTTGCGTGCCCGGACTGGGACGGGAAGGATCTTAAAAAGAACAATTGTGAAAAAGCTGTATACCGGCTCTTGTTGCTCGGCGTAATCGAGGACTACACCATTGATTTCGCCGCAAGCCAATTCCGCCTCGTCATTGCTGGCACTTCAAAGGAGCGTGTCGTTGACAGGTTCTGCAAATATGTAGAGGGATATAATCGCGGGCGCGTGGCGGCGGAAAAAGAAAAACTCATGCAGCATATTGAATTGCCGCTTTGGCAGAGCGACCAACCCAGCTTTGTGCGCAGAGCGGCTGAAGTACTCATTGACTTCATTTACGACACTGTCGAGAAAGGCCGGCGTCGCGCTTTCCGGGAGCTTCTCTCGATGGCGGAAGAAGCCGCTAAGCTGAATGTAAATGATCAAGACGCCTGCATTAGAGACAGGATTCTTCGCTATTTGGAGACAAAGTATTATGAAGAGATTCAGCAGGTCTTAAAGGAAGTGGGATCCTTCCACAATCTCAAGATGATCTTTGATGGCGGCGTTATTTCGGAATCCGGAGAGCCGATTGGCGGCGTGCGATCACCGAATGACGCGGCTTGGGTTCGTGGCCAGGTCTCTCGCTACCTTGAATCATATCCTGACCACCCTGGACTTCTATTCTTGCGCGCACTTTCCGAAATCTACTGCTCAAATTCGGATGTTGAAGCGGCATTAGGAGACATCAAGGCGAGTCATCAATCTGCGCTTGAAAAGTACAAAATTCCCAGATATTCGATATACGAAGTGTTGAGCTGGTTGCTATTAAAGGTCTATATCCGTAGTAGCAGCCTTTACGAGGATTATGTTCCGAGATTAATCGAAGAGATAGACGATCCGGATTTTGCCAGGACCCTTATGAATTATCCCGACATGGACGAAAACATGCTCTACTGCCCCGCGCTTTGGTCCATAGGCAAGCTGGCGAGAAGAGCGGTTAATGTCTTGAATTCATAACGAGATTCTTATGCCAACACAACAAGAAATCACAAAACTCCAAGACCAGGCGCAGGAGTTGGTTAACAACCTTGACGAGCTCTGCAAACAGGTTGAGTCGTACCGAACCGCAAAAGAGGAACTACAGAAGGCAAGCTCCGAGCTTCTTGGCCTGGCTGAAAGTACAAGACAATTATCCGAGGAAAGCCACCAAATCATCAAAGCCGTCAATCAGATCGGCAGCGCCAAAATCCTCGAGAGACTAAATGAACTTGATCAGCTGGCTGGAAGTACAAAGCAATTATTGGAGGAAGGTCTCCAGACTATCAGAACGGTCAGTGAGGACGGCGATGCTGAGATTCTGGAGCGGCTTGGTGGACTGGATCAAGCACTTAAGAGAGCATCAAAAAGGCAGACGATAATCTTGGCAAGTGGCTTTGGTTTGGTGATTATCTTGCAGATCGTGCTTTTTATCCTCGCAAAGAACTAGCGCCGCGCCAGCTAACGTTGGCGCAAATCCCGTCGGCGATGCGGAGGGGCCACTGCGGCTTAATGCGGGAGAGCGTCTGCGAGCTTGCGGAACTGGAGGCCGTAGAACATCTGAAGATAACGACGAGTCTCATCACGTTCGAGATTGGTTGCGTGTTTCCAGAAGCCATATACTCGAGCAAAAGTCATGAGCCGCTCGGCGTGCAGCTTCCAGGTGTAGCGAGCCCTTACACGGGAGATGCCGCCTTTTGAGATGTTCTCCCAGAACTTCGGATCGCTGCGGCATCTCATGAGAAAATCTGCTATGAATTGAGCCGCCTCGCCCGAATGTGTGGGGTCTATGTGGAAGCCGGAGACTCCCGGCTCGATGATCTCCAGCGGCCCACCATAGCACGTCGCAAACGTCGGCAAGCCGGTAACCATCGCCTCAATCACCGTCAGCCCAAACGCCTCAAACAGCGCGGGCTGAACGAATATGCCCTTTCGATCCGCAACATAGCGATAGAGTTCTCCGGCCAGGTCCTTCCTCAATTGAGCGCCGATCCAGCGCACCTGCCCGTCGAGCTCATAGGACTCGATCAGCGAGTGCATCAGTTTTATTTGCGAGCTCTCCTCGTCATCGAGAGAATCAGACGGGTTGATGTAGCCCGCTACGAGCAACATGTTGGCCTCCTCCCGGAGCTTGGGGCATTCGCCGAACATCTTGACCAATCCGGTGATGTTCTTGACTTTGTCAAGCCGGGCCATTGTGAAAATGAGCGGTTTTCGCCGATCCTTCAGAACGCCTCTGGCGTCGGGCCGCGGGTCAACGCCATATACGAGTGCTTCGAGTTCCTCTGCCAGCCCCGTGAGGCGCCGCTTGGCCTCCGTATATGGGAAATAGAAGCAGTCGTCCACGCCAGGTGAAACAACATTGAACTTGGGGTCAAATATGTCGATACCGTTGACTACCCTGTATAGGCCGGGCATCGTGAATGCGCTGTAGCTCTCATACTGGCCCACTGAGTCTTCTGTGCCGGCGATCTCCTGATACGTGCTCGAGATGATGAAATCTGCCGTATTCATCGAGATCAGGTCCGCCGTGAAGAGGCACCCAAGATGATACTGTGGGTCGTTGTCCTTCCAGTATAGGTCGGCGTGCAGCAGTTTCGGCTTCTCAAGCGCGTGCGCTATGTTGCACTGCGTCACGCCCAGCTGCTGTGACAGCAGCGACGCAACGAGGTTACCGTCCGAATAATTACCCATAATCAGGTCGGGCCGCCCCTGCAACTCAGCCAAAACCTCTTTCTCAACATCCGCAGCGAAGCGCTCAAGAAACGGCCAAACCTCGAACCGAGATATCCAGTGTGGGACAACCTGGCGGTCCGAATAGCGGAAAGGCACCCTGAGTATCCGCGCATTCTTCGTCCCAGTGATCGCCTCATCTCGCTGATCACAGGTAGCTCCGTCTGCCTCGGGTATCAGCCGCGTCACGACAAGTATCTGAGGCTCAATACTCAGCCCCTGCCGCGCGATTCGGCGCCGCATTTCCTTCTCCAGGGCACGCACCTGGTCGAGAATGTAAACAATCTGGCCTCCCGTGTCAGGGCGGCCCAGAACATTGCTCTGAGCGAAGTATCCGTGTGGCGAGAGGATAACCAGGTTGAAAATCATCGGAATGCTAGCCAAAAAGCGCTCTAAATGAACGGGTTCCGGCGCCTCAAGGATGTCTGATAGAAGGCCCAGCGTCTCTCGAACTATCTTTGCATTTTTGCCCCACCCAGGCTCAAAGCCAAGCGAGTTCATCCCGCTGCTGAACTGAGCCCACGGACTCTCATGGGGAACCTCGGAGAGAGTCTCCTCAGCAAGGCGCAGGGCGTGTCGCAGCTCGGCTAAGTCGGCAATCCTGCCATTGAGCATCAGCTGAACACCCTTACATTGATGGACCCGAAGGAAATCCAGCAAGAGCTTGCCGCCCTTGTCAAGATCGCGGAAGAGCTCGCTTGAGAGCCGCCTATTCAGAAACTCTACCCCGCGCCCAATGGACCTCGCTTCCTTGAGCTTGAAGAAATCGCGATTGAAGGGCCCAAGATCGATCTCAAGCGCCCATTGATCGTCCTGTGCTGAACCATTCACCAAGCACTCCTTGACCTCTAAGAATGCCTCAAGAGGAAGGCGCTTTACTGTCAATGATACCGCGTCGAGTAAGGTGTATCTCCATTGTGCGACTCTCGGGCGCTCGGCAAGATACATAAGGGGCTCCTTGAGGACCGCCTCCTGAGTCAGCCGAAGAGTCTGCCCCAGAACGCTCTCGCGCAAATGCTTCTTGCTGGTTACCTCGCAAAAATGCTCAAACTGGTCCCATATCTCCGAATGAAGTAGGAATGATTTGCCCAGGGAGAAGAAATGCTTCAACAGCAGATGGACATCCTCGCGGTTGTCTTCTACAAAAACCTCCAGTTCATTGGGCATTATCTATCGTCCTCTTTAGGCAAATCCGACGTAAGAAAGCTGTAATGCTCGATCCCCTCTATAATCCCGTTTGCGTGATGGCCACTGGCGAAATGAACCTTCTCCCGCCCACGGAGCTTTTTCAACTCAGGACTGAAATTCCCTACAACCACACCCAGAGTGTCACCGACCAGCATTTCGATGTCGTTGCCAGAGTCTCCGGCCACAAGAATTCGCTCCAGTGGTACGCCCCATCTGTATGCGAAGTAACGCAGTGCCCCGCCCTTAGAAGCTCTAATAGGCAGCAAATCGAGGAACATACCATGCGAATAGACAAGATTGCAGTGCAGGCAGAGCTTTCTCAGATGACTTCGCATCTGGCGGATGCTTGGAGCCTTCTTCGGATCAGCGAAATAGCTGATCTTGTGGATTGACTGAGCATCTCTGGGCTGTAGTTTGAGTCCCCCGAAATGACTCATGGCGTCTTGCACTCCTTCTGGATCCCAGCGGTATTCGATTTGCCTTGCCCAACTAGTGTCCTCAACCGGTTTTGGCCCGTAGTGTATCTGAGTGCCAACTGACGTGATCAGAAAATCAGGCATGGGCACGTTCCACTCCTTTAGCACCTTAATCGTGCTACGGATATGCCGGCCGGTTGCCACGCCAAGGCTAACGCTCACCTTTGTCTCTGATAACAGGCGTAACAGTTTTCCGAGGGCCTCCTCGTCACCAGTCAGCGTACCATCAACGTCACATACGATAATACGGTCGGAAACCGGAAGCCGGCTCTTTAACCCTTTGATGACATGCAGTTTACGCGACCTTCGGACCATCTTCTTCAGCTCCCCCAAGTATCTTTTGACGTGGCTTGACCAGGAGAAATACCGTGGCGCTCGCCTAGCACCGTTTCTGGACCACCTATACCACCTCTTGCGGTCACTGATACCACCAAGCAACGCATCGGACATTCCCTCCACATCCAATGGGTCGATTAAAAAGCCATTCCTGCACCGCGCGAGGATATCCCGGGGCCCGCCATCCTCGGTAGCCACAATGGGAAGGCCGCTGGCCGACGCCTCCAGCAACGTAATCCCGAAAGGCTCTGTGAGCGCAGGATTGATGAAGATGCCCTTGGTCTGGGCAGCAAGTCTATATAGGTCTGGGATATCATTTGGCTTATGTGTTTTCGGATATGCTACGCTCCCATACAGGTCCCAACGGTCAATCTGAAGAAGAAGCTCTGTCAGTACACTCCGAGCTTCTTTCTCAGCAGTTTCTATGTCATCCCGCGTGCCGGCGACGATAACAAGATTCGCGAGCTCCCGCAGGCGCTCGTTTTGCCCATAGGCCCGTATAAGTGTCGCTATGTTCTTGCGAGCATCAGGTCGCGAGATGGCTAGTATCATTGGCTTACGGACGTCTCTCAGAAACCGGCGGACCTCCCTCTTGATCGGAGGCTCCTTCCAACCTCGGTGTGGGGGATGGAATCGCCTGAGATCAACACCTGGCGGTATCACTATCATGCTTCGGGGGCTGTAATTGTCATAAAGGCTATACTGCTGCTCAACCTCTTGACGTGTGCTGGCTATAACCAATGCGGCGGTGTCAAGAGCAATCTCCTCCGCCTCGATCCGCTGAGTTATGTTGTATCGCTTCTCAACGGCCTGGCGTCCCATGCCCGTGTCCATCAGCAGCCGAAACTTGACGCGCCCAAGCGAGTGGCCTGTGTGCACCAGTGGCACCCCTAGAAGGCCCGCCAAGTGCGAGCCCACCCAGCCTGCATCGGCATAATGACTGTGGACAATATCGGGCAACCTGCCGACCTCGCGAATGTGCAACAGCGCTTGGTCTGAGAAACTATCAAGATATGGCCAAATAACCTCTTTTCGCAAGTAGCGCCTCGGCCCGCAGGGAACCCGTATGATGTAGGCCCCGGGCGCGATTTCCTCCACTGACTTCGCGTAGTCATCGTCGGTCATAGGGTCCAAAACGAGGCGCGTAAGAAGGTCCACTCGCCCAACCGCTGGATGACCGGCAAGCGCGCGGGCCAACTCCATCACATACGTGATTTGACCACCGGTGTCGGCGTCACGACCTAACTCCAGGTCATGGCCGCGGATCAGACCATGAACACTTATCAGGACGATATATAGGCCCCCAGTTTCAGACACGTTGACCCCTCCACTGCTTCAGATGAGCCTCATAGAAGGCCGGGTTCATTATCGTTGCGCCTCGGATGCCGCAGACCGCCGCCGCAAATTGAGTGGCGCAGTACAAGATGGATGGTAGTCCCCATCCGTGCATGAGGCCCAATATGAAAACGGCGTCGAACGCGTCGCCGGCGCCGACCGAGTCCACTAACCTGACGGGCGTAACCGGGGCTCCTTCGATGACTTCCGATTGAGTTACGATGAACGCGCCGTCCGCGCCGAGCGTAACGACGAGCAACTCAAGGTCGAATTCGGCGCGCAGGTCTGCCGCCCGCTCAACGTGTCCCTGCGCAGCGTCAGCTGGGCAAAGAAGGGTCAGCTCCTCGCCATTGAGCTTCGCCCAGCTCGCCCTCCGCATGGCATCCCGAACGGCCCGCATCTCCCACCAGGGCGAACGGAGATTGGGGTCGAGGAAGATTCCGACGTCAAGCCGCTTAACCAGCCGAATGAGCGCGTCGCGTGAGGCAGGCGATCTCAAGGCCAAGGTCCCGTGGTGAAGCAGCGAGAACTCGCCGCCCGCGGCAGCCGAAATGGCCTGGTCGGCGTCTATGAAGTCGTATGCTTGGTCCGGCGGTATCTCGTATCGCGGCAGCCTGCCTTCCATGTGCACCCGCACGGTCCCGGTTGGCCGCGTGCCGTCAATCTGAACGCCCGTGATGTCGAGGCCCCAGTCCCTCATTGCACAGAACACACGGTCGCCAAGTTCGTCCTGACCGACGCGTGAGATGAAAAGTGGATTCTGGCCGAGGCCTTTCAGATGCCAAGCCACGTTGAACGGCGCTCCGCCCAGAACCAACCGTCCGTCCTCGAACTGGTCGAACAACACCTCGCCAAACACTAGAGGACGCGCCGGTTGGATATCTGAAATCTCTTTAGTCGAGGCTCACCTCGGTGTATTGCATATCGTCCGAGCCCATGTAACGGATACGTTCAGGCCTCAGGCGCAGCACGACATAGTCGGGGTTGTCCGCGTCGCCAACGTATTGCTTCATCACAGGAAGAAGGTCGAGCAGCTCCTGTTTATCCGTTTTCTCGGTGCTGATTTCGCACTTGCCGGACAGTCGGATATGCTTCCCCTCTTTGTCAGCGAAGCAATACTCCACGTAAGGGACCTTCTCGATATCGACCGTCTTCGCATCCTTCAGACCGGTTGCGCACCAGAACTCCTTGCCAAACCAGCCGCAACCACCCATTGGCCGGACGCTCGCGCGTTCGCCGTTGGTCGTAGCCAAGAAGCCCCAGCCTGCTTCCTTCATAAACGCCTTCACTTCCTCGAAATTCACGTCCGCTCCTTCTCAAGATGCTCTGGATTCATTTTGCAGCGCCATTGATCCTTCTAAGAGTAACAGCCTGATAGCCGTCTTGGCAACGACAATCGGCATAATTACTTGAGATCACGCCACAGTTAGAGCATTCTCATCAAACACAGCAGAAGCATAGGGCCTTTTGCGGGGATCGTGCGATGGCGCGGGAAGATCACCTTCTATGCGGCTTACTGATTGTCTTCTGGGCGGTCGGAAACATCGTCTGGCTGGCTTTGGACGACACGCCCCCAGTGTGGGACCCAGCGTTTCACGTCCTGGATGCTATCGAGGCAAGTGAGGCGATTTCACGGCTGGATACTGGACGGCTTCTGACGCTTCAGGGGGAAGGCACGTTCTACCCGCCTCTGTGGCACGTAGCGGCCGGCATCTTGATGCTTCTTTTCGGCAGAAGCGTTGACGTCGCAATCGCAGCTAACCTGCTATTCGTGCCGGCGATCGTCTTTGGCATCTATTACGCGGCGAGGCAGCTCTTTGACCGCCAGGTCGGCCTACATGCGAACGGTTTAATCGCTATCGTCGCTCGGTTCTCCGGGCCGCTCGTCGGCTGTGCCCGGGCCTGCATCTATCTGGGCGAGCTCCCTTTCAAGTTCCTCGATGCGCGATACATCCATGAACTCATACTGACTGCGAGCGGAATCCCTATCCTCCTTCGCCATCTCCTTGGCCTTCTGAATGCCATCGAATGGCAGGATGATCGTGAACTCCGTGCCGGCGCCCGGCTCGCTTTCGACCCTAATGTCCCCGCCATGCTTCTTGACAATACTGTAACTTATCGAGAGGCCAAGCCCCGTACCCTGACCGGCAGGCTTACTCGTAAAAAACGGGTTGAAAATGTCCTTGAGCGAGTTCTCCGGTATCCCGCTTCCCGTATCCTTTATCTTCACGACAATGCTGTTGTTCTCCGCAATGGTCTTTATCCATATTGTGCCCTCACCTTCAATCGCCTGAGCCGCGTTGACCAGCAAGTTCATGAAGACCTGATTGAGCTGACCAGGGTAGCATTCAAGCTGCGGAATGTCTCCGAACTCCTCGTTGACGGCAATCCTGTTCTTGAATTCATGATGCACGAGCTTCTCGGTCGTTCTGATGCCCTCGTTGACGTCGGAGTGTTTCACCTCAGCCTCATCGACTCTCGAGAACGTCTTGAGATTGCGGACAATGTCCTTTATCCGAACCGCGCCCTCCTTCATCGACCTGATGCTCCACGGGAGGCCCTCCTCCAGAAGATAATCGACGTCTTCCTCCGCGTCCGAAAGCTCCTCTGTGAGCTCCTTGGTCGTAGCCGTGTCACCGTCTTGCGTTGCCTTCAGCAAATCCTTGTATCGCTCAACAAAGATCAGCAGCTCCTCAACGTTACTCTCCAGCGCCTCGGCTCCCGCATAGACAGACGTCGCCGGGTTGTTGATTTCGTGTGCGATGCCAGCGACCAGCTGCCCGAGCGAGGACATCTTCTCCGACTGGATCAGCTGCTGCTGCATGCTTTTCAGCCATTCGAGGCTATTTTTGAGGTCCATAGTGCGTTCGTTGACACGTTGCTCGAGTAATCGGTTGGCCTCTTTCAACTCCTCGACCAGGTGGGCATTACGGCGCCTCAACTCTGTCTTCTCCAGCGAGGATTTGACCACCCCACACAGGTGGTCCTCGTCATAGGGTTTTTTGATGTAGTCGAATATCCCAGACCTGAAAGCGCTGCGCATGTCGTCAAACTCAGCAAAACCGGAGATGACTATTGAACCAATCAGCGGGTAGCGTTCGTGGATTATCTCCAGAAGCTCCGCGCCTGACATGCCAGGCATTCGCTGGTCAGTAAGCACGAGGTCGATCTCGCCCTGACGGTCCTCGAGCATCTCGAGAGCTTCCTCACCGCTTGTGGCCGAGAAGAACTCCAGTTGTCCGTCCCGGTCCCTATCCTCCAGAACGTCGATTATTGTCTCAAGGACATGAGGCTCATCATCAACGACCAAGAGCTTGTAGCGCGTGGGCGACTCGCTACTTTCCATCGCCAGACCTTTCATGCAAGGGCAGATCGATGACGAATATCGTCTCACCCCCCGGGGTTTCCACTTTGATCGTGCCACCTCGCTTCTCAACGATCTCTTTGACAATGCTGAGCCCCACGCCAGTCCCCTTCGAGTGCGACTTGGTTGTGAAGAACGGGTCAAAGATCTTCTCCCTGAGCTTTTCGTTCATCCCTATGCCATTGTCTCGACACGTTATCCGCGCATAGCCATCGCTCCTAGACGTCCCAAGCTGGATTTGGAGTTCCTCACCAGACTTATACCCGCCCAGGCACCGTTTCTCATTGATCGCATCGACAGCGTTGCGCACGAGGTTCTTAAGGATGTATGAGAACTCCTCGGGGGTACAGGCTATCTCAATCGACTTACCGCCTTTCTTGCTGCAACCCTCCACGAAGTCGATCCCAATGCCCTCTACTTCCTTGAGATGTTCCTTGAAAAGGTCAACGATGTGTTCCAGTTCTTCTCGAGCGTCAATGGGCGCTCGAACCGTTCCAGCATTCTTCCCTCCCCTAAGATGCTCGGACGCTATCTTGACAACTTCCAGTTCTCTGAAGCAAGGATCAAAAGCGCCGGCCACCTTCTTGATGTGGCGGTCAATTCCAGGGCCGCTATCGGCAAGCTTCCGACACCGGAGAACGCCCCGCCTCACCTCCGTTGCAGGCGCGTCGGGGTCAATCCTGCCAAACTCGCCCAAGAGCTCGGTAATCTGCTTAAAATGCTGTCTAAGCAGCCTTAGCTTGGGAACGAGCACACTCAGGGCGTTGCCTATCTCGTGATAAACCTCAGCAGCCGTGCTAACCGAAACAGCAAACTGCTGGCGTTTGCCCAGTGGTCTGATCGGTGACTCATCCTCACGAACACGCCCCCCGACTGCCTCATCGATCTTATCGCTCAACTTCTCGCTCTATATCCCATGATTCACTTCTGGCAAGGTCCGCTCATTCTCAAACACAACAGCAGCACGTGAACAAATGTGCCCGGCATCCTGACGCTCGGGAAGAAACTGCCGCGCAACTACGTCTCGGATGTGTGCACCGAGCCCTTAAGCGCTGGCGCGCAGGAATACGTCCTTCTCGCGATCGAGGTTCTCATAAAGGCCGCCCAGGTCCGCGGCGACGAGCGATCCAGTCAATGTGGTCGGGTGTCCGTATAGAAACTGATCGAATCGATACACGTTTCTGTTGTGTTTCCTTATGTCCAACGAGCCGAATATGTAAACCGGTTCGATCGTGAACTTGAATCGCTCGCCTCGGAAAGACGCCTTTGACAGCGACTCGATCTTCTGACCAATCCGAAGCGCTGTCTCCATTCCAGAATAGAGCCGCTTGAAATCGACACGACTCATCGGCCATCTCGTGGCATAAGTAACGTTGCTGGTCACCCGCAGCGACCGGCGCCACATGGCTCGCGTCTCGAACCAGAACTTGAAAGTCCCCTGGACGTCAAGAACCTCTGTCTCAACCTTGTCGCCCAACAGCTTGCCTATATCCGCGAGGTCCTCGGGAGTATTGGCAATCTTGGCTATCTCCCGCATGAAGAGATTCCTCGGCGTCCGCGGGAACAACACGAACGACGCCTCGACAACGTATTCCTTCTCGCCCAGCTTGAAGGCTCCAACAAAGTCCTCCCGCCGCTTCCGGATCGCGAGCTGCTTCTCGTCATAACTCAGCGCCTCCACCTTGATGCCGGCATCCTTGAAGTCGCGATGAAACTGCGTCTGCATCTCGGTCTCCAGGTGCGTCATCATCTTGCCGAGCACCAGCTGCTGCTGCTCTATTGACTTGTTGATGAGCTGCCGGAGCTTGTCCCGCTCCCACGGCTTGTCGATATAAGCAGTAACCTCGCCCTTGTTGATGGCGTCCTTTGCAACCTCGGCATCCGTATAGCCCGTGAGGAGCATTCTCACCGCATGGGGGTGCGTAACCTTGACCTGCACCAAAAAATCAACGCCCTTCATCCCAGGCATCTTCTGGTCCGAGACGACTACGTCCGCCTCGAAATCAGCCAATATCTTCAGACCCTCCTCCGCGCTGGCCGCGATGGCTATCTCGTAGTCCTTTCTGAACTGGTTCTTGAACATCCTAAGGATCGTCTCCTCATCATCAACAATGAGCACCTTAGGCTTCTGAGGGCGTTCCAGTCTGTCTTCCATTCATATCCCTCCGGTGGATAATATCCTTATTTATTGACAGTCGCCCGCGAATCTTGCCATTGTCGTTCGCGACAAAAACCTCTCTCAGTATCCGAATCTGAGTCACAAAATCAACTCCAGCATAATATAGCAACATCGTTGGCTTTTCGTCAACACCACTAGAAAAGTTCCCCGCGGGGCAAACGGCGAAGAGGAGAAAAGGGGAGCGGATACTGCGCCCGCTTATAGAGGTCCAATCCCGTCCATCGCGAATCTGTTGCAGCTTGCCGCGGGCACTCCTGTGCTCAAAGCGCACTTCATTTTACAGTCATTGTGACTGAGGCCACATAACCGGTAACCGGAATAATCCGAGGCGGTGACTCTCAATCGGTGTGGGGCAGGCCTTCTGAGGCTGGGTCATAAGTCGTTGCAGTTGCGTAGGGGCGAGGTCTGAGACACCGCCCGTTCTAAAGGTGATGTGTTTGACAGGGGTCCGTCTGCGAGTTGCACCCATTGGGTGATTTTGGAGTGCGGCGGCTTGACGCCGCTTTGACTTGCCGCGGCATGAACACTGTTGGAGGAAGCCCTATTCTCCGGATCGCGGCCCCCAAGTTCACAATAGATGTCTATCAGAGCGTGGTGTCAGGCCACCACCAAAAAGAAAGCGGCGTCAAGCCGCCGCAGTCCAAAAAGCCAGAACGAGCTTCCGTCAATGTGATTATTGGGTGAGACTCCTGCGCTACACAAGTCCGGCCGCGTGCTATAGCGCGTGCTATAGTATAATAGATGCGTTGGCGCATTTGGCGCAATTGGCGAGGCTACTACGGCCACAATATGATTTTTTCTCAACAGAAGGGCGGGGGCAGTTGTCAAAAGCGTTGATACTATTGACCTCGGACATCGATCACCTTCGAGAGGCAATTGCAGACACTCTGCGCCTCGTGCCCGATGTATCGATCACGCTCTGCGCGCAGCATGACATCGCAAGAGGCCTTGAAGGCCTTGATAGAGTGCAGAGAATCATCACTGCCCGGCGGGTCGGCGCCGTCAGCTTCGCCCTAAGTCCGTCGCTTGTCAGGCAACTGCGAGTAGAACGCTACGCCCTATGCGTCCTGCTGCAAAAAGAGAAAGCAGTGCGAGTCGGCGTCAGGGCTATTGCGCTGGCGTGCCTCGTGCGCTCTTTGAGGCGCCTCGCCCATATCCCGAACGTAGGTTTCGTGCCGTTCTCAAGAGCGGTTCTAGCGTCCATGAATCCATCCTACCTCGTCGGACGGCCGATGGTTCTCCTCGACAAGTTGTTGGCGGTTTTAATTCGGAAGGCCGCTGACCTCATCGTCAGGTTCATGCTGTTTCGGGACCGGCGGCGCGGCGACCGCGGGAGATGATCTATTGGGTTTCGCAGTCTGAACATTCATAGGTAACACTCGCTTTCTTCAAGGATTCCTTCGGAGATAACAGCAGATCAGCTATCTCATACAAAAGTATTTGCCCTTCCTGCTGAATTATGTATAGTTGGAATTGATGGAGCGGACCATTCGTTTTCGCACAAAAAGATTGACCATCTTCGTCGGTGACTATGGGAGCGGTAAGACGGAGGTCTCGTTGAACTTTGCCCTTGCTTTGAGAGGCTATAATGAGCGGGTCAAGATAGCCGACCTCGACATTGTGAACCCGTATTTTAGGAGCAGAGAGGCGTCCGAGATTCTCAGCAGCGCGGACATCGAGCTCATAGCGCCCGTGGGCGAGCAGGCCTGGGCCGACCTTCCGATTATTCTCCCGGGCATAGCGGGCGCCATACACGACGAGGGCGCCAGCGTAGTCCTTGACGTCGGAGGCGAGGCGGCCGGCAGCCGGGTCCTCGCCTCGTTGTTCGATGAGGCAGACGAAATCGATTACGATCTGCTCGCGGTAGTCAACGCGAATCGGCCCTTTACAGGAGATACGGATGGCAGCGAGTGCGTTTTGCATAGAATAGAGGACGCATCTAATCTGCGAGTTACTGGGGTTGTTTCCAACACTCACCTTCTGCGGGAGACAACGCCGGAGATGGTGCTTAAAGGCTACAAAGTCGCTGAGCGTCTTGCCAGGCGGCTCGGTGTTGATGTAAGGTTCATTTCTGCGGAGAAATCGGTAGCGGAGAGGCTGGACGCTGCTGAATTATCCACGCCGGTTTTTGCCATGGAGAGATACGTTTTGCTGCCCTGGGAGATGACGGGACCAGACGCAGCCATATCGAAGAGAGGGAGCGATGCCAGAAGTTAAAGCGATCGGACGTGTAGAGATTGACAAAGAGGGCTGCAAGGGTTGTGAGTTGTGTATTGGGGCCTGCCCGAAGGATGTCTTGGCAATGTCCACCAAGATAAACTCGAAGGGCTACTTCTACGCCGAGGCGGTTCGTCCGGAGGATTGCATTGGTTGCGGTATGTGCGCGATTTCCTGCCCGGACGTGGCCATAGAGGTGTATAAATAGGCACGAAAACCTGCGAATTCTTGATTTCACAGTAAACCCTCAAGAACAGAAGGGGTTGGCTATATGGCTAAAATCTTGATGAAAGGAAACGAGGCGCTTGCAGAGGCGGCGATAATGGCCGGCTGCACGCTCTTCTTTGGGTATCCGATTACGCCGCAGAATGAGATACCCGAATACCTTTCGCGACGGCTTCCCCAGGTCGGAGGTTGCTACCTTCAGGCCGAGAGCGAGGTCGCTGCGAGCAACATGCTGTATGGGGCGGCGGGTGTTGGCGAGCGAGTTTTCACGTCGTCCTCCGGCCCTGGCATCAGTCTGATGTCGGAGGGCTTGTCCTACATAGCGGGGGCCCAGCTTCCTGTTGTCGTTGTCAACATCGTCCGTGGCGGCCCCGGACTCGGCGGCATTTTGCCAGCACAGTCGGACTATTGGCAGGCCACGAGGGGACTAGGCCACGGCGATTTTAGAATACTGGTTCTTGCGCCAGCGTCGGTTCAGGAGGCGGCCGACCTGATCATGGACGCCTTCGACCTGGCCGACAAGTATCGGAACCCTGTGATGGTCATAGGCGACGGGATGATCGGCCAGATGATGGAACCGGTTGAGTTCAAGGAGAAGAAAGAGGTCAAGCTGCCGCCGAAGACCTGGGCGGCAACGGGCTACAAGGGCGACAGAGAGCGAAGCATCATAAACTCGCTCTATCTCGACCCGTTGAAGCTCGAGGCGAACAGCTGGGAGCTAAAGGCAAAATACGAGGCGATGGCCAGGGACGAGCTCCGCTGGGAGCTGTTCAACTGCGACGGCAAGTATGACGTTCTGATTGCCGCCTACGGTTCGATGGCCAGGATATGCAAGACTGTGATAGAGATGCTCAAGAAGGAGGGGATTTCGGTAGGTCTGTTCAGGCCCATAACCCTCTTCCCGTTCCCATGTAAGCAGCTTTACGATGCGGCTCAAGAGGCCAAATCGGTCTTCTGCATAGAGATGTCAACCGGGCAGATGGTTGACGATGTGAAGATAGCGCTCGAGGGGACAAGGCCGGTCCACTTCTACGGCCGGACCGGCGGGATAATCCCGACGCCTGACGAGATCATCAAGCAGATTGAAAAGATTGTGAAGGGTGAGGAGGTGGACAAAAGATGAGGAAGGTCGTTTTCAAGAGGCCAAAAGCACTTGCGGACGTGGTTACACATTACTGCCCGGGCTGTTCTCATGGGATAGTCCACAGGATCATTGCGGAGTGCATCGACGAGCTCGGGATTCAGGAGCGCACCGTTGGCATCGCGCCGGTCGGCTGCTCGGTCTTGGCCTACAACTACTTCAACACTGATTTCTTTGAGGCGTCTCATGGCCGCGCTCCAGCGGTTGCGACAGGCGCCAAGAGGGCACGACCGGACCTGATCATCTTTGCGTATCAGGGCGACGGCGACCTGGCCTCGATCGGGATGGCCGAGATTGTGCACTCCTGCAATCGAGGCGAGAAGATCACAGTGATCTTCATCAACAACACAGTCTATGGGATGACAGGCGGGCAAATGGCGCCTACTACGATGCCGGGTCAGGTGACCACAACGTCGCCTTATGGCAGGGATGTTGAGCACATCGGCTGGCCAATCCGGATGTGTGAGATCCTCTCGAGCCTCAAGACGGATGGGTTTATCGCCAGAACCTCGGCACATTCCACGAAGGAGATCATCAAGACAAAAAAGATGATCAAGAAAGCGTTTGAGCTTCAGGTGGCAAACAGATGCTTCACATTCGTCGAGGTGCTCTCGACGTGCCCAACGAACTGGGGCATGACGCCGAAGCAGGCCCAGGAGAGGGTGGCAAAGGACATGGTTCCTTACTTCCCGTTGGGCGTCTTCAAGTCACCTAACGGCGATGAGGTCAAGTCTTGATGCCGAGTTTCTGTAGAGTACGAAATCAACAAGTAATTGTATGGTGGGATTAGAATGACTACAGAGTTAATAGTAGCGGGTTTTGGCGGGCAGGGCGTTCTCCTGTTCGGGAAGTTCTTGGCGCTTTCAGGGCTAAAAGAGGGCAAGGAAGTCGTCTGGATACCCTCTTACGGACCTGAGATGCGCGGCGGCACGTGCAATTGCACAGTCATTGTGTCCGAGGACCCCATCGGTTCCCCGATCATCGATTACCCTAACACCGTTGTCGTCATGAACAAGCCCTCGTTGGCCAAATTCGGCCCAAGGGTCAGCCCAAACGGGCTTCTGCTCATCAATCGATCGCTGATTGATACGACTTCGGACAGAACCGACATTCGGATCGAGACCGTCCCAGCGAATGAGATCGCCCTCAAACTGGGCAACGGCAAGGCGGCCAACATGGTCGCGCTCGGTGCTTATGTCGCACTGACCAAAGTCGTCAAGTTCGACACGGTCCTGGGCGTGATTGAGGAGAACTTCGCCAAGAAAAAGCAGTTCCTGGAACTGAACCTCGCCGCCGCCAAACGCGGTTACGAGCAGGCCAGCTAAGTTGGCAGTGTAGGGCGTTCGCCGCGCGGCGAATGCCATTGCCGGTTGACCGTTGGCAGTTCAAGGCTGGAATCCTTCAGTTCCCTGAAAGGGAGCAAGGTGAGTAGCCGTAGGTTTTAACCTGCGGATCAGAGGCGGCAAAATCACCTGTCAGCCCTGAAGGGGCTGCACAATATCTAGGAAAAACTGTATGCGAACTAATGTCTCTGGGGGGAAAAGCTGATGGTCCGAGACCATAAGTTGAGCCAGGCCGCCGAAGTCCCAACGATTGGGTTGCTCTACGAGTTTGAGGGCTATATAGAGGCGCCGCCAGGACTCCTATATGTTCTCCTCTTGCGCCCCCGGCAGACCCTAGGCACGGGAATACACGGCGGCTTCGGACACGCCTGGATTGTCATTGCAGATGCCGTAGGTCCTCCAAATCCCTCAACCGGCCGCTTGCCTTCTTGTTCCTCTTGAGCATCGCCAGAGAGATGATATTGATGGGGACCCCGTCGATCTCTACAATCTCTCGTTGCTCGAAGCAGTCGTCGAACTCCACACCAGAAACTCCAGTCAGCAACTCGATCCGAACAGGCGGCACTCCCATCCGAATCACCTTTCCGGATTCCATGAACAGCGATTCCTTTGCCTGATTAGCCGGCATTCCGAATTCCCGGACAGTCCGGGCGACCCTCCTAGCGTTCTCCTCGTCCACGGCGATCCAGATGTCCATGTCTCCCGTGGCACGCGGATGACCATAGTATCCGACGGCGTGCCCACCGACGAGGAGATATCTAGTCCCGTTCGAGCTCAGCAACCTCAAGAACTCTCTGAAGTCGCGATGTAGCTCTATCGTAGCCATAAACCAACCATCTGTTGACCTCAACGGCAGACAGGCGCTCCTCAGGCGTCTTGCCTAGCCAGTATTCCAAATCGTCGTCCGCCTCCTCCAAAGGTACCACGGAAAACGCGGACCTGTCCAACCTCGGAAGCCTCTCTTCAGCCATCTCTGTTCTTATCGCAACTGGGAGGCAGAGCGCGCAGGCCCCGACCGTCTCCAATAATGATCCTCTCCCGGCAATACTTCAGCGGAATCGCGGGGAGGCGCACCAGCGTCTTATTTGCCGGGTCAACAATGATACCGACAGACTCAAGAGCTGTAACGCCGAGAAGCGGTTCTGAGCCGTGTTCCCCGAATACAATCCTGCCTGCGGTTGTTTCGCCCATGAACTCGATTCTTGCCTGGCCAAAGAAGTATTCCTCAACCTTACCGTTTGCGAGCTCGTAGGACATCTTGCCAACCCTCTCGAGGCCGAGCTTGTCCAACTCATCTGCCGGGGCCATGCAGTCGGTTACTCCCGTATCCACAAGGAAGACCTCCTCATAGAACTTCTCGGGATTGGTAAAGCTGGTTAACCTGGTTGTTACTTTGGTCAAGCCCACCGGGCATCACCTCCTCCAAATACGAATGAACTATCTCTCGACCCGGCATTGAATTCCTCTGTCACCCCAATACAACCGCGTCGTCGTTCCTGCCCGACAAGCATACTCCCACGCTACCTCAGTCAGCAACCGATACATGGCGCCGGTTTGAGGAGAAAGCTTGCGACAGAACTCGACAGCATCATCCCACGACACTTCTTCAACAGGACGACTGCGCCCCCTAAAATTGGACGGATTCTTACCCACCATACGCTCATACCGCGCCTACGTCACCTCGAACTTGCTCGTCCAGAAGCCCTCCGTGGTCCGAACCGCGTGCACTGGCCCCTCGTCATCGTCCTGCTCCTCGTGCCCCCGGTTGGTATCAGAATAAAGCAGAACGCCCGCGTCTCGCAGCTTGTAGTGATGTCCATAGAGCGAAAAGGACAAAGCCAGCGTTATCGATCTCCGCGCCGGTCGCCCAGGTCAGGACGACGCCTGAGCGATGCCGCCGAGGCAGAGCTTTCGAGCGCGATGAAATCAACGAAGCGACACGAAGTGCTCTATTCGCCGCCGCAGCAGCCACATGAGGGGTCTCTGCGCAGTAAGGCGCCCACGATTATCGCGTACGCGCAGCCTACGCCGGCATCGACGGAGAGCGCCTCGACCGGACAGTTCAGCGCGCAGGCCCCGCATTCCATGCAGGCGTCCCGATCGAGTATAGCGGCCTTGCCGCCCTCTATGGCGAAAACCTCGCGCGGGCAGACCTGCATGCAGGTCCCGCATCCGACACATTTCTCGGCGTCCAAAGACAGCGACACAACGTTAACGAGATAGCGATGTTTCTTCATCTTCGTCCTCGACAGACAGTGTCATGTTTCCAAGAGGTTCTTCGCCACAAGTAATGCGACGCCCAAGACGGCTGCCGTAAGCTGGATCGGCACAGCTATTCTCATCTCGCGCCTCACCCCTGAAAACGAAGTGTAGGTTGAGGCGCCGGTGAAGAGCATGGCGCAGAAGCTCACAGCAGCGGGCATGAGAAACAGCAATGCGACGCCGGTCAGCCAGCTATCGAAGTGCCCGGGCCGGGCCAATTCATATCCATTCACTACCAGCGCCATGGCCAAGCCAACCCAGGCCCCCTTAAGCGCGAATGCACGGCCAGGGAGCCACGGCAGTAAGATCGGAGTTATGGCCAAGGCTGCCAAGAGCGCGCCGCACTTCAGCATGGTAGAGCCGAGGCCAATGGAAAGGGCTCGATCGATTGAGAATAGTCCGGGGCCAAGCCCTGCCACGAGGAAGCGGATAACCGCGATCAAAATGACAAATTTGGCAAAAATCATGAGCTCAGTTGGGACCAGAACCAGGCGATCACGAAGAGCGAATCTCACGCGCCTCATTTCCGGTGTAGCGGTCATCCCCGCTTCAAGAAACGCTGGTATGTCGTGGGCTCGCACGGGCCCAAAGACCACAGAAAAGCCCGTGCGGCGCCTCACTTCGTGCCCGCAGACGCCGGTCGCGCCGAGCTGGGGCACAATGAGTTTGCGCTGCGACACGATCTCAGGCAGCCGCGTTTGCTCGAGGCGATTGACGAGCTCATCCGTGCCGAAAGTGCCCTTGCCAGCCGCACACCAAACGTTGATGCCCTTTGTGTCGAGCACCACTATCCAGGCGTCGAGGCCCCCAAGCTCAGAGCGCAGTCGGTCGAAGCTCATCTTGTAGTTCGCGGAGACGAACACTAGCGACTCGGGTCCGGGATTGCCGACGGCATACAGTCCCGGCTTTACTCTATAATGCATCCGGCGAATGGCGAGCCTCTTCACAAAGGCGCCGAGATGGTCTCTAAATTGCAGCCGTGTTGACACTTGCGGCACGTCGCCAACGACCGTTTGAGCTGAGCCTTTCATCCAATGTGGCTTCTCCTTGTAGGATCCGCCTCTTCCCGGCGCACCCAGCGCCGTGCAGCAACAAACGGTGCCAGAGGATGGCTTCGCTCCCGGATCATCCTCGGTCGTAGCCCTATTGCGCGCCGGCTCAACGGTCTCGTCTGTTTGCTCCTCGCTCATTTTGGTCTCTTATCGTTCTCATCCGACAACTTGAGAATCAGGTCAATCTCTTAGTGGCAGGTAGAACCGCCAGGCTCACGCTCGACGCAGAGAGAGTCTGACCAATTCAAGCTTGCATCACTGTTCTATCTGCCCTTGGGCGCTTGCGGACTGCTCAGGGATGTGGCGCCGCACGCGGGACTGCTCTGACCGGTGGAGTCTGTTCCGCAATCCCCAATGGCCTTGACGAATGCCCTACAGAGAACATTCTCCGCAATGTCCGGGGTCTTGACCACCGACGACTGGCACCCTTGACTCAGAGTGATGACGCACGGTAGGGAAGTAACAGAGAAATGTTCGATCATCTGGTCGTATCCCTTGTCTCCCTCTCGAAGAGTCAGTGAGAGAACAGGGCGATTCGCGGCGAGTAGCCCCGCGGTTACCGAGTCGAGCACATGCGAGGCGCGGTTCGACGCCTCAGAATCGCCGCCAGCAAGCAGCAAAAAGATGACAGCCTTGCTCGAGGGTGATCCACCCGGTTTCATTTGAGAGGGCGCCGCCAGACATGGATCCCTACCAGGACTGCCGGACTGCCCATGCGCCAATGGACATCCCTTGCAGCTGCTGGCCACCTCATCGCTGCCTGTAGGTTCGCCTGTTGCCAGGCCACACTGGCCATTCAAGACTGTATAGCCGGCGACCGCAATCCCTGTGAGCAGAACCAAAACGAATAAGACGGTCTTAAGCGCTGGTCTATGCAGGCGATCGCCTCCAGCATTCCCCCCGCGCAGCTCTGAGGGGTGTTCCGCTCGTTCTTGAGCATTACCTGTTCGATTCATCATGAGTCTCCTGAACGTTAACGTGGTAAAACATCGGCGCCGAAATGAACCGCCGCCGCCTCAACTCCCGCCCGAACGATCAGCCCTGGGGGGATGATCCCGTGCGTCTTGTCCGCCTCATCCACTAGGGGCTGCCACTCTATTATCATGTCTGGCATCTTTTCCTCCTTAAAATCTGTTCTATGGTACGGCTATGAGCCATTTTCGCGAGAAGTAGCCGGTCACCGGCTCAAAATGTGCTCAAAAAATAGAAGCCGACGCCGACCAGCACTATTCCTGCGCTGACTCGAATCACCCTCTCCACCTTTTTTGCCTTGACGGCTGCTTTTCCAAAAGAGACGCCCAGAACGAGAGCTGTCAAAGGGAGGCTGAATCCAATGGCGAAGGCAGCAAGGACCCCTGACATCCAGACGGTATATCCCTGCAGCACAGCCGCGCCCAGGATGATGTAAATCCCGGGATTACAGGCCAACGAGCACACACTGACGGCCCCACCCATGATGAAGCCAAACAATGCCGCCTCAAGAAGGCCGCCCCGCTGGTCGCCGGTTCTGCCCTGTTTTTGCGGCAGTTTAAAGGGCAGCAACTTAAGTGTGGCGAGTCCGAAGACAATGGCCATGATACCGGCAAAGACCTTCCAATACCTGCCGAGAGACATTTGAGCAACCTGGCCGACAAAACCTGCAACTGCCCCGAGAATGAGAAGTGAGACAACACTCCCAATCATAAAGAAGAACGCAGCGAGCAGGTTGGTCCGGCGACTAGATTGTTTTCGCGTTCCTGAGTATCCGACTAAAGCCCCGAGAACAGGAAGCGTGCAACAGGCGCTTGCCACAGCGCTGACCAGGCCAAGAAGAAACGCCAATGGAAACGCTATCGGACTCATTCCAACGTCATGAAACGTCGCCTTGATCCATTCGGACGCTGACTGAATCCATTCCACCTGGTATCTCTCCTTCTATCGGCAACCAGACGAGCCACGACCAGGCGGGCAGCAACCGGATGAAGCCGGCCGCGAGGCGGTGACGAACGCCTTCATCAGTTTTTCCTCTGTTATTTCGCCTTCAGCTACCCCCATACCTCGGCCCTTTACCAGGGCCAGCACGCATGGAACGGAAAACCGCTTCGCCAATTGTGCATAGTCCTGCGCGTCCTTTTCAAGAGTATAGACTGCCGTGGTTGTTCCGCCAGAGATGATTTTGCTTACCGCACTATCGATTTCCTCTTTTATGACCGTAACTTGCGCCTCGTCTTCGGCCGGAAGAAAAACAAACACGGCGTTTTTCGCAGCCGCCAGCTTGTTAAGAGAGGCAAGTGAATCCAGCGACTGGCCCCAGAGCTTGGATTCCTCATGCTGCTCCAGGGTGGCCGCGAACGCCTGTTCCTCACCATTATTCTCGGTTCCTGCTTCTCTTATGAAACCGAAAGCCACAACGGCTGCTGCTGCCACACCAACAATAAGGCTGACAATGACCTTGTACTTTTTGCTACGCGCCGGAGCGCCGCAATCACATCCGGGACCGCATTCCCCGGAACTGGCCAATTCGTTGACGTGCTCGTTCTTTTTGCTTGAATGGCTCATATCATCGCCTCCTTGTCTAGCTCACCCTCTGTTCTGGCGCATCTTGAGCGGGTCTTCTCCGCCTCACCCAAGAGTCGCTCCCACTCGATTGTCTTGTCTGGCATCTCTTCCTCCTTGAGTCTGTTCTCTCGTGCTGCTGTCCGCCTATACGTTAATGTTGTTTAAGGTTGCGATTGAAAAAATCGACTAGGTTTTGCACGGTCGAGAAATCAATCGAACACTCGACCCGCTGCCCGCGTCTCTCCATCAGGATGAGCCCAGCATTTCGAAGCTCTTTCAAATGATGAGAGACGGTAGAAGGTGAAATCTCTAGGTGCTGCCCGATCTCACCGACACACGCGCAGACCTCGTCGTTTTTGCAGTTGCCTTTGGCAGGGCAGCATGAGACGAGCCGCAGAAGGACTTGTAGTCGGCTGGGATTTGACAGTGCCTTCATCACATCCGCGATTTTCTTTACTTCGTCATTTCGATTATTCGACATATCTCGAATATATCACCCCGCAAAATCACCAGTCAACATCAGGATTACACCAAGATCAACACGGCAAGCTCTGAGAAGTTTCCCTACAACGGAAACGGCGGAAGCGATGAAAAGGGATTCGCTGCTGCCGTGGGGCGGGATTTGCAGCCCCTTCAAGAATCCGCGCCACCACGCAGGCGATATTACCGAGCCGTTGAGAGCTGAACGCCGTCGGTTGTGGGCTCAACAACACAGGGAGGCAGGACAACCGGGAGCCTCGCAGACGCCGGCCCATGCGCCGTCCAGGCGCCGCTTGTCTCGATGTCAACCAGCCAATAGTTGTAGGTGATACCCAGTTCGACGTCATTGTCGGTGAAGCTGTATGAGGCGCCGGAGGATGAGGCGCCCTGTCCTGGGATCAGATCGCTTATCAGTTTGTAGTCCTGCGTGCCGGCGATCTCCCTGAAGAGAGCAAAGCCTGCGCAGTTGATCTCGGCGCCCGTCTCCCAGGTCAGGACGATGCTTCCGCCAGCAGGCCGCGCGTCGAACGACGTGAGGCTGATCGAGGTATCGCCCTCGCCATCGTAGCCCGCGGGGTAGTGGTAGCCCATGTCGATTGGCCCGGTGGCGCCGTTGCTGTCGTCGTCGCCGTCCTCGCGGCCGTCGGTGCAAGTTGTGGTCCCTCCGAGGCCGTAGTCCGCTACGTCGCCGTAGCCGGCGTCGAGGCACGGCGAATCGCCCGCCTGTGCGCCTGTATGGGCGAGATAATACTCGAATGGTGGGTCGGACGTCGGCACAAACCCCGGGTCCTCGTCGATATTGCCAGTTCCGGAGTAGCCGCCCTGCACGCAGGAATACGTGATAGCGATCGAGCTTGTCGGCGTTACAAAGAGCTGTTCCGGCTCGTTATCGTAGATGATGGAATTGAGCACCTCGACGGATGAGAATCCCTCGGAATAGATGCCGCCCACAGAGCCACTCGCAACGTTATCCGCAATCGTGCAATTCGTGAGTGATGCCGAAGAATCGCTGCAGCAATAGATCCCTGCGCCATAATCAGCCATGTTATGAGCGATCATGCAGTTTAAGAGCTCAACAGAGCTCTCGTCATAGCAGAACATCCCGCCGCCAACCTCCGCAGCGTTGTTCATGACTATGCAATTGCTCATCTCAACGGAACTGGCCTCGAAGTAAATGGCGCCTCCGAATTCGCTCGCGGCGTTGTCGGAGATCATGCAGGCTGTCACGGTCAGGTCGCTGCCCCTGCAATAGATGCCGCCCCCGTAGGTCGCGCTGCCATTCTGAATCGTGAAGCCATCAATCATCACATCGGTCTTGGAGTCAATCGTAACGACAGTGTCAACAGCGCCGCCGTCGATGGAGGTCTCGTTCGCGGCCGGGTTCCGCGTGCCACCACCCGTCGGATAGCCGCCCAACAGTGTTAGATGGCTGTCCAGTTCGATGTTATCATAGTACGTTCCGGCGGCGACATGGATGTTGCAGTGATACCATAGCCACGACTCCGAGCATTCCTCGATTGCCTTTCCTATCGTGGCGAAGGCGTCGTCCCAATCGCGTCCGCTATTGCTATCGTTACCGCTTAAGGCGTCAACGTAGTACTCGAGAAGCCCGGCGTAATGGACGCCCATGTCTATCGGACCTGTGCTCGAATCCCCATCGTCATTCCCGTCCGTACGGCCATCCGCGCAAGTGGTCATCGGATAGAGCCCGTAGTCGTCCAATGCCCCATAACCGGCGTCGATGCAGGGGGAATCGACCCCGTCGATGTCCTCATGTGAGAGGTAATAGTCTCCATCTTGACCAGCGACAAAGAGCGGGTTATCGTCCATGTTGCCCGTGCCAGACCAGCCGCCCTCGACGTCGGAGTAGGTGACCGAAACGCCGCTCGTAACACCCGCAATCTCATCTGGGCTATCACCCCAAAGGATCGAGTTCAGAACCGTCGGCTGGCAGTTTGAGTCGTCGCAGTATATGCCGCCGCCGGCATCCGCATCATTGTCCGCGATCGTGCAGTTGGTCAGCGATGGCGAATCGCCGTATTCGCAGTGGATGCCGCCGCCGGACTCGCCCGACCAGTTGCCAGTGATCGAGCAGTTAGTCAGCGTCGAAGAGCAGAAGTAGTAGAAATCGATGCCGCCGCCACGGTAGGTCGCCCTGTTGCCGCTGATCGTGCAGTTGGTCAGCGTCGGAGAACTGTCGTCGCAGTAGATGCCGCCGCCGTAATGGGCTCTATTGCCCCTGATCGTACAGTTGGTCAGCGTCAGAGAACTGCTTATGCAGAAGATGCCGCCGCCGGAGTGGCCCATGCCGCTTGAAGCATTTGCGTTGCCGCCGGTGATCGTCAGGTTCTCGATTGTGAAGTTCTTTTTTACGAAGCAGAAGATGACGTGGTATCCCACATTCTTGGCGTCGAGGATTGTCGTGGCCTCGTCGGCGCCCGAGAGCGAGACGTAACTTTCCATATTGAGGGGGTAGGATTCCCTGATGCTCGAATCATACCTGCCCGCCGCGATGTGGATCGTGTGCGGGTTCGCAGCGCTGCCGGTAACATGCGCCAGAGCGTAGGTAATAGTCAGCCAGGGATTCCCCGACGACCCATCACCTGTCGTGTTGCTGCCAGTAGTCGCAACATAATAGTCATCAGCGAATGCGCTGGCCGCCATGACCGCGAAGACCGCGGCGATGGCAATCATCAGCACAGTTGTCCGAAGTCTCATAGGGGTCTCCTATCTAATAGTTGGTCGTTGGCCGTTGGCCGTTCGATTGATTTGAGGGCCGTCGATTGCCTCGCCGTTGTCCCGCCTCCGATGTCCAATTCCGTTACAAAAACATCTAATAAAAAGTCTATTCAATGAGGAAGGACATATTGGGCGCCCGCCCAACGGAGTGAATCAGGTGGTAGGAAAGGAGGCCTGTTGCGCTGCCTCGGCACCCTACCCTCTGTTCCGCTGTCCCACTCGGTTAAGTATGACCGAAAAAACGGGTACCGTCAAGCTGTCGGAACTCGGCGAGAACGCGGCTGCTGGGTGGCAACGGTGCGTTGGATGAGGGATGAGAGAGAGTGTCCACGAAGGGCATTCGCCGTTCGGCGGAATCTGCGACTAAGGGACACGAAGAAAAGAGGAGAGCATGCCCTCGTGTTCATTCGTGGTTCTATTCTGGAAGGGTAGGCACGGCGGCCTACCCCTACAGTGGTAACACCGCCTTATGTTATGTGCCAGCCTCCTTATGCCGACGCGAGGATCATCCTGTCAGCAGCTGTGCCGCCTCAGACTCCGTAGCGAACGTGAACGCTCCGGGTAACCGCGCGGACACCGGCCCGTGCGCGGTCCAGGCGCCGCTGGTCTCGATGTCAACCAGCCAGTAATTGTAGGTGATGCCGGGCTCAACGCCATTGTCGGTGTAACTGTATGAGGCGCCGGAGGCTGGTGTGCCCTGGGCGGCGATCAGATTGCTGATCAGCCTGTAATCCTGCGTCCCGGCGATCTCCCTGAAGAGCGCGAAGCCCGCGTTTCTGATCTCTGCGCCGGTCTCCCAGCGAAGGACGATGCTGTGGCCAACAGCGAGGGCCTCAAACGAGACCATTTCTATGTAGGTGGAGTCTTCGGTCTTATAGTGATAACCCATGTCCACCTCGTCACCGCTCGTCATATCAAGGTAACCGACGACATCAGTTACGTACTCTAGATTTGAGCTTCCCCCGTACGGGTTTACTTCAGTGTCTCCGCTGCTGACGCTAGGACTGTCACCCTGATCGAGAAAGAAACCGTTATGTCGGGTCTCGCCTCCCCTGGATTCAAAATAGGGGTCGCAGTTGATGTTGTTGTTGTCGTCCGGACCGCAATCACCATCACCAAAGCCATCTTGGTGAACATTTGAGTATGTAATATCAAGCGAGTTCTTCTTCTCCTCGTGTCCCCAGATTTCGTCCGGCTCGTCGCCCCACAGTATGGAATTGACCACAACTGGTGAGCATTCGGAGCCAAGGAAGAGCGCTCCACCAAGCCCGTCCGCCTCGTTCAAGGAGAACGTGCAATTGAGAAACGTGGGGGATGAGTTGTCGCAAAAGACGCCGCCGCCATCTTCTCCCGCGGAGTTTGACTTGATGAGGCAGTTCTTCGTGTCCGGCGGTGAGGAGTTATCGCAGAACATCCCGCCCCCATTTTCGCCGGCCGTGTTGCCGTCGATGACCGTGTCTCGTATAATGGGAGACGAGCCGTCGCAGAATATACCGCCGCCATCCCCGCTCGCCGAGTTGCTCGATATCTCGCAATCCAGAATCGTCGGGGAGGACCCGTCAAAGTATAGGCCGCCGCCATCGGTCGCCGTGTTGTCAGAAATTGTGCAATACTCTATCGTGGGCGACGAGTGGTCGCAATAGACCGCGCCTCCGCTGCTGGAATACCCATTCTGTATGGTGAAGCCGTCTATCCTACAGTCCGATACCGACTGGAATGTTAAGGGCCTTGTGGAGCTGCCTCCATCGAGGACGGTCACGTTGTATCCAGAGTCGCGTGTGCCGCCTCCGGCCGGATACCCTCCCAGAAGAGCCACACACGATTTGAAAGTGACTGACTCCGAATAGGTTGAGGCGGCAACGTGGATAGCGTCCGCCGAAGTTCCGGAGCAGCAAGCCATCGCCTTGCCAATCGTTACGAAAGCGTCATCCCAAGTCAGCCCAGAACGGCCATCATCACCGAACGTCCCGTCAACATAATAGTCGGTCGCGGTCGAGACCGAGACCACGCAAACCACCAAAAAGATCGATGTAATGGTGCGAACAACAGTCCTTCCTACCATAACCTCTCCTGCTTAGTATTCGTGGCTAAGACGAATAGCCCTCTGTTAGCGCCGGGATTCAAGACTCCATTTGCAGGCGCTATCTACCCTTGCCCTTCTCTGCAGCACCGCTAGCTGAAGAACACCGAGGTCTCACAGAGCGAATGCGATGAGGCAGAGAATCTACAAATCTCGCAACGTCCTCCGAAAGAAAGCTCAGATGCTGCCAGTTGCGGCGATCCTACTATCCTCCACAAGATCAGCCCCTCATCTTATCCCTGCGTCTGTATATTACCCAAAAAGCCAGCGCCTGTCAAGTTCGAGCGCAGCGGCAAGCTCCTACGCGGAATCCGGCATCCGGCGGGCACGCTTTGAGGCGCTTCTGCACTACACCGCATGAACTCCCGGACGCGCGGCAAATCCACACCAAACGGGTTAGCCTTAGCGGTTGGAACTTGCCATCTCAGCTGGGAACCACCTCTTGACCTCAGCAAGCTCTTCTGTAAGATGACCCGGTAGTTTTCTGATGGCGTTCATACATCTTTCGAGAGCGAACCTTGAAAACCCAGGGTCCTGCACAGCTTGAGATTACGGGTCTTGAGACTGAGATACCCACACGGGGCCGTGTGGTGCGCCCCGCGCGGGGTCTTGATCTTAGTCTGCGCGGGGCCGAGTGCTTGGGCGTAGCCGGCGAGTCGGGCTGCGGCAAGACGATGCTGTTGCTCTCGATAATGAGGCTGCTCCCGCCCGGGGCCAGGGTAACGGCCGGATCGATCCTGTTTGAGGGTAAAGACCTCGTTAAGCTCTCCGAGGCAGAGATGCGGAGCATTCGTGGGCGGCGAATCGCGATGGTCTTTCAGGAGCCGATGACTGCGCTGAACCCCGTCTTCACGGTTGGCTCTCAGCTCGTGGAGTGTATCCGGTTGCATCAGCATGCGGGTCGAAGGGCCGCACGAGACCAAGCGGCTGAACTCCTACGCGACCTGAGGATACCGGACCCCGCCCGGAGGCTAGGGCAATACCCGCACGAGCTCTCAGGGGGGATGAGGCAGCGCGTCATACTCGCAATCGCGCTTGCCTCAGAACCATCTGTAATTCTCGCCGACGAGCCGACGTCCTCGCTCGACGTCACCGTCCAGGCACAGATCATCGCGTTGCTTGCCGGGCTTCGACCCAAGCATCAACTCAGCCTGGTCTTCGTGTCGCACGACCTCACCTTGCTGTCGCAATTGTGCGATAGGATAGCGATAATGTATCTCGGACGGATTGTCGAGGTCGGCACAACCAAGGAGATCATCGAGAACCCGCAGCACCCATACACTAGGGCGCTGTTGGCCTGCATCCCCCCACTGCCCGGCGAGGAGAAGAGGCGCGCTGGCACGAGTCGGACCTCATTTCAGGTAATCCCCGGCGAGCTGCCCGATGGGGCGGCAGTCATCCCAGGCTGCCAGTTCCATCCGCGATGTCCGGATGCCACTCAGCAATGCAGAGCTGTTCACCCAACTCTAAGGAGACTTACAAGCACGCACCGCGTAGTCTGCTTCGTCGCCACGGATACCGAGGGCGCCACTGATTTGTCGGTTGATTTGTAGGGGCGTGGTCTCAGACCCGCCCGTCCCAATTGATTGCCGTGTCAAGGGCCCCGCGTTTGATTGGATTCAGAGAGGCGAGCGGGTCTGAGACCACGCCCCTACAAGCCAATTCGGCACATTCATACCTCATCTAGGTTGCCTGGCGGCCTCCATGAAATACTCGATGCTCCTTGCCGAGCTCGGAATTGGGACCTCGCAGCCGGACGCCAGAACGTAGCCGTTCACGTCCCCGGCGGCGTCCCTGCAATTCTGCACCTCCCGATAGATCGCATCTCTATCCTCATTCAGGAACACCGTCGTCGGGACATTGCCGATCACGACGGTTCTTTCATTTGCGACCGACAGCATTTTTTCTAGCGACGACGGCGCATCAAAGCTGATGGCGGCTGCGCCGGTATCGACGAGCATCCCCATGGTTGGGTCAATGAAGCCGCAGACGTGAATCGTGATGCCCTTCTTCTGAGCCTTGAAATGATCGACAACCTGCTTGTGATACGGCGCCACGAAGTCCTTGTAGATTGCGGGCGAGATGAGGCTGCACGACGCCGGCGCCTCAGACAAGCTGACGCCCGCGCCGGTCTTTCCGACCTCTTCCCCAAAGACCTTGCAGACCTCGGTCGTGAACTCCATCAGGGACTTGACGAAATCGGGGTCATCGAAGGTGTCCAGGAGGAGCTTCTCCGCGCCGCGCAGCTCGCACGCGAGCGACCAGGGCCCATTTATGACGCCACCCAGGGCCGCATCTATCCGGGCCTCAGCCACGCGGCTGCACGCCTCAAGATAATAGGGCATTCTAGCGTCAGATTTGGGGTCGGGCACTTCCAAATGAGCTAACCTCGACTTCTCATCGACGAGGTAGCCTCGCTGCTGGCACATCCGGTCTTCAAAAAAGTCAACCTTCTGGCCCATCGCCTCCGGCTCCATCACGAGATCGGCCATCATAACGACGATATCCGGCTCAAAGCGCTCATAAGCCGCCAGCTGAGCAGCAGCGAACTTCGCCGCATCCGTCAGGAATTGCTCGATAGTTATCCCACAGAACTTCGCGTTGACCGCGCCGAGAACTGGATAGGCGCAGAACCTGTCAACACGCTGTCGTTTGAAAGCGGCCTTTACGTAATCACGTCCCGTTAGTCCCTCTGTCATCCGCAGTTGCTCTCCGTATCTGTCCTGGATTATTCATAAACTAAGGTCCCGATGGGGCGTGGGGTAGGCTTTCTGGCCCGCTTTCCGTATCGATCATGCCATTGTTTTGGCGTATCGCCGGGTGAGACCCCTCGTTCTGGCAGGCTGGAAAGCCCGCCCCACACCCGCCTTACATAAATGTCGTGAACAGCTGGTCTATGCTCTCAGTTGATTTGGATTGCTTGAGCGCCTCAATCGCCTCCTTCAAATGGTCTGTCGCCTTCTCAGGGCAATCCGGCATCCTGACCGCCTCATAGAAATGCTTGACGGCGGGCTCGAGCTCGCCAAGTCGGAGGTGAAGAAGCCCCAAGAGGTCATACAGTCTTGCATCCTGGGCGCTCGCCGCAGAAACCGCTAGACGCCCGTAGAAGTCCCGTCTCTTAGTCTCCGAGAGGTCGCCAAGATTCCGCAACAGGAACGGCAACGCACGCGAGTAGAATACCGCGAGGCACCGAAATAAGCGGTCTGGGTTCTCATCTGAAACGATCGCTTCGACGAAATGAGAGAGCAATTCCTCGGGGAGTTTGCCGATCAGTTTGTGGCTGCTCTCGGAGACTGTGTCGTCCTTGATCGCATTGACCAGAGGGGTCAAGCCCAAAGTTGAGGAGCGCGCAAGCGCGTTGAGAGAGATGCTAGAATAGTCAGGATCGTTGATAAGCTCCAAGGCCCGCTCGACTCGCTTCGCGGGACTCACGTAGTAGTTGTTGCAGACGAGCAGCTCGTCGTTCGCACATGAGACAGCAAAGAGCGACGCGTTGTCGGTGAGCCGAACGTGAATTGGGCGCCTGGGCACCGGAAAGCGCCAGGCGATCTCTCCGTCACAATCAAGCAACAACAGCACCGGTTTTGCTTTCGACGCAGCGAGAATCCACTCGCCAGTGGCATCGCAGTCAATCGCGGCGATTTCCTCGTCTGTCTCGGCCAGATAGGTCTGGCTTCCGTCCATTTGGAGCCCAATCACACGCCCATCGAACGTTGAGAAGAACACAGCCGAGGCGTCGGGAAGCACGGCAAGCCCCTTGATGCTCGACGTTGTCTTGTGGTCCAGCAAGACCCTCTGCTCAGCGTCGATAATGAGAATGCGGCGCGCAAAACCCAGGACTGCCATCGAACCATCGCGAGCGCCGGCCATGAAATGGTATGCTTCCTCGAACTTCTCCTTCCAGACCACGGCGCCCGGTTGCCTTTTTAGAAGGGCTTTTCTGGTTGCATCGTAGAACGAGACGGACGAAACGTGTTTGGCAGCGTCCTCGGAGCCCAAGAACGCGAACCTGCCATCGGAAGACAACACGGCATTCTGAAGATGTTCTTTGACACGCCTCACCTCGCTGCCTGACCTGTCAAAGATGACTAGACCGTCCTTAGTGGATGCATAAACGTACTCCCCATCCGGCGTCATGTCGATACTTGTTGCGCTGCTGCCCACGTTGTGCTCCCACAGCACGCCGCCGTCCGAGTCAATGAGGATAACGATGCCGCTAGGAAAGGATGCGGCCGTGCAGGAGCCGTCCGCGCTGATCGATATTTGGCTGGGCAGTCGTGGGAAACTCTTCTCAAATCTTGTGTCCAGGGCTTTCTGGTTCATGGCTCAACTCCCAGGTACTTCGATGTCAAAGGCTACGAGCTTACTCCTCAATGTATTCCTTGATATTCCTAGCTCTTGAGCGGCCTTTCTTATGCTCCAACCCTCCGTGTCAATCGCGCGCCTGAGCACCTCTTCCTCCATAATCGCCAGCATCCGCTTGAGAGTCATCCCCTCCTCGATGAGCCCGTCAACGAACTGGGCGACCTTGTCGCTTCGCGACGCAGGCGAGCCGGACCCGCCGGTAGGCAGGAACTCGAAGCAGGACTTCTTCAGGCTGTTGCCGGAAGCATCCATCAAGGCCCGCTTGACCGCGCTTTCCAGTTCGCGCACGTTGCCGGGCCAGTCATACTCCATGAGAACCGCAAGCGCGCCCTTTTCGATGCTAGTCACAGGCAATGAACGGTCCTGAGTATACTTCTTGATGAAGTGATGAACCAGGTGGAGGATGTCCCCTTTGCGCTGCCTCAAAGGCGCGATCTTAATAGGGACCTCGTTGACCCTATAATATAGGTCCTTGCGGAACCGCCGCTTCTGGACGAGCCTTAGAAGATCGCGGTTGGTTGCGGTGAGGATTCTAACGTTCACGTGGATGGTCTGCGTTCCACCGACTCGTTGAAACTCCTTGTTCTCGATTGCGGTGAGCAGCTTCGCCTGAAGCCCGACCGGGAGGTCTCCGATCTCGTCGAGGAAGAGCGAACCCGTGTCAGCCACCTCGAACTTCCCGATTCTGCGCTCATCTGCGCCCGTGAAGGCGCCTTTCTCGTGCCCGAAGAGCTCATTCTCCATCAGGTTTTCAGGGATTGCGGCGCAGTTTATCTTCACAAATGGCCCGTCCTTCCTTGCGCCATTGTAATGAATGGCGCGAGCGACGAGCTCCTTTCCTGTTCCGCTCTCGCCCTCGATTAGCACAGCCACCTGGGTATCAGCAACCTGCTTTATTCTCTTGAATACATCCTGCATCAGGCCGCTGTCCCCAACGATATTCTCGAAACTTAGCTGAGTCGCGATGGCATCCCTCAGGTCTATGTTTTCCACCTGGAGCGATTCTTTTTTGAGCTGAAGTTCCTCAAGCAGCATCGCCTTTTCAATCGCCATCGACGCCTGCGCTGCAAACGCCGAGAGCAGATATAGGTCCTGCTTGTTGAACACGGTCGCCGAGAGGCTGCTATCCACATAAACTGTCCCGCCGACCTCGCCATTTATGATGATCGGGACGCAGACGATCGACCTGATGTCGTAAAGCGACACACTCTTGCTCTCGTGGAACCTGGGATCGCTCTGCGCATCGGTCGTTACGAGTGGCTTGCCCAGGTCAACCACTCGCTGAATAACGCTCTTACTTATCCGGGTGACGTCCTCAATTGTCTGCTTGTCAACTTTGCGTGCCACGCGCGTCTGAAGGACGCCGGTCTCTGGGTCCTTCAACATGATCAGGCCCCGCTCCGCCCCGAGTATTTCGATGACCGCATCCATCACCCGGTTGAGCAGCTCGTCAAGATCAAGCAGCGACTCAAAGAGACGGGTAACCTTGTAGAGCGCTTTGACCGCCAGGGAGCCCCGCTGAACCTCGCCTCGATCACCCCATCTCAGGGTTTCGATCTTATCATCAATCCGGGCCGCCTCCTCCTTCATGTCAAGGCCAACGAACTGGTCCCTTGCAAGCTCCAGGTTGAGCAGCGCGTCAGAGCGGTTCTCGGTGCGCAAAAACAATCCAGAAAGATACTCAGCGGTCTCACCGATCTTTAGAAAAGCCTCCATCTGCTTAAATATCTTCAGCGCCTCGCTGGCGAGCTCAATTGCCTTCGGGCAGTTTTCCTTAGCCTCTTCAACTCGCGAAAAAAGCGCGAGGCAGAGGGCCTCCTCACGGATGGCGCCCGCGCCGCGCGCCGTCGCAAGCCCCTTAGAAGCATCGCGCTGCGCAGAGTCATACTCACCAAGCCCCAAAGCCGCCACAGCGCGCTGCCGATGTGCGCACGCGATGTCCATCAGATTGAGATGTTTGGCCTTGGCAAGAACGCCGGAAGCCGTTTCGCTTGCCTTCCCAAAATCCTGCTCGGCGTTGAAAACACTCGCCTGAGCGAGCTGTCCCTTCAGAAAATCGTATTCGCTGTCGATTTCCTTTGAGAGCTCAAGCGCACGCGATACCGAAGCTCTCGCTCCGTCAATGTCTCCCTGGGCAAGCAGCGCTTCGATCCTGAAGCAATGGCATAGCACGCCAGCCTCCCGGAACCCGTTCTCCTCGCACAGCTCCAGACCCTCATCGATTCTCCGTTTCGCCTCACCCAACCAGCCCTGCTCGAGCAGCGCCGACCCGAGGTGCGGCAGAATCCGAGCCATAGCATATTTGTTGCCAAGGGCCTTTGCTATCGCCAGCGCCTTGGTGCATTGCAGCGCCGCCTCCTTCGGTCGGCCCCGCAGGTCAAGAATCGACGCCAAATTGTTGTGCGCCACTAGAAGACCCTCTTTGAAGCCTTCCCTCACAAAACAGTCCTGCGCCTCTTTGTAAGACCTCTCGGCCTCTTTGTAATTCTCTAGATGCTGGTTGATGGTTCCATGCGTAACGAGATTGCGAGCGTGCTCAGACGTATCCCCAAGCAGCTTGCCTGCGCGAATTGCATTTGTGCTGAGCTTGAGCGCATCTTGATAGCGACCGGCGGTATCATCGATTATCGCAAGATTCCGGAACAGTCGCGGCAGATAATCACACTCGGCCGCGATGGCCCCGCCACAACCATCATCCCCTTCGGAAAGAGCTTTCAAGACCGATTCTGGGACCAGGTCTAGCGCAGATGTGAGCTCAGATTTGGCCTTGTCATAATCGCACTGTGCGAAAAAAGTCTGGCCCAGGAACGTAAAAAGACGCGCAAGGTAAGCTCTGAGAGCCGCGCCGCCATCCTCTGACGCCTTCTTCGACATGAGCTTCAGCCGCTCAATGAGCGCCTGATAGAGCTCTCGAGCCTCATCGAACTTGCCGCGGCCACAGTAGATCACGCCAAGTCTGCACGTGGCCAGCACCTCGTCCCGAAGAGAACCCTCCCGCTTGCTGGCAAGCGAAACCCCCTCATTGAAGGCATCGATGGCCTCGTCGTGATTTCCAAGAACGAAGTTAAGGTATCCGAGTCTAAGAAGGATTGGCTCAAGATGCCCGGGCTCAGCGTCTTTTCTCACCACAGCCAGCATCTTGTCCGATATGAGCTTGGCCTCCTCATATCTGAACCGGCCAAGAAGAAAGCCACACCCCTCCTCATAATTCCGGACCAGCAGGTCGGACAGGCCAGCAATAGATGCGTGAATAGCGGACGTTGCCCTCAGCTGAGCAGGCTCGCACGGCGGCAGCTCAACCGCACCGGGCCCGGCTTCCGAGCCGCCAGTCGTAAGCGACGTCGCAAACGCGTCACAGTTCTGAGCGATGAGGCGATGTATAGCCCATCTTTCCTCGTCCGATAGGCTTGCCGCAACAACCTCGCCCAGGACAGGGCTCGCCAGACAATAGGACACGACGTCGCTCTCCGTTTGCGCATCGACCAGCAACCCGTGCCTGATGAGCTCTTCCAGACTCTCGTGTGTCGCGAGGGGAGACATCCCGCCTAAATCGGCGATCAGCGTGGGCGCGAACGGCTCGCCCAAGACCCCGGCCTTAAGAAGTATCGACATCGCTCGAGCAGGAATCCGGGAAAGCCTCGACTCAAAAACCTGAGCCAGGCTACTTGGCGCAGAGAAATCGGCAAAACGCTCTTCTCGCAGCTCCCAGCAGCCGTCGGAGAAATAAACAATGCCCTCCTGAAGAAGCGACTCCATACACTGGCTCAAGAATATCGGCAGCCCGCCGGTCTTCTCTAAGAGACCCGACGCGGCTTCCCGGCTGAAGGAGTTCGGTATGAATAATGCGTCAATCAACGAGGCAATCTGTGACTCGTCGAGCGGCAAGAGTTGGACCTTTTCTAGCACAACACTGTCCGACAGTTGGGCAAGGTCCGAATCGGCAGCCGGCCCTCCCGTCAAGATTACTGCCAATCTCCGACCAGCTTTCGCGGCAGCCGCAGACCGCACTAGAAAGGAAAGCGCCGCTTTGCATCCGTCGTCCCAGAGATCGAAGTCGTCCACCAGCCACACTAGCGGCTTGGTCTGCCAGGCCGAAGCAACACAATCAACGAATCGCGCCGCGAGCCGCTGCCGAGAAGCGCCGGACCACTCGCCGAGTTCATTCAGCGGTTGGCGAGCAGAAGAATCGCCGCGCGGGAGGCCATCGGCTGAAGTGGGCGCCGGATCTTCAGAACCCGCTGCCTCGCCGCGGTCGAGCGAAAGCCCGGCGCTTCTGAGCGTCGCCGACAGGAAGCTTGCAGCGTCAAGGTTTTGAGCACCTGAAGGGGATACCATTGTGTTCAGTTCACAAAGCTGGAGCTCAGCTTTCAACGCCTCTAGAAACGCGCTTCGACCGGAACCACTTGTGCCCTGTGCCAGAACAACAAGGCAGCTGTCCTGGCGCTCATGGGCCGAATATGGCGGCTCCTCGTCAAACATCTGTGCAAAGGACTCACTCGAAAGCCAACCCAGAATGAACCTCAAGGACCTCTTGAGGACTTCGTCCCGACCAAAGAGCTGATTCGGTCGAACATCAGGGCTGATGGCGAACGTCTTGGGCACTCGAGAACCCAATATCTCAACCAAGCTGCCACAGAGCGTAGATGCCGAGCTGGGCCTCTGAGCCGGTCTCTTCGCCAGAAGACTATCAACCATCTCCGATAGAAGAGGCGGAACATCGGGAACCACTGATGAAAGAGACGCGGGCACGGTGCGCATGTGATGCTCAACATAGCCCTCGATGGTGTCCGATGAGAACGGCAGCTCCTTCGCGAAGAGCTGGTAGGCCAGAACGCCGAGCGAATACAGGTCTGACCGAACGTCTGCCCCCGAGCCCACAAATCGCTCAGGAGCCATGTATTCAACCGTTCCGCCAACGCGCAGCGACGGCGCCGAAAGCGCGCTCGACAGACCGAAGTCCATCAGAGTCACAAAGCCAGAATCATATAGGTCTGAGCCCGAAAGGGGCAGGTTTTCGCCCGTTGGGGGCTTTGAGCGAACAATGATATTGCTCGGCTTTATGTCGCCGTGGACGACTCGCTGTCCGTGTATGTAGGACAGTGCGATGGAAACCTGCAAGAGAAGCGCAGCGATATCATCCGGACCTCGCTTCGCGCACCATTCGAGGATTGACCGCCCCTCTACGAAGTCCATCGTGAAATAATACTTGTGCTCGTCCCTCACCCCAAAATCATAGACGCTGACGGTGTGAGGGTGCCGGAGACGGGCCGTAAGCATGAATTCTTGCTTGAACCGCCAGACGAAACCCGGACCCACAGATTGACCGAGGAAAAGCTCCTTCAGGGCAAGGACGCGCCCCAGGTTCCTGTCGAAAACCTTGTAAATGACGCTGGAGCCCCCCTTACCGCTCTCGGAGAGAACCTCGTAGCGCCCATCTATGATTCCATAGCTGGCCTTGTTGCTCATCGCGCCCCCGTGGGCAAAAATCACTCCTGAAACGTTACTTATGAGCCATCATCCTAGAGCGTTTTCTATATAGTGCTACTTAGCCGGAATGTCAACATCCAGCGCGAGGCCCGATGGATTGCATTGAAGGCTGCCGACCTCGACGCCCCGAAAAATCAGATTGAGCCTTGCGGGCAGGGCCATTTGGAGTGCGTCCGCCGCGCGGCGGATTTCAATCGTCGCGGCTTGACGCGACATACCAAGATCGCTTCTCAATCCCTAGTTTCGGATAGACGTCAGTTGTCACAACGACCGAATGAAGCAATCGCGGCATCAAGCCGCCGCGTAACAAAGCGGTGTCAAGCCACCGCAGTCCAAAGCACCCAGCGGGTGCAAGCCAGAAACCGGTCGCGGCCGTGCCAATCGACCATTAGGCTGGCCGCCCCCCGGACAGGATGCCAGCTCACTCAAGTCCCCACCCGGGGAACTTGAGCGGTGTCGTGCGGGAAGACAGAGTCTCGAGCGTCACGCCCGTTATAGTTTGGCGTCCAATCCAATGAGAGATTGCCTGTCGCCGTTGCCGTCTGACTTCGCGCCGTTGAGCTCTTTCTTGAGCGCATCAACGATGTGTCCAAGAACAGGGTCTGTCTTCAATCTGCTCGCAATGAGCTTATACGAATGAATTGCCGCCGCGTGGCACATCCCAGAGAACTTCTTACCGATCTTCGGGTACGACTCCTTGAGTAGCTCCCGGCAAAGATACATCGCGACCTGCCGCGCCCTGACGACGTTTCGGGCTCTATCGCGGGAAACGAGTTCCTCAAGTCTCAACCCGCAATACGAGGCGACCTTGCTCTGGATTACTTCGACAGATAGGCCGTTTAATGAGCCGTCATCGCCATTGCCGTATCCCCTGAGCGCCGCTTTTGCCGATTCGAGCGTAACCGGTAAGAACTTCAGCTCGGTATAGGCCTTCACCCTCGTCAGCAACCCCTCAAGCTGGCGAACGCTGGAAGGCGACCTGCTCGCAATGTAGTAAGCGATTTCAGTAGGCAAACGGAACTTCGCCTTCTCGGCTTTTTTGCGCAGGATTTCTACTTTAAGTGCCATGTCGGGCGCCGCTAGATCAACCACAAGACCGGAGCCAAACCTCGAGACGAGCTTGTCTTCAACGAAGTGCAGCCGTCCAGGATGCCGATCGCTAGAAATGACGATCTGGCGTCCGAGATCGTAAAGCGCGTTGAAAGTGTGAAACAACACCTCCTGGGTCTTGTTCTTTGCCTGGATGAACTGAACGTCATCGATGAGTAGAACATCCAAGGAGCGATACTTGGCCCTGAAACCCGCCATCTGCTTGGTGGCTAGCGACTCGACCAGGTTGTTGGTGAAATCCTCACCTGTCTGGTATAGGACCGAAAGCTGCTGGTGGTTGCTCCTGACGTAGTGGGCAATCGCACACAAAAGATGCGTCTTCCCCACTCCAGGTTGACCATAGATGAAAAGCGGGTTGTATGCTGCCGCGGGGCTCTGAGCCACTTTGCGGCATGCCGCCTGGGCGAACTCATTGCACCCGCCTGAGACAAAGCTCTCGAATGTGAAACTGCCGTTTGTGGGAGGAAGCGACACTCTCCTTGTCTTGATCTGACCCGAAGGAGCCTGAAATGCGAACCGCCTCGCCTGCGACTTCTCTTGCCCAAGGTCGGGGGAGCCATTCAGCTCTATTTGAACATCAACGTCGCGCTTGCAGACATCTCTCGCAGCAACACGTATCAGCGAAAGGTAATTGTCGTTGACCCAATTCTTGTGCGACTCGTTCGATACGGTCAGTCGCAACACCCCTTTTTTGTAACCGTTGTAGCGCATGCTCTTGAGCCAGGTCTCGAAGCTGTGCTGGTTTATCATTCGCTTCACGCGTCGAAGAGTGCGAACCCACACGTTATTCACTTCTGAAAAGCCTCCAAGGCGCGAAACGGTTTCTGAGATATAGGACCAAAACTAACTGCATCACTTCAGCCGAAAGAGGTAGCCCAAGCCCCCCGTAAAAGGGGACTAAGGCCTGCGCAGGTTAGACCCCTGCCCAAAAGGACCAACGAGCAAAAAGCAGTCCAGTGAAGATACGGGCAGAAATATCAAAACGACTAAGCACCAAACTTGAGAGATTCACCGCTGCTATCATCACGGGATTAAACTAATGTCTAAATCGGAAGCTTTCAAGAAATCCGTTGGAAGATTCTTACGCGCCGCTCTATTTGAATGAGATCAATTTGACCTGCTTTCAATATGTTTGGTATTAGTGGTGAGTCCGCCAAGATTTTGTGAACGCGGAACTTGTTTACAACCTGAGGCCTGCTATTGTCGTGAAGTCAAAAACTTGGGCGTGGGTAGCATTTGCCGCGGCGCTTGCCCTCGGCGTCGGTGTCATCGCGTTCCATTTGTCGTTCGGATTCTCCTCTGCCATAGCCTTCGACGGAGCATCTTATCCACCCAGAGGACCTCATGCTACACTCGCTTTGCCCTGGACACGCGACCTCTCTGGCAAGCTCGGTCAGCTCTTCCAATCTGAGTATTCTCACCTTCACAAAATCTCATTCTCAATTGACGACCAACTTGTTGCCCCCTTCATACGTGGCGCACCCCTAGATGTAAGATGCAAGCTATATGAGCTCTTGAAAAAGCCCAAGCATATCGAGCTTAAGCAAAGGCCGACTCCAAGGTCCACTTTTTGGGCCGCCGCGGTTTGCCAAGAGAAATACTCAAAAAGAACTGCCTGGACACAGACCAGGGACATCTTGGGCAATGTCTTCAAGGATTCTGAGATACCCCTCGCCCACATAGCCGGTCAGACGTTCGCCGCCACCGACAACGGCCTTTGCGGCGTAACCACAATACTCGGCGGTGGCTCGCAGCCAAGCGAATGCAAGCTCATTTTCCACCTTCTCTCTATGGATGATCCCAAAAGCGACCTCCTCACTCGAGAGACTTACGCCAAGGACATCTCGAATGAACAAGTCACGACCTTCGACTTCGAGCCAATCGAAGACTCGAGATTCAAGCAATATGGCTTCTATTTCACTTCGCCGGATTGCGATCCGCAGCAGGCGCCAAAGCTCCTCGCCACCAACACAAACCTGGCGCCAAACGGAGCGGCCTGGATCAACTACAGGCCGGCGCGCTATGACCTAGTCTTTGAGGCGCTATACTGCGGGGCCGCCAATGAATCGCTCAACCTCCCGCCCGGCCTATCCGTCCGGCAGCTGGCCGACGTTGACATCAAAGACTACGAGGTTGTAAGGGAGGGCAAGCCTTCTTATCTCGGCAGCGAAAACAAGCGGCACAAGGCCGTGTTTGAGTTTCCCGCCATCGTCGGTTCATCCAACAGATACTACTTCCTAATACTGGAGATCAATGGCATATCTGTCCCGTGCCGCAGCTTCTTGTGCCAACACTCGGCCGGCACGCTCCTCGAAACGATGCGTCACATTGTCGGGACCCTCATGATCGACAAGCCGCCCTGCGTGAAAAAGGAGCACATTGTCATCCTGGCGTGCCTCCTCTTCTTCCTCCTCGCCGTGTTTGTCAACTGGCTTGGGCTGCCCGACTTCTGCAAAAAAACGACCAAGGCGGGGAATACAGGCGAGGCGCAAGCGGGCGAATCCAACAGCGCTGCCGAGAGACATCCGGATTATGAAGAACCTGAGAACACGTAAGGGGTGATCGATTGAGGATCGGACTCTGCGGTTTCCCAAAGGTGGGCAAAACGTCCGTCTTCGAGGCGGTCTGCGAGCAGTCTTCTCGGGCGCACGCCCGTTCGGGAGACCTCGCCACCGTGCCCGTGCCTGACGAGCGCCTGGACAGGCTGTTCAATGACTTTCAGAAGCCAAAAGAGGTTCGGGCCAAAATCGAGTATCTCGATCCCAAAATGCACGAGACTGGAGACGAAGACCCAGTGACGCCATGCCTGAACCCCGTCAAGGGCGCACCCGTTCTCGCGCTCGTAGTTCGTGGATTCGAGAACCCGAACGTCCCTCACATTCTCGACTCGATAGATGCGCAGCGCGACACAATGCTCTTCCTTGACAAGATGCTCGAGAGGGACATCGCGACCTGCGAGCGGCGTGTCGAGAAGATCGACGTCACGTATCGAAAGGCCAAGTCCGACGAGCTCGTAAGAGAACGCGACGTAATCCTCAAGTGCCTCAGCCACCTGAAGGGCAATAAGCCCCTGTTGCGACTCGAGCTTCGCCCAGAAGAGCGAGAACCGATTCACAGTATTGAGTTCTTCTCTATTAGGCCGCTCCTGATCGTTCTGAACGTTGACGAGAAGGACGCGGCAACGGCACGGCTCGACGAGATCACAGCCCAGTTCGAGCAGACGGCCCCGAAATACGCCACCGTAACAGCCCTCTGCGCGCGACTCGAGCGAGAGCTTCTGGAGCTTGACGAAGACGACCGAGCCATGTTCATGGAAGATATGTGCCTGACCTCCCTCGCCCAAGAACGCATCATCAAGGCGTCATACAAAGCGACGGGAACGATCTGCTTCTACACAATCGGCGACGAAGAGGTCCGAGCGTGGCCGCTCAAGGCCGGCGCCTCAGCCGTCGAGGCCGCCGACACCGTCCACACGGATATGGCCCGCGGCTTCATCAGGGCCGAGGTCCTTTCATTCGACGATTACGTCAAGGCCGGCTCGATGCGCGACGCGAAGGCCCAAAAGCTCGTCAGGCTCGAGGGCAAAGACCACGTCGTCGCCGACGGCGACATCATCCAGTTCCGCTTCCACGTATAAATCCTCGGCCTGTCCAGCCTACCGGTTTTCGTTGGCGGTGTGGGGCGGGCTTTCCAGCCTGCCGATATGTTGTAGGGGCTGCCGATGTGCGGTAGGGGCGGCTCAAGAGCCGCCCTCCGATGTCATTGCCGTCAGGAAAACACACATCTCCCGGAAAGAATCGGCAACTTACCGCTCGGAGGCCGCAACCACCAACCGCACGGCTCCGCCGGGATTGTCTATCCAAAACGGGAAGGTTGTGATATACATAGACTGACTATCAGTCAGTTAATCTACTACTGAAACAGGATAGGGGAAGACATGAGAACAGCAGTTGCATGCATCATCCTTGGGGTCGTTGCGTTGCTGTCGGTCGCGGCGATCGCTGGGCCATCAATCACCATCTACACGGACGCCGAGACGTATCAGTCCGGCGATGCGATCGAGGTGAGCCTATCCGCTCAGAACCTCAACGCCGGGATGTCCGTTGACGTGTATGTCGGTTTGCTGACGCCTGACGGCGGGCTCTATACCCTTAGCCCTTATGGCCAGAACGGCTGGTCGGGGAACCTTGAGGCGTGGATTCCAGAGATCTATGTACCGAGTTCATTCAATATGAATCGGACACCCTTCTTCTGGTTTGACGTGCCTTGCTCAATGCCTCCCATAAGCGATGAGGGGGACTATAACTTCGCGGCCGTTCTCACGCGAGCGGGCACGATGCAGTGGGTAAGCGACCTGAGTTCGGCCCCATTCACAGTTGGCGCCTCACCTGCATCGCATTATTACGTTGACGCGCAAGCCGGTGACGATGACAACGACGGGTCTGAAGGCTTCCCGTGGAAAACGATAACTCATGCGCTCGCCTCCGTGGAGAGTTCCGAGGCGAATCCTGTGACCATCCACGTGGCAGCCGGCACCTACTCCGCCTCAACCAACGGCGAGACGTTCCCGCTGAGCATGAAGGACTATGTATCCCTTACCCTTTCAGGAGAAGGCGCTGATAGCACGATTCTGGACGCAGAGCAGGATGCACGCCACGTTATCTACTGCGCAGGGATTCGTGGTTTGACCATCATGACCATCAAAGGCTTCACGATAACTGGCGCCAGCTCGTCAGGAGGCGGTGGTGGTATATATGCACTCCAGAGTTCACTAACAATACAGAATAACATCATCGCCGGTAACTTGGTAGATGGCGTGGGTGGTGGGATATCCTCTAATGCTTCGTCCCTGGCAATCTCAAACAACACGATCGCGGGGAACTCGGCAGCCCGTGGTGGTGGGATATCCTGCACAGTGGGTGGCCCGCTTACCATAGAGAACAACATTATCACGGGGAACTCGGCAGCCCGTGGTGGTGGGATCTACTGTTTCGGAAACTCACCAATAATCTCAGACAACACTATCTTGGGTAACGTGGCGCAATGTGGTGGTGGGATATCCTGCTCGAAGAGTTCGCCGACTATTGAGAACAACACGATTAGGGAGAACTCGGCTACTTACGATGGTGGTGGGATACATTGCGACACGAGTTCAGCATACATTGAGAACAACATTATCACGGGGAACTCGGCAGGCCGTGGTGGTGGGATATCCTGCCACGAGACTTCTTCACCCAGAATCTCAAACAACACTATCTCCGGAAACTTGGCACCGCATGGCGGAGGGATATACCAAGACTGGGATAGTTCGCCGACAGTAATCGACTGCATCATCTGGGCGAATGGGGATGACCTGTATGGGTGTTCAGCAACCTACTGCTGCATCGAGGACTCTGATGGCGGCATCGGCAATATCCACGACGACCCCATGTTTGTTGTCGGGCCTTTGGGGGAATACTACCTGCATCCCGATAGTCCGTGCATAGACGCCGGGAGCCAATCAGCGGCCGAGGCCGGCCTTTCTGATCGCACGACGCAGGCCGACGAGACACCGGATACGGGCACGGTGGATATGGGCTATCACTATCCCATTCCGTGAGGTAGCCAGAGCCGAAGTGCTCGGTGTCTTCCGCGAAAGGGAGCTATGTATGCGCGGCCTCTGCGTGCGTGAGGTCGAAGAGGAGGCTGCGAGGAGCAGTCCCCAAGCGTGCTATTACTCACCGCGAAGGGCGCGCCTCGCCGCTCATATCGCTGCGCAATCTGAGCGACCCGCCATCAATCGCAAAGCGATTGAGGGAGATGTGAACCCATGACCAAGCATTTGCCCTCGATTCTCATCTTTGGCGAATCCCTTCAACATTGAGTTATCTCTTCGGATCCAAGTGACTCTTCAGTTCACGAAATGAGCTTGATCGAATTGTCTGTCTGTGGGAAGTTGTTTCTTTAAGGGACTAGACAGATACACCCCAAACGGAACCAAAGGACGGAGATGGAACGTGGTTGATATGCTCACGCCACCAAAAAAGTGCCCACTTTGTGATGGACAAGCGATAGCGGTCCTATCTAAGTTTTCTGTTTGGCAGGTGGATTGCATCCGTTGCGGCAAGTATTGCATCACTCTACAAGCTCAGGTGAACCTCAGGACAAGCAATGCGGCAATTAGGAGTGAGCTCCATCTGCTCTCGGGACTGGCAAGGGAGCGATGCGAGCTAGCAGAATCCGATGAGGATTTGCTGAGAATCCAGACTGACACGATTGAGTCCTTTCAAAAGCTTGCCCCTAGCACGGAGGCGGAGCGGATCACGAGGTTCTTGCAGCTGGCTGCGAATCGTGCGAAGCGGCACTCCAGCTCCGAGGTGCGTGTCAATCGCTTGACTGATTATTTCATGGCTTTTACGAGAGACGGAGATGAGTTCTGGCGTTTTCTGCTAGATTTGGAGAACAGAAGCCTCATAAGAAGAACCATCGCTGCGTCGGCGGGCCTCTACCAATTCACGTTGACCATCAGTGGCCGGGAGTATCTTGAGAAACGAAGTGCTCGGGAATCCGGCAGCTTCCCGAACAAGGAAGCGAAGACCCTCGAACAACTACTTGCCGAGGACGAGGGCTCATGCGTGGAACGAAAGGCCTCACTGAGATGGGATTATAAGCTGGATAATGTCAACCCGGACCTTGAGAAAGCAATAGCGAAAGCTGTCGCAGGATTCTTGAACATCAGGCAAGGCGGCTACCTTCTGATAGGGATTGGTGATGATGGTTCCTGTTTGGGTCTTGATAAGGACTACGCCACATTCAAAAGCCGCCCGAATTGGGATGGATTTCAGCAGCATCTTATGAATACCCTCGGCAAATGCTTGGGCAACGCCTGCCTTACCTCCGTCCATCCTCGAAGAGAGACGAAAGATGGAAGGGAGATATGTGTTGTGACGGTTGAGCTTGGTTCCGGGCCCACTTTCCTGATTGATAGGAAGTCTAGCCGGAAGCGCTTCTACGTCAGGAGTGGAAACACAACGAAGGAATTGGACGGGAACGAGCTCATCGAATACACGCGCGAGATGTGGCCCAGGAAGTAATCTAGGCCAGCTGCATATTCGATAGTCTAGCTGGGCCCCTTCCGACACCGCGCACCAACTGGGCGCGCAATCCGCTTCTCCCTTTCTCCCGTTCCCCCAATGGGGAAACTCCTCATCCCCAACAATTGACTCATCAGATTGTGTATAGTAAGGCTAGGCCTGAGTTGGTGCTAACTACGAGGGAGTAGGCCAGTTGAAAGTCGTGATCGTTGGCGCGGGTGAGGTCGGTTTTCACATCGCAAGCCGCCTGGCCCATGAGAACAAGGACGTTGTGGTAATCGACATTGACCCCGAGGCCATCCGGCGCGTCTCGGACAGCATAGACGTTCAGGTCATAACTGGGTCTGGGAGCAGCCCTGTGGTCCTTACAGAGGCGGGCATCGAAGAGGCTGAGATTCTGCTTGCGGTAACCAACAGCGACGACACGAACCTCGCGGCGTGCCTCGTCGCGGACACAATGTCGCAGTCAGTCAAGAAGCTGGCCCGCATAAGGGACGCCGACTTCGAGAATTATCACGACACTTTCCGCGATCGGCCGCCTCATATCGACACGATAATCAACCCGGAAATCGAGGTTGTAAAGACCATTGAGCGGCTAATGAGCGTCCCTGGAGCCGTTGACGTAGGCGAGTTTGCCGACGGCCGCGTCAAGTTCATCGGGATACACTTGGACAAGGAGGCGCGGCTGGCTGGCGTTCGCCTCTCTGAGATTTCCGCCAAGATTGGAAGACCAAGCCCTCTTATCGCGGCCGTGGTTCGGGACGAGGAGCTAATAATCCCCAGGGGCAATGACCGGCTAAAGCCGGGCGACCTGGTCTATCTCATCAGCGAAGAGGCGAACCTGCTGGACACACTCTCCGCCTTCGACAAGCACGCCGAGCCGCTGCGCCGGGTCCTGATCGCGGGCGGAGGGCGGATAGGTTTCAGGTTGGCTGCTTTACTCGAGGACAAGTCGATCTCGACCAAGATAATCGAAAAGGACCCTGACCGATGCGAAGTGCTTGCTGAACAGCTGGACAAAACAGTCGTGCTCAACGGCGATTGCTCCGATCAGGCGCTCTTGAGCGAAGAGAACATACAGGATATGGATGTCGTTATCACGCTGACGGGCGACGAGGAGACGAACATCCTGGCCGCGCTGCTCGCCAAACAGATGGGCGCGCGAAAGATCGTCGCAAAGATCAGCACGTTCAGCTACTTCCCGCTGATGACGACGATTGGCCTCGAACAGGTAGTCAGCCCCCGCCTCTCCGCGATAAACACTATCTTGCAGCACATTCGGCGAGGCAAAGTGCTATCGGCCATATCCATCAAGGGCGAACAGGCGGAGGTGATGGAGGCCGTGGCCCTAGAGACTTCGGACATCGTTGGCAAGCCCTTGAAGAAAATCTCGTTCCCCAAAGGCGTGCTCGTTACCGCGATAATGCGAGGCGACAAGGTGATCATCCCCTCCGGCGACAGCGTCATCGAACCCGACGACAGAATCATAGTGTTCGCCAGAAGACAGGCTGTCCCGAAGGTCGAAAAGATCCTCGCGATGAAATAGATGCGCTGGCGTTACGTCCTTTGTATCGTTGGGATACTTGTCCTTTTCCTGGGCCTGACGATGATGTTCCCCCTTTTGGTCGGCCTTTTCTACATGGACCAGAGCATCATTCCCCTCTCGGCGTCGATGGGAATAACGATAATCGCCGGGGCGCTGCTTTACGCATGTTTCAGGGGCGTGAGGGTAGAGCACATCAGCCAGCGCGAGGGAATGGCGATCGTGGCGATTGGCTGGACAGCTATAGGCCTCTTCGGCGCGCTGCCCTTCTATCTTAGCGGTGCGTTCAATACTTTCGTCGATGCCTTCTTTGAATCGGTCTCGGGCTTCACAACGACTGGCTCGTCGGTCCTGACCGATATCGAGGCGGTATCAAAGGGGCTTCTTCTGTGGCGGAGCCTCATCCAGTGGCTGGGCGGAATGGGCATCATCGTCCTGTCGGTGGCTATCCTGCCCTTCTTGGGCGTCGGCGGAATGCAGCTCTACAAGGCCGAGGTGCCAAGCCCCATCCCCGACAAGCTCAGGCCCCGCATCAGGGACACCGCAATGGTGCTCTGGAAGGTCTATGCGCTGATTTCCGCGGCCGAAATCGGGCTCCTCATGCTAGGCGGAATGGGCCTCTATGACGCCGTGTGTCATGCGTTCACAACAATGCCCACCGGCGGATTCTCAACCAAGAGCGCCTCGATTGCCCACTTTGGGAGCCTCTACTTCGATATCGTCATCATAGTCTTCATGCTGCTCGCTGGCATCAACTTCGCGCTTCATTATCAGATGCTAAGGGGCAAGCCATTGGCCTTCTGGCGGGACGCTGAGTGCCGCTTCTTCCTCGGCGCCGTGCTTGTCCTTATCGCCGTCGTCAGCCTCAACATCTACGGCGCCGTCTATGACACCCTGGGCGAGGCGCTTCGCTACGGGGCCTTTCAGGTGGTCTCGATCATTACCACCACGGGCTACGTCACGGCCGACTACGGCCAGTGGCCCGCCATGTCCCAGCTCATCCTCCTGCTTTGCATGATCATCGGCGCCTCGGCCGGCTCGACGGGAGGCGGCATGAAGTGCCTCCGCATCATGCTCTGCCTCAAATACATCTACAAAGAGCTTTTCACGATGGTTCACCCCCACGGCGTCAGATACGTAAAGATCGCCGGCAAGCCCGTGTCCAGGGCCGTCATGAGGAGCGTCCTGGGGTTCGTCCTTCTTTACATGGGTCTGTTTGCCGTTTCCGCCGTCCTGCTGTCAAGTATGGGCGTCGATCTCATAACATCAGTCGGGGCGGTTGCGGCCACAATCGGCAATATCGGCCCCGGGCTTGGCCTCGTCGGCCCCGTCGAGAACTACGCCCACATACCCTACCTCGGCAAGTGGCTCCTAATATGGTGCATGCTCCTGGGCCGCCTCGAGATATACACAATCATAATCCTCCTCGTCCCCGAGTTCTGGCGCAAGTAGCGGCCAGGCGGGGAGTTATCTATCGCGGAACCGAGCCTTAAGTGACCATTCATCTCGATGCTGATCCTGCGAAGGGACCGGACCGCGTTATGCAAAGAGTGCAGAAGATATTGCGATTCGACACTCGGCTATGTGGAGGCCACGCACGACGTTGGCTCCCTGAGAATAGAAGACCCCTACTTCCGTTTCAACGCGAAATAACGGCGTCTGGCGGCGAGCGCTATAGTTGCGGGGCATGTAGCTTGCGCGGTAAGGTGGAGAAGAGAGAACCATCCATCACTTCTTTATGAACAGCGAACGCAAGCAGAGCCGCAAGGAGGATATTGTGTTTCACCGTATTTCAACAACTTGCTGTATGTTTCTTCTGATAATCGTAGCCTTGTTGCTGACCCACGCTTGCGCGAGTCTTGTCTGTGGCTCAAAGCAGAAGATTCCTATCAATTCCGACCCCTCTGATGTCAAAGTCACAATCCAATTTGATAAAGAGAGAGTTGAGTTCAGGACAACCGCTGCCGATGGACCTACCAAGGTTGGCATAGTGAAGAAAGAGACAATCAATGAGAAGACCCCGTTTGTCTTAGAGATACCTCGGAAGACGAAAAGCGTGATCATTCGCTTTCAGAAAGAGGGATATTTCCCTCACGAGGTGATCCTGGTGCGCACGGTTAACGGGTGGGTGTGGGGAAATCTGCTTCTGGGAGGTTTGATAGGAATCGGCGTCGACTTCTCGACGGGGGCAGCCTATGAACTGATACCTATGCAAGTTGACGCGATATTGACGGAGATGAAGCAGCAAGGGAAGGTCTTGGGCACGCCTTCTGGCAATGACTTGCTCGTCTTGGCCGTTGCCTCGCCCGAATAGACAGGAAACTAGGGCTTCCATTACCGTGATCAACCAGACCCGCTGGAATGGTTTGACGGTAGAGGAAATCTGGACGGAGAGGATTAAGGAGGCTCAATGATCGCTTATTTCAACGGAGAGTTCATAGATAAGGACAAAGTCGCCATCTCCCCCGACGACAGGGGCTTTCTGTTTGCCGATGGCATCTACGAAGTGGTCCGGAGTTTTCATGGGAAGCTATTCAGGACGCAGGACCATATCCGGCGGCTGGAGCGGAATGCTCGCGAGATGCGATTCGCCAGGGCTGAGTTCGGCGAGCTGCCTGAGGTCGCCGAACGGCTCATCGCCGAAAACGGCCTGACGAAGGACAGCGCAATTGTGTATATCCAGGTGACCCGGGGCGTAGCGCCTCGGAGCCACCGGTTCCCACCAGCCGACACCCCTCTTACTGTGTTCGCCGATGCAAGACCATTCCCGTCGAACGATGCCGACCTGGAGAGCGGGGTGGGGGCTATCCTGGTGCCCGACGAACGCTGGTCGAGGTGCGACATAAAGACCGTGGCCCTGCTTCCGAACACGCTGGCGCATCAGAAGGCCAAGGAAGCGGGGGCGCTGGAAGCGATATTCGTCAGGGATGGGGCCGTGCAGGAGGGGACGCACAGCAACGTTTTCATTGTCTCGAGGGGCGAGCTAATCACACCTCCGCTGTGCAACTACATACTCGCCGGCATCACCCGCCAGACCGTCCTTGAGATCTGCGACAAGCTCTGTATTCCCTGCCACGAGCGCACCGTCTTTGAGGATGAGTTGCACAAGGCCCACGAACTGCTGCTCGCAGGCACAACAGTCGATGTCACGCCAGTAGTTAAACTCGACGGCAAGCCCGTAGGCTCAGGCGCGCCAGGCCCCATTACGAGGCGCGTCCAGGAGGCGTTCTTCGAGGCCTCCGAGCGGCGCGCCGGCTGACGCCGCGCCCCGAGCAGAGCCAATGGGAGAGCACAAGAAGGCCACTCTCAGGGTGAAATCGCCAGGAATGACTGCTAAATGGCTTGTCGGGGCGAGAGGATTTGAACCTCCGACCTCTGCCTCCCGAAGGCAGCGTTCGGCACGCCAAACCACCGCTATATGGCCGCTGTTCCAACAGTCAAGAAAAGCACTGTGCTATATATGCGCTATGGGTTTTCCTCAGGCCCCTCCGACCGCGGAATAATTTTGACCCGATTCAGAGGCGCGCACTGCCTCCGTTTTCGGGGTCAATTCCGGCAGCGATTCCACCGCGCGGCGCAGCTTGCCGCCGCTGAGGTGGACATAGATCATCGAGGTTTTCAGGTCCGAGTGTCCGAGAAGCGCTCTGATTGAAAACGGATCGGCCCCCGAGGCTGCCAGCATCGAGCCGAACTGGTGTCTGAGATCGTGAAAGACGACATCGGGCAACTGGGTCTTCTTTACTGCGTAGTTGAAGGACCGGCGGATGCTCTTGATCTGACGGCCCTGGTCATTGATAACGAACTCGGAATCCCTCGCCAGGCGCCTCAGTAGTTCGACAGCTTGTTCACACAGCGGGATCATGCGCTGCTTGTCTCCCTTGCCGTGTTCAACGACCAGGACCCGGTCCTTCAAGTCAAGATCGGCCCAGCGGAGCCAAAGCAGTTCGGACTTTCGCAGACCAGTCAGGAGACACAACTTGACAGCATCATAGAGGTACTTCGCCTTACTTGACTGGCAAGCCCTCAGAAGCGCCTCAATCTCATCCTGGGACAGGAGCCGTTGACGGCCCTTCAGCTTGGGCATTCGGATCCGGGCCGCTGGGTTGCCAGGTAACAGGTCACGCTCGACGCCTCGATTGAACAAGGCTCGCAGCGTAGTCAGTTCTCGGAAAACCGTCCCAGGCTTGACCTCTTGCGACCGGCTATCCCGATAGTCCTCAACGTTCGCGCGCTTGATCTCCGAGGCGAGGGTGTTCGCGCCAAAGAAGATAAGCAACGGCTTGAGCGCATATTCGGCGCGCTCGGGGCTGCGACCGGCCTGGCGCGCATAGTTGAGATAATCCTTCGCTAGCTCCGCAAACGTTATCCGGGCCTTGTCCTTGACATCGAGGAACCGGCCCTCAGCTACGGCGGTTTTGCGGGCCTCAAGAAATCGCTCAGCGGCCTTGAGGTTGCTCAGGCGCGTCGATTCACGTCTCCAGCAACCAGAGGGGTCGCGGTATGAGACATAATAGAGGAAACTGCCGTCCTTCGTCTTGCGCTTGAAGATTGCCATTTGAGTCCCTCCTTTGACATATTTTGAGTTGTATCGTCTGCATTGTGAACAATGATTATCTCTCTTGTGACCCCCCAAAAAGAACTGTCCGCATCGACGGCAGTAGCACTCAAAACGTCCGCGCGCCCAGTCATATTCACGCCCTCGGGGAGGCCGCCATTTCGCAAGGTCGAAGGTGAACACCAGGACCAAGCTGCCGTGCTTTCGCTCATTCTCCATCGGCGGAGCATTCGGGAAAAGCGCGCCATGAAGCGCCCTCGCGCCCCCATTGATCAACTTCAAGTGCTCCGAATCCCAGTCGATTCGGTTCGATGATGCGCGCCAAAACTGAAGCCTTCCCAGCTCTTTTGGCTTCTGTGGGTCCTTAGGGAAAGTGGTAACTGGCTGGAGCCAAACGGGCGGATTAGATCGATCAACAACGATAATACATGGGCGGACTATTCCCGGCTCTTGTATCGTCTCAAAATGCTCCGCAAGATGCTTTTTCAGCCCCTCAAACAGATCGATGTTTGACGCGATTTGGGGTCTCTTCTTCTTGACCATTTAGCGACGCTCCAGCCTATGCGAACACTGCTTCTTTACACATTTAAGACCAGTATAAGACAGTTTGTTACTCTGAAGCAAGAGTTTTCAAGATGACTTTCAATCAAACTTGTTTGTGGAGGTTGGAAATGGACAAACTACTGAATAGTCAAGAGGTCGCGGACGTGCTTGGAGTGCAGGTTTGCACGATTTACGAGATGACCTCGCAGCGTCGAATCCCGCACATTAAGATTGGCGGGGGGCGCAAGCTCGGTTTTCGACCCAAAGCCATTCAGAAATGGCTAGAGGAACAAGAGCGACAGCCGGTCGAACTGCACGCCGGGCGATAGTGCAATGACTAGACAAAAAGCAAAACGTCCTCGGCCCGCCCCGTGCTACCGGGAAAAGGCCGAAGACGTGAAAACCATCAAGTCAACAATACGCTCCTTCGATCCCCAATGTCAAGTCCTATTTTGCAAGGCCGCGCCACTAGACCGGGAGGTTGCACTATGACTCTACTCGATCTGATAGGCACAGACGTAAAACTCGCTAAAGTCTCTGGAGCAGGCGGCGGCGAATGGCATGGGCCGTGTCCTTTCTGCGGAGGTAAAGACCGCTTCAGGGTTCAACTCAATCACAGCGGTACTGACCGATGGGCTTGTCGGCGATGCGAGAAGAACGGTGACATCTACGCGTATCTGAAAGAGAGACGCGGGATGACCTTCCCAGAAGCAAAGGAATATCTTGGCGAAGTGCTGCCAGCTCAGACGACACCACAGAACCCAAGCCAAAAAACACGCTTCGTCTGGATGACATTCGCCGCTGATTTCGTCAAGAATTGTGAGGCGCAACTGTGGACCGACAAGGGCAAAAAGGCGCTCGACTATCTACACGCCCGAGGACTCAAGGATGAGACGATCAAGATGATGCGCCTCGGATACAACAAGACGGATTATCAACCTGTTGGCAACAATAAGGCTATCATGGGCATAACGATTCCCTGGGTCACGGGCGCGGACGTGATAGGAGTCAACATCCGCCGCCTGAAACCGAAAGACAGTCAGGACCGATACAAGGCGGTCGGCGAAAGCCGGAAGACGCTTTACTATCTGCCCGGTGATCCCCGGACTTTGTGTGTCTGTGAGGGTGAGTTTGACGCGGGCCTGGTCCTTCAGGAGCTCGCAATGTCGGCGGTGGCGATAGGGTCGGCTCAGCAAATCAGCAAGCAATTGAGAGGCCTCGTTACGCAGTTCGACCGAGTCGTGTTGATACCTGACGCCGATGAGCCGGGTCAGGCAATGGCCAAAAAGTGGCAAGCGCAGTTCCCGGACGTGCTGGTGTTCCGATTGCCGACGGGTGTCCACGACGTAACTGACTTCGTTGTCGGCGGTGGGGACCTCGACCAATGGTTCCGAAAGCAGGAGGACACTGCCGCGAAGGTCGAAAAGCCGACAGCCACGACAAGCAAAAAGGATGAGAAGCCTGAGCATGTCGTTGACAAGACAGCGCTGTTCCGGCTAGCCAAGAAGCGATATGTCGTGTTCCATGACCAGTTCGGCGAAACATACGCGGAGTTCCAACAGACTACTCACGCTGAGATTGCACCAGTCAGGAGCGCCGTCGTCAGAGCCGACCTGGGCAAGCTGTTCCTACAGCATACAACAGACAGGCCCGTAGGCCGTTCAACGGTTGTCGATGTCCGTGATGCGCTCGAGGCGATAGCAGAGGGGCAGCGGACACTACACTGTAGAGCGATGACCGAAGCCGAATCGCGGACTGTCCGATATGATCTTGTCAACGATAAATGGCAGACCGTAACGATCAGACCGAGTGGCTGGGAGTTCCAAATAATGGAGCATCCCATCTTCAAACGATACAAGCATCAAAGGCAACAATGCAATCCCGAACGAGGCGGCCATATCGATGAGCTTTGGCAGTTCTTGCCGTCGCTCGGAGACGCAGAGACAGAAGCCAAACATCGGCTTCTTGTCTTGGCATTCCTCGTCGGCGGCATCGTGTTGACAGAGCGGCCTGCATTCGCGCTCGTGCTCAACGGAACAGAGGGGAGCGGCAAGTCATCGGCGGCGTGGGCCTTGCGTGAACTCATCGACCCGTCCGTATCGCCAAGCTGCCGGGACATCTACGACTTAGGGAAGCTGACGCACTACCTCTGCCATAACCGCGTCGTGATACTCGACAACCTGACCTATATCAGAGTCAATCTATCCGACCTGATAAGCTCTGCGATAACGGGAGCCGGGGAGACTAAGCGCAAGTTGCACACGGACGACGATGACATCGTGCGCGTATTCCAACCCGTTTTTATCTTAAACGGCATCGATAATATCGTCAGGCAACCCGATCTGCTCGACCGGTGCCTCTCTATTCACCTGGAGCGCCTGACACAACCAGAAGATGAACAAGCATTCCGGGACGGGTTCATGGCAGCCAAGCCGCGCATATTCGGGGCATTGCTCGACATCATCGGCAAGGCCATCGGTATCTATCCCGACGTGAAACTCACAGAACGATATAGGATGGCCGACGCTGCCCGGTGGGGCATAGCCGTTACTAGAGCACTCGGGCACGACGACGCAGAGTTCTACGAAGCATACAGAAGCAATGCGTCCGACAATCTCGATGACATCGTGGAAGGTAACATCCTCGCCTCAACTATACTCAACTTCCTAAACCAACTGTTCAACCATGAGTTCAAAGGGTCCCCAACTGAACTATATCAAGTGCTAACTCGACATGCCGACTTTGACCCGCAACGTCCGCCGAAGTCATGGCCTATAGACGCAGCACGACTCGTCAAGAATATCAAAGCTCTTCAAAGGCCACTGGAGAACGCCAATGTCTATTGCAGACAGATACATAGCAAGCAACGAATGATTCACCTTTGGTGTAAACAGGAACCTGAACAGGAACCTGACTGGGTCAACAACGACGGTAACGACGTCGGTAACGACGGTAGTGACGTCGGTAAAAAAGCGCTACCGTCGCGCCAAACTGTGGCTACACGGCCACAAGGACATTGATGACGACGGTAACGACGGTATATTCTGGTGTATATATATACGTGACCTGTGGGAATCTGGAGAAAAGAAGAATCTTAAATATGCACATACAGTTATGTACGCGCAAAAGTATATATATAAGAGAAACTAGTGTCGTTAGTGACGTCACGCTGTGGAAGTAAGCCACACGGCTGCAAAGTTGGTGACGACGGTGACGTCGGTAACGACGGTAACGACAACGCTGAGATGACTGAATCAACACTTTGCCCGCGAGGCGGATGGCCTCCAAAAACTGGGACGCTGCAATGCACCGGGGTAGCAGCGTGCAGTTGGTTCTGATAATATGCTCTTGTGTAAAGTAGAAATGGAACGTCGATTGGCTTCTGGAGCGGGATGTGAGAGTCAGCGTTTGTGTTATAGGTAAAGTGCCTAATAATCGTCGGCAAATAGGCCATATTTGTGCATGATATTCGGCCACGAACAACGCAGTTGCACGACGCTATAAATTGAAAGAAATCGCAAATACGAGGAAGTGGTATGGACCGAGGCGCTTATTGAAAGCTATATTTTGGGATTAAGGCACGCCTGCCAGGGACGTGCTGAAACACAAGTTACAAAGGAGTAACAGTATGACAAAGGAACAGAAGGAGCGTATAGCGTTGAGCGGGCAAATGTCGTTGTATGGCCATTCCAACACTGAGAGGATTTGTGAGGCAGGAATTGTGAAGCTCACGGAAGGGTTGACGCGCATTCAGGAGAGTCGCGGTCTTTCGGACATCGACCGCGCGGCGCAGGGGTTCTCAAAATTGATGCAGGAGGCACCGGCATGAACTTGATCGGACATATCATTCGCCAGCGCATCCAGTTTTTGGATGAGGGCCTCGAGGCGGATGTCAGTAAGCGGAAGGGCGGTTATGTTGGTTTTCCTGAGGACCTTTGCACGACACACATGATTACGCAGGATGGCTATTCCGTGGCTGGCTGGTTGACGCTCGCGCCGGACCAGGCCAAATACGACGTTTCGGGAGCCGCAAAAGACGAGCGCTTGAGAGATTGGCTTAGCCTGACCGAGTTGGCACTTTTCAACGAACGGCTTGCCTGCCTCTACGCGTGGCAGGCTGCGAAGCTCAAGAATCAGCTTGGCGGTGAGGTCGTGGCGTCTGACATGGCGCAAGCCGCGCAGATATTCGACGATAGCTCCTACATTCTCAAGACGAACATGAAGTTTGGGCACGGGAACACGCCGTATATCGTAGTGCTTGCGGAAGGTGGCTATCGTGCTGTTGGCGGGCAACGTATCCCCGAGCTGGCGCTTGCGTATTATCTACAACAGAAACTACGTTTGGATACCGCGCCCGTCGTTTTTGCAGACAACCTCTTGAAAATTGCAGGGCTTGCGCAGCCGGACCAGGAGCTTGTCATCAGTGCGTTGCAACTATTGCCTAGCGTCGTGTCCATATTTTGGCCTGAGTCCGACGTTGCAAGAGCACAAAGGGAAGCTAGGACGGCGGAGTTCAAAGCGGTAACTGCTGGTTTCGATGCAGAAACGGCTCAGCGTGACCGTGAGCGGGCAGCGCGAACACGACCGATTGTCAAAGTGGTAGCTCCTGCGCCGCGCAAGAAGCGATCGCTGCGGAGTATGCTAGGCGGAAAAAAGTGACCTCTCATTTCTCGAACCTCCGTGGGTTGGAGAGCGTATAATAATGCTTTGGCGTGTATCAAGGCGTAGGGCCCCTTGATTCGATTCCTTTGGTTTTGGTCGGGGGAATTGGCTACGGTCTTTTTCCCCGGCCACTTTTTTTGAGGAATAAATGAAACTCATTGAGCTGATTCTGAGAGGCCAGCAAGCTGAGGAAGATGGCGATCAAGAGGCGCTTGATCGCATTGCTCGGCAACTGTATAGAAAATCGCAAAACGCACGCGATTCGGAGTGTATAGCGACGCTCCGATATGTATTGAGTTTGACAGATGAGTTTGACTGTGACTCCTTGTTTTTTGGCTGGGGGGATTGGCTACGGTCTTTCCTCCTGGCCCTATTTTTGAAGAAAGGATATAAGGGATGACTGAAGAGAACGATAAACTGAGTTCCCGTGAGCGGCAACTTGCTGGTTTGAAGGAACACGCGTGGAAGCCTGGCCAAAGTGGTAACCCGAAGGGCCGACCCCCGAAAACGAAGTATCTGAGCGAGGCGGCCCGTGATTTGCTTAGTGCAAAAGAGGCCAGCGTTGAGATACTGCAAGATGACGGCACAACAAAGGTCGAGAACTTGCAAACAGACAAGAACTTTGCTTATGCGGTTATGTTGGCGCAGCTCCGCAAAGCACTTCAAGGCGATACAATCGCTGCGAAAGAACTAGGCGATCGGGCCGAAGGAAAACCGGCTGCAAAGATCGAGATCGACGCGCTGATTGAGGCACGTCTGCAAGAGATGCGCGCGCCTCAGGTTTTGCTGATTGGCCGTGACGAGGTGGTACACTTGCCCGACGACGGCATTATTCGTCAACTCATTTGTCGGGAAAAATCAGAGTTTGGCGGACCTCCGCCGACGGGTCGGATTGTTTACTGCGACCTATACAGCGGTCAACCGACGGGTCGTGAGGACCGCGCGGCTTATGGGATTGAGCCGATGCTAATCGAAGGTGCTACGCCGATTCCTGACGGCACAGAATACGAATACGAGGAACCGGGTGAGGAGGAAAAGCTAATCCCGGTCGAAGTTCGCGAGCTGAAGAAACCGACGGCCTAGTCAAAAGGTGACGCAAGCAAACGATATGGTTTGAATAGCTGTATAATCACGCGAGGCTACGGAGGCTCGATACTTCATCCTGAATGGGCTTACGGTCTCGATTTCGATGAGACAGAGTTCGAGACCCTGGGTGAAACCGGATTTGAGCAAGATATGCCGGAAGGAGAGTTCGAGCCTGGATGATCGCTTACGTCAAAAGGTCAGGCACGCGCGGAACCGGGGGTATAACCCTGCCGCTAGGTGTGCTTGACCTAGCGTGGAACGGCGTCCAGCGATTCGGCTGGGGGTTGTGGCTAGCCTGGTCGAGGGATGCGCGAGGGGGATTCGCGGTAAAAGTGCTATATATGCGCTACGTATCGGCGGCTCAATAGCAGTATAGCCGTGCTCCCAAAGGTAGTGATTTTCCTCCACGACCCCCTTTCAGCGCGCACTGCCTCTTTTTACCGCGTTCCGGAAAAGTGCTATATATGCGCTATAGCTGCGACTAGGGCAATCCGGGAACACCGCTAAGAACTGGACTTAACCGATTTGGGGGAAAGGGTGGATTTTGAGAGTGAGAATCACCGGAATGGCCGCTGGATAGTGGTCGGGGCGAGAGGATTTGAACCTCCGACCTCTGCCTCCCGAAGGCAGCGCGCTAACCAGGCTGCGCTACGCCCCGACGCCTATTACCTACGAACCTGACCCGCCTGAAGGTTCCGCCGGGCCCGCCTCTTGGCCGCCAACCTCCCCTGCATTCCCGGCCTCCTGCTCTTTGGACCTTCGAGCGTGACGTTTCCCCATTACTCTCACAAAATAGAAGCCGCCGATCAAGAGGATTATGAATGCGACCGAGAAGTAGTTGAGATAGCTCATCAGCTGTTCCTTCGGCAGTGAGTCTCGAACCAGCGGCCAGACGAACATCAGGACAAGCCCAACGAGAAAGAACCTAGCGCCTCGACTGATCACCGAGATAACGACGAACTTGGGGAAATTCATCCTGAAGGCGCCCGCCGAGATCGTGAAGACCTTGTAGGGGATGGGCGTAAATCCCGCGACGCCAACGGCCATTACGCCATACTTCTCGAAGTATCTGTCAACCACGCTGACCTTCTTCTCTTTGAAGATCTTCAGAAGCAGCGGCCGCCCGCCGACCCTACCAATGAGAAACCCAAACATCCCACCAGTGGCGGAACCGATGGTACAGACTAGCGCCAGCCACAAGGCCGACTCCGGCTTCGCCATGCCGATTGCGATGAGTAGAACGTCGGGCGGTATCGGGAAAAAACTGGACTCGGCGAACGCAAGCAAGAACAGCGCCCATACGCTATAGGCGGAATCTGCCCAGGCAATCGTCCATTCAACGAGCTGATGCGGAATCGATGCGAGCCATTTGAACATCCGGGTCACCCTAACCCATTCTCTCGGTTATCTTCGTGCTCGATGCAGGCTCTTTCACAACGGCGAGCGCAGACCTCAGAAGCCGTTCGGTCGTGTTGAGCGCGCGCTCGTCAGTGAGGTCAACGTTCATGGGCGTTATCGAGATGAAGCCGTTGCACACTGCGTGAACGTCCGTGCCCTCCGCCGCTCGGTCGTGCTCCGTTGTCCGTCCTATCCTGAACCTCCGGGCGCCCTCCGGCGTTCCGTCCGACGAAGTAGGGTCCTCAACCTCGACGACACTATTCTCGAAATGCAGCCTGCCCTGCCTCGTCACCATAACCGGAAACGGCCCGGCGCCGAGCGGAAAGTTGATGTTCAAGAAACATATCGGCGGAAGATCGCTCATCGAAAAGCGCCTCACGAAATCCCTCGTGAACTCGCACGCAGGGCCGAAGTCGGGACGCTCAGAATGGCCGACCGAAAGGGCCATCGCTCGCCTGCCAAGCATCGCGGCCTCAATCGCGCCGGCCACGGTGCCCGAGTAGCTGACGTCCTCGCCGGTGTTGTGGCCGTTGTTGACGCCGGAGAGCACGAGGTCGAAATCAACGTCGGCAAAGAGCTTCAGAAGAGCGAGATTGACGCAATCTGCCGGCACGCCGTCAACCGCGAACTTGCGCTCCAAGAGCTGCTTTGCCAAAACCGGCCGCCGAAGCGTGATGCTGTGAGAACACGCGCTCCGCTCAGTCTCGGGCGCCACGACATAGATGTCGCAGAAGTCAGAAAGCGACTCCTCGAGGCGCACGATGCCCTCTGCATGTATCCCGTCGTCGTTCACAAGAAGTATATTCATTCCTACCTCTCACACTGATTCAAAACGAAGGGGCATTATAGCCGAGGCGAAACGAAGAGAGCAAGGTGGCGGAAGTGTCTCCCCCGCAGGGGAGATGGGCGAATCCTCCTTCGTTCGCCGTCTGGCGGACTAGGGCGGACGAGAAGGCATAAGCGGGCCAGTAATCAGATTGTCAGGCGTCAGGCTGGATGGCTGCCCCTTTGGAGTGCGTCCGCCGCGCGGCGGATTTCATTGGTGGTGGCTCGACACCACACTTTGACAGAAGGCCAAACGATTGCCCTCAGCGTGATCCATCGTCGGCGATCTATTCATTCGGAGCAAGGCAATAGGTTGTAACACCGATTATTGCGCGTTACTGTAGGCGAGGCAGATTATGGCCAGAATACTGGTTTCAGCATCATTCACGCAAGACAACATCGGGAGGAGATGCAAATGCACGTCGCGGTGATCTATTCAAAAGGGCCGAGCTGGCGCAAAGAAGGCCCGGACGGGGAGCACATTTCACGCCACATAGCATATCTGCGCAAGAACTTCGAGGCGAGAAAGCTGGTAATGGGCGGCCCGTTCATGGACAAGGCGGGTGGGATGGCGGTCTTCGAGGTCGAATCGAGGGACGAGGCAAACGAGATCGCCCAAAACGATCCCGCGGTAAAAGCCGGTTTCTACATCGTCGCGCTGCATCCCTGGCGCATTGCTCAGAAGCGCTGGAAATGACAAGCAGGGCCGCAGCTGAGCGACTCGGGGTGGTGTCGAATGCCATGCATGCTGCACAGTTCAACTGCCGCTTCGGTCCGCTCCCGCGTTACTCACCAACCTCGAGAAAAGGGCGCTGAAACGGGTGACTCGTTCTTGACCTCAGCCCCCGATTATGCGGTACTCTCCTCAGAGAAGAGGCTTTACGAATGACCAAGTCGCTGACCTTGAAGGAAGCAGCTGATTACTTCACGACGGGGGAATTGAGCGTGTTACAGGCAACCCCAGGAATGGTGCACTATTTGCGGGAGGAACTATCGTGGACACGAAAATGACTATGATTTACTGGAAGGAGGGCAGATTCTGGCTTGGCAAACTGCTCGAGCATCCGGAGATTATGACGCAAGGAGAAACCGTCGAGGAATTGGAGGAGAATATCAAGGATGCGTACCTGTCAATGGCGATGGAGGACGTACCCGAGAAGCATGATGTGAAACAAATCGCTATATGAAGCGGCAGGAGAAGGATGTTAAAACGACGATGATGTATACCCATGTCCTCAACCGCGGCCCGTCGGGCGTTCGCAGTCCGGTGGACGGGCTCTGAAGTAACTTCGGGAGGTTTTTATGCCGATCCGCATAAGATGTCATAATAAACCGCGAGACATGGCGCAACCAAATGAACATAAAGGGCATAGCGCGTCTTTGGCACTCGCTCCAATGGTGTGTTATGCGGGCCGGAAACCAAAATTCCGCATGTTATGCGGATCAATCTGTTGGGCATAAAACAAAGGCGACTTGACAAGTGAAGTACGAAGACATTACGTTCAAGATACCCGAGCAGTGCGAAGACTACGAGGAGTGCTCCGCGTTTGTCACGGCCTCAATCGAGGGAATCATGAAAGAGGCCATTGAGGCCGGGAGGAACAGAATCGTGATCAATACGAATCTGAAGCTCGGCCTACCGATGGAGAACATCAATAAGATTGCCGGGCCATTCGTCGAGGCTTGGGCCGTCGAGATCTTTCAAGACGTCCTTGAGGATAAGAACAACCGGTATTCCCTCATCAACGTAGAGACAAAAGAGCGACTCTACATGGCGGACGTGATTCTGCAGTTCAAGAGACAGCGAAAAACCGAAAGCGGGATTACCGCAGAGGTGGATGTCAAGGCTACTGCAGAAGACATTAAATCGAGTGGGAAATCTCCCAATATCACTGCATTTAAGAGGGTCAGAACTGCATACGTCGAGGACCCCGACTACATCTTCATCATTCTCTCCTTGAAGCATAAGGTGTACTCCACGAAGAACGGCACAACAGGCTTGATGGACGGCATTATGGAAGTGGTGGCCTACAACGCATACGATCTGAAGTACCTGTCCAGCGCCGACATCAGCTACAATCCTGCCCTCGGTAGCGGCCAGCTACAGGTGAGGGACATTCACTATGTGACCTCGACCAAACGAACAACATGGGAGTTCTGTCAGCTTCTTGACAGGAAGTTCATCCGCTCCAAGAAAGGCTTTGCTGAATGGCTTGAGCTGGCCAAAACGTATGATTGGATCAAGACCGATGAGTGACATCCAGATAAAGACTGGCGACGCTCTCAAACTACTGAGAATGATAGACTCGGAGTCGGTTGATCTTATCATCGCCGACCCTCCCTACAACCTGGGAAAAAACTACGGCAATAACCACGACATCAAGGGGTTCCGGGAGTATCTTCAGTTCTCTAAGACATGGTTGCAGGAGTCGTGCCGCATACTTGCTCCTCGCGGCACCATTTACGTATTCATGGGGTTCAGGTTCATCTCGTACCTGTACGACATTCTGGATCAACGATTGGGGATGTACTTCAATAGTTGGATAACGTGGCATTACACGCAAGGCATGGGAAGAACACGGGGGTTTTCTCCCCGCCACGACGACATTCTCATGTTTGCCAAGACAGACGACTTCAAGTTTAACCTGGATGCTGTCCGGGTTCCGCAGAAGTATTACCGGGATCGAAACAATATGGCTGGCGCAAATCCTGGCGACGTATGGACATTTTCGCACGTTCACTACTCGAATCCAGAAAGGGAGGACCACCCAACTCAAAAGCCCGAAGCATTGGTCGCGCGGATGGTGCTTGCGTCCTCCGGCGAGGGCGACCTTATCCTGGATCCCTTTTTCGGCAGCGGTACCACGCTGCGAGTGTGCCAAGTTCTGAACAGACGCTGCATAGGAATCGAACTTAACCCAGAATATGTGGAATTGGCACGCAGGCGGATGGCAAGACCATTTGGGGGGTTCGATTCTGTGGACCCAAGAGTCAATAGGATCCCCAAGGATCTTCCGCGCGAGGGGATGGGTGGCCTATCCAGCAAACAGATGCTATTGTTAGAGAAAGAAGCTGAATACGAATGCCCAACAATGCCTTCCAGCCGACGCCGAGGACGGCGCGGCTGATGCTCGCGGTTCGAGCCCAACATTGGAAATAGCCATGTCAATGACCCTTGAATTGCGTGACCGAACATCTCACGCCTGCGTACCACTGGTCCACCCGACGTCCGAGCACATCGTCCTTTGACCGGCCGGTGCCCCCCACGGACGAATCGTCGGCTTTCCGCAACTTGAGGAGGCTGTAGGAGAGGAGCGCGAAATGCTTCAGCGCGATGCCTACGAGCGCGTGAACTACCTTCTCTCGAAGCTGAGCATAATATGAGACCTCAGCGTTCTGCGTTTAATGAGTTCTAGTTCGCGGAATCATCAAAGGCGCTACGCGCCGGTGAGATTCATTATAATGCACAGATTCAGCAAATGCTGAATCGCCGCTTCATAGTGAAATAAGACGAATAAGGTACGTTATTGAGGACATTCACACGCCCGGCCGGTCTGACCCTGGAGACATTGGCACGCCCCTCTGGCAACTTCCTCCACAAATCACCCTGACCTCGCTCTGAGCCAACGGATTGCCTGACTGTCATCAAGTCGGCTGGGAACCATTCTCTTCCGGCAGAATGTCTTGAACATTGCCCATTTATTCCTGTCATCTGGAGCTCTTCCGCACCTTGACGAAAGGCGGCTTTTTCGGCAAAGTATAGCAGTGGAAGGTTATGCAGTAGTAACGAGTTCGGCGAGCTGCTGTCTGACAACCTGAGCTCAAGAAGTGAGGGAAGGAACCCGGCGAGATTCTCGCAGTTTTTAGGACAGAAATTCGAGGACACACCCGGCGGCAGGTTGCGCCGATGGGGAGCTCTGATTAAGCAGGGAGATGGTGTATGAGGCTCAGTCTTGAGGTGGTGCTCGCAGTAGCTGCTGCGATTACGTTATTCTTGGTCGTGTGGATCGCGGCCTTTGCCCCCGGCTAGGCTAGCTGCTAATGCAGGTGCTGCTGGCCATCCTTGGCGGCCTGCATCCAAAGCTCGTAGCTGTCGCCCGGTAACAGCTGAAGGTTGCTCATCTCATAGCGCTGGCGGTGTAGGTTGTACTTGTCAAAAAAGCCGTTCTCAAACTCATAGACCTCGCCGGTGCTCGGGTTGTAGAGGCGCTCCTTGCCCAGCATAGCGTCCGACCGCTTTTCAGCGATGATGTCGTATGTCTTATTTCGCTCCGTCCAGCCTTTCATCAGGATATCTGACGACTCGCGCAGCGTCTGTCCCGCCTTTCGGACGCCATCCCAAGCCTGGGCTTGCTGCTGGAGGCAATTCTGGACATAGCTCTGTGAGAGGTTGAAGCTCTCGAACGACTTGGTGAGAATCCCCTGTATGGCCGCGAATTCACGCTTGGGCGCCGTTATGCCCGCGACCAAGAAGCCGTGCGCGATCCCTACGCCGGGCCCGCCCATCATCGGTAACGAGGTGCCGACCGTGAGAACGAACTGTCCCTGTCCGACCCTGCCATCTTTTAGAAACAGCCCGCGAACCAAAGCCGCCTGGCCGCCCGAAACCAGCGAAGGTAACGGAGTCTCGCTGATGAGCTGAAAACGCTCAAGCCTGGGCGCCTGAGGCATGAACTGCTGGCCAATGCGGCTGGCGGCAATCTTGCCGAAGTTGGCAATGAAGTTGCCGGGCGTAAAGGGCGCCACAGCCGGCATGTCGATCCATGTGACGGGGTATCCACCCATCGCCATGTATTGGTTGTCTATCTGCCGCTGCCGTTCGCTCATATACACCGGCCCGACCTCGCCGAAGAAGAAAACCTGCCGAAGTGGGTTCTTGGGGTCGCGAACGACGAGAGCGAACGCGCTGCACTGGCCAGCCGTGATAATCTGCCAGCCTTGGGGGATATTGATGGAGAAGAAGCCGCCATTGTAGGGCACAAGCTTGAGACTGGGCGGAGTCGCCGCGTAGGCCGAACCGGTCACACCCACGATGACCACAACTGTCACAAATAGCAGAAGACCACTGCGCCTCATCTCACACTCCCATTTCTCCACGGTGCCGTGCCATAAGGTGCGTCGTCTCGCTGCCAGGTCCAAAATGTACTTATCGAACAACGGCGAGCAAAGCTTTAGCGCTAAATATCTCAAGACTCGCATTGGCAGAACCGACAGATGAACGGCTGCCTGATCCCTTTTCGCTAGTTTCCGCCTTACGAGGAGCCTCGCATCCACTATTGCAGTTTTTGAGAGCTTGTGGCTAGTATAAAAGTGGTATGCGAGGCAGATGTTTGTTCGGCTTTCTTATATTCTGTGTTGTATTGGGGGCAGGTGGGCGTTTGGTTTTTCCGGGAGGCATCAGAAGTATGGCGACGGACAATGGTTCCGGGGGACATTAAGATAACAATAGTCTATGACAATAACCCCTACCGTAAGGGGTTGAAGACCGATTGGGGATTTGGCTGCGTCATAACCGGTCTTGAGAAAACAATCCTGTTCGACACGGGCGGCAATGGCGAGATTCTGCTTTCCAACATGCAGGCCCTTCATATTGATCCCAAGTCGATCGACGTCGTGGTTCTGTCGCATATCCACGGAGATCACACGGATGGTCTGTGGGCCTTTTTGGGCACGAACCCCAATGTCTCGGTATATCTGCCCGCCTCGTTTCCGTCCAGGTTCAAGAAAAAGGTATCCTCGCTCGGCGCGAAAATCGTTGAGGTTGACGGAGCGAGAGAGGTGTTCGATGGAATTTTTACAACAGGGCAGGTCGATGGTTTCATACTTGAGCAGGCGCTTGTGATAACCACGCCCTCCGTAACCGCGGTCATCAGCGGGTGCGCACACCCTGGCATCGAGAAAATGGTCGCGGTCGCCCGGAAGACCACAAAAGCAAAGAGATTTCTGGTGACGGGCGGCTTCCATCTTGGCGGAGCGAGCAAGGAGACCATACAACGGCTTATAGCTCGCCTCAAAGAGCTAGGCGTTGAATGGGCTGGGCCGTGCCACTGCTCTGGCGATCTTGCCCGAAACCTCTTCAAAGAGGAATTCGGTGACCACTATATTGAGGTCGGCGTCGGCAAGATAATCGAACTGTCCGCGCTGAAGTAAACACGGTTCAGCCCAGCAGAGAGTGCCCCAATCCTACCGTGGTATGAACGCCTGCACCTGTTGGGTGCTTTGGAGTGCGGTGGCGGCTTGACACCGCTTTCGCTGGCCGCGGCTTGACGCGGCACTGGCTCTGACTGACAACATCCTATTCCCTGGATCGCCCCCCGCAATGTCAGAAGAGCGACTTATCAGAGGGCGGAGCCAGGTCACCGGCAATGAAATCCGCCGCGCGGCGGACGCACTCCAAAGGGCCAAAGCCCCGCTTGGGTCAATCTGATTTTTCGGGTCTCCTCGGGGATATTGATATCGTGAACTGCTTGTGGCTAGATACCATTTTAGCTTTATGAACGGCCTGATGAGCGGGCACATGTCGCGTGTGGTTTGGGCGCCTCACTCCGAGTTCTCCCGCCCATCGGACCCAAGCATCCTGTAAACGAGATTTGCTTTGGAGGGCAAGAGAATGAGGCAATTTTCTACGCTTTTGGCGGTTGTTGTCGTTCTGTTCGCGTCGGTTTTGACTGTTCAGGCGGCGGAGTATCACGTCTATGAGGACGGGTCGGGCGACTTCGCCACGATTCAGGACGCGATTGATGGCGTTGTCGATGCCGACACAATAGTCGTCCATCCGGGGACCTATTACGAGAACATCCACTTCGGCAATAAAAATATCATCTTGCGTTCTGAGGACCCCGAGGACCCGGATGTCGTCGATTCGACGATCATCGACGGCGGCGCCGCCGGTTCGGTCGTTAGGTTCGCGGGCGCGGAGGACGAGACCTGTGAGCTTTCCGGTTTCACGATCACGAACGGTTCGTTCGCCTACGGCGCCGGGATATATGGGAGCGCGAATTCTATGGCGTCCATTAGCCGCTGCGTCATCACCGGCAACTCGGCAGACTCGTCCGGCGGCGGGCTGGCTTCGTGCCACGGGGCCATTTCCTATTGCACGATCAGCGGCAACTCGGCAGACTCGTCCGGCGGCGGGCTGAATTCGTGCCACGGGGCCATTTCCTATTGCACGATCAGCGGCAACTCGGGAAACACCGGCGGCGGACTGATGTCCTGCGATGGCACTATCTATGGCTGCACGATCAGTACCAATACAGCCATTTTGAATGGCGGCGGACTGTATGGCTGTGACGGGACTATCGTAAGCTGCACGATAAGCAGCAATTCCGCATCCGAATATGGCGGCGGACTGTATGATTGCGCTGGGACTATTCACGGATGCACGATCAGCGGCAACTCAGGGAACTATGCCGGGGGACTGGCTTACTGCGATGGGACTATCTATGGCTGCACGATCAGTACCAACACAGCCATTCTGAATGGTGGCGGCCTGCATTACTGCGATGCGGCTATTCAGGACTGCACGATCAGCGGCAACTCGGGAGACTTAGGCGGCGGCCTGGGCTGGCACTCTGGCACAATAACCAACTGCACGATCAGCGGCAACTCAGCAGAATACTTTGGCGGCGGGTTATACAACTGTTCGGGAGACATCAGTTGTTGCGTAATAATTGACAACTCGGCCGGTAGCTATGGCGGCGGATTCAGGGATTGCCACGGAACCATCGCTAGCTGCCTGATCACTGGCAACACAGCCACGTACGGGGCCGGGCTTTACAGCTGCAACGGAACTATCCAGGCCTGCGAGATAACCCACAACACGGCGACCCAATACGGCGGCGGACTGGGTTACTGCGATGGGACTATTCACGGATGCACGATCAGCGGCAACTCAGCCGGTAGCTATGGCGGCGGGCTGCATCAGTGTCACGGGACTGTCTCGACCTGCACGATCAGCAACAACTCCGCCAGCATCCATGGCGGCGGGTTATGCAACTGTTCGGGAGACATCAGTTGTTGCGTAGTAATTGACAACTCAGCCGAAAGCTCTGGCGGCGGATTCAGCGATTGCGATGGGACCATCGCTAGCTGCACGATCACTCGCAACACAGCCCTGGGCGCGGCCGGGCTTCACAACTGCGACGGAACTATCCAGGATTGCGAGATAACCCACAACACGGCGACCGAATCCGGCGGCGGATTGAGCTATTGCGCTGCGACTATTCGTGGATGCACGATCAGCGGCAACTCAGCAGGCACTTACGGCGGCGGACTGTTTACCTGCGGCGGGACTGTCTCGACCTGCACAATCACTGACAACTCGGCAAGCCAGGGCGGCGGACTGGGTTACTGCGATGGGACTATTCACGGATGCACTATCAGCGGCAACTCGGCCGATACCTATGGCGCCGGACTAACGTACTGCGATGGGGTGATCTCATCCTGCACAATCACCGACAATTTGGGCGGAAGCTCAGGAGGTGGGCTGTTTTGCTGTAGCGGAACTGTCACCGACTGTGTCATTTGGGGTAATGCGACCACCCAAATACACAGCGGCTCGACACCCAACTACTGCTGCATTCAGGACTGGACTGGAGGAGGCTGCAATATCACCGATGATCCACTGTTCGTGACGGGGCCGCACGCAGATTACTATCTCTCCTGCATCGCGGCCGGCCAGGGCGCGAACAGCCCCTGCATTGACGCCGGCAGCGACACGGCCGCCAACCTGGGCCTGGATGCCCTCACAACAAGAACCGACGGGACGACTGATAGCGGAACCGTCGATATGGGCTGCCACTATGACCCTGATGCGACCGCGCCTCAAAGCACGTGCGACTCGCCGGATTTCGATGACCCTCCGATCATAACGATTACATACGAGGCGTCGGATACTGGTGGGTCCGGCCTTCGCTGGGTGAACCTATGGTATAAGTTTGATTCGGGTGACTGGGCCACTGCCGGAATGATCAGCTGTGGTGAGACTGGTTCGTTCGCGTTCTGGCCAGAGGACGGCCCCGGTACCTATTGCTTCCAGACGGTGGCGCGAGACAACGCCGGCAATGTCGAGGCAGGGCCCTCGGGCGATGGCGACAGCTGCACGTTACTTGACGAGATCCCCCCAACCAGCCAGTGCGCCTCGCCGACATATTCAACCTCGCCCGAGATTTCGGTCAGCTATTCGGCTTCCGATACAGGAGGCTCTGGACTGGCCTCAGTCGCGCTATGGTATAAGTTCGGGCCATGGGGCACATGGACCGACACCGGGCAATCCGATGATACGCACAGCGTCGATTCTGGCTTCACAGCCGCTGGTTTCGAGTTCACAGCGACGGATGGCGAGGGCGCCTATTACTTTCAGACGATAGCGCAGGACAACGCCGGGAACACGGAGGCTGGCCCGTCAGGCGATGGAGATGACTCGACTGTCTATGATGGAACCGCCCCCTCCTCAAGCTGCAGCAGCCCGCCCTTCACCACCAGTTCAAACATCACTGTGGACTTCAATGCATCAGACACCGGAGGCAGCGGGCTTTGCCGGACGAATTTGCATTACAAGTATGAGTCGGGTTCGTGGACATATCACGGAGACAAGACTGGCGCGAGCGGGACATTCGGCTTCACAGCCTCTGATGGCGAGGGGACATACTACTTCCAGACGATAGCTGAAGACAACGCGGGCAACACGGAAGCAGGGCCATCAGGCAGCGGAGACGATTCAACCATCTATGACATAACGAATCCCTCTTCCAGCTGCACCAGCCCCTCCTTCACCAGCAGTTCAAACATCACTGTGGACTTCAATGCATCAGACACCGGAGGGAGTGGGCTCGACCAGACGGAGCTTCACTATAAGTATGGCTCGGGCGGTTCTTGGACCTATTATGCGAACGAATCCGGTGCGAGCGGATCGTTTAATTTTGTGCCGTCTGATGGCGAGGGCACCTATTACTTCCAGACTGTCGCGGAGGACAATGCGGGCAATCAAGAGTCGGGGCCTTCAGGCGATGGGGACGATTCAACTGTCTATGATGCAACGGCCCCCTCCTCAAGTTGCAGCAGCCCTCAATACAGCACCCAGCCGGTCATCACCGTGAGCTTCACAGCCTCCGATACGGGGGGAAGTGGCCTAAAAACCACAGAACTCCATTACAAGCTTGGTGCCGGCGGCTCATGGATATACTATGACTTAAGGACCGGCTCTTCTTCAGGGACGTTCGACTTCAACGCACCATCCGGTGAGGGCGCCTATTACTTCCAGACGATAGCGCAGGACAACGCCGGGAACACGGAAGCAGGGCCATCAGGCAGCGGAGACGATTCAACCATCTATGACATAACGAATCCCTCTTCCAGCTGCACCAGCCCAACTTATGCGAACTCATCGCTGATCGTCGTGAACTTCACGGCGAGCGACAGCCTGTCAGGCATCAACTCGGTTACACTTTGGTATTACTATCCCGGCCAGGGCTGGACGGACAGCGAACTCTCCGAAAGCGGAACCTCAGGAAGCTTCGACTTCGCGCCGGGCGATGGCGATGGCACATACGAGTTCTACACGATCGCTAATGACAACGCGGGGAACGTCGAGGAGGCGCCTGGGACAGCGGATGACTCCACTGGATACGACACGACCGCGCCTCAATCATCCTGTACGAGCCCGACGTATGCGAATTCCCCGCCCATCGTCGTGAACTTCACGGCGAGTGATAGCCTGTCAGGCATCAACTCGGTTGCACTTTGGTATAGCTACGACGGAGGAAACTGGTTCGACAGCGGCCTATTCGAGACTGGGACCGCCGGCAGTATCGATTTCGCGCCGACGGACGGCGATGGGACCTACGAGTTCTATACGATAGCCATAGATAACGCCGGCAACGAAGAGTCAGCACCCGGGGCCGCGGACGACTCTACAGTCTATGACACAGTTGCCCCGGTTTCTTCCTGCTCAAGCATGATGTATGCGAACTCCTCGCCGATCGTTGTGATCTTCGCGGCAAGTGACGCTGTCTCAGGCATCGCCTCCGTCGCGCTCTGGTACAACTACGAGGAGCAAGGCTGGACAGACAGCAGTCTTTTCGAGTCCGGGACCTCCGGCAGTATCGATTTCGCGCCGACGGACGGCGATGGGACATACGAGTTCTACACGATAGCGACCGACAACGCTGGCAATGTCGAGGCAGCGCCGGGAACAGCCGACGATTCCACCGGATACGACACGACCGCGCCTCAGTCATCATGCACGAGCCCGCAATTCGCGAACGCCACACCAATTGTCATTGATTTCACGGCCAGTGACAGTCCGTCGTCAGGAGTCGCTGAGGTCGCGCTCTGGTACAACTACGAGGACCAGGGCTGGATAGACGGCGGCCTATTCGAGACTGGGACCTCCGGCAGTATCGATTTCGCGCCGACGGACGGCGATGGGACATACGAGTTCTACAC
>CBDVDH010000010.1:0-75698 GCA_965372715.1 uncultured bacterium | reverse complement strand
GGGGGGGGCTGCCCCCCCCCCTCTTGTTCGTTCAAATCCCGTGATGGGGGGGCCACGCACCGCCCCTACGAGACCTACCACGTTTCAGCACGGCAAGCTGTCGTCCGAGTCCCTGCAGCTCCCGCTAATTCGTCCCCGCCTTCATACCAAACTCCCACGCCGCGCTCGAAACGGCGAGGCGCTGCGTTATTTGGCCCGGCGGGGTCAGAGCGGCGAACCAAACATATCCCCCCGCTATTGCGGCGTCCTGGCGTGCCCCTGCCAACCAGAGGCCTCCTCCGCCCACGGCGCTGCCTCATCCCCAGATGGGAGTGTAGGTCCCCGCCGAGGTCTTTCTTTCTCAACGCGTATCGAAATGATTTGCCTATTTGAGGTGAGAATGTCCGCCTCGTTCACTACTACCTCATCTCATGGGCTCCTTTCAGGTATCCGGCTGCGCGTCGCACGATGTGCTTCGGAGAACACCCGAACCGAGACTGATCGCACATCGCAGCTTGTTCCAAGTGATCAAGCCAACTCGACCTGCTATTGTATCGTGAGACTAGGTATTTGTATGAAGGAGAGGAGCATGAGTGATTCGACCAAGTCCGTAGAGGAACTGATACAGGAATTGCCTCCTGAGGCTCAATCTGAGGTGAGGGACTTCGCTGAGTTCTTGTTCGAGAAGAACGCTAGGAAGCGACGAGGCAAGGCGAAGTTCAACTGGGCGGGCGCCGCCAGGGACCTTCGGGACAAGTACACTTCCGTTGAGCTACAACACAAGATCTCCGAATGGAGAATAGGGGCGGATGAGGCTCCTGATTGATACTAACATCTTCTTGGAGGTGCTCCTCGATCAGGACAGAGCCTCTGAGGCCGGCGCTTTCCTGAAGCGCGCCGCAGGCCAGCACGAGTCGTTTCTCTCTGACTTCTCGCTACACTCGATAGGCGTTTTCCTTGTGCGCAGGCGGCAGGTTCAGGCTTTTCAGGAATTTCTGAGCGATATTGTCTTCGGACTGGGCATTGGTGTGAAACGGCTAAATGAGACGGACATGCTTTCCGTCTGCGATGTCGTGGAGAGTTTTAGGCTTGACTTCGACGATGCCTACCAATACGCGGCGGCCCAGAAATCTGATCTTATAATCGTCAGCTATGACAGCGATTTCGACAAGACAGATCGAGGGCGGAGAACCCCACCAGAAATCCAGACAGCCAATGGCCAGTAATTGAACTTTGCCGTCCTCAATCGGCGCGGTTCGAGACCTCTGGCCACTTAGCACCTGCTTGTGCTTTGTCGGCGAAATGCGCTTCCCAAGACGCCAGCCCCTGTGATAGGGTTGAGGGGGTCAATAATACACAACAGAATTGGAGGGCCGACCGATGAAGCGACTCATTTGCGTATTGAGCATCTGTTTGATGGGCGGCGTTTTTCTGGGCGCAGCGGTCGCCGAGTCGGAGTTGAGCCTTCAAATGTATCCCGAAGAGATGGAATTGGAGCGCTACCTACGCGTATGGGGCTCGTTGCACTGGGATGCGCCCGACATGCTGACCGACGTGTATCTGGCCATCATAGATGAGGCAGGCACGGTCAGATTCCTCTCCCCGGACCTGTCTGACCCGCTTTTGACGCCTGCCCCGTTTATATCTTCCCTTTTTGCTGCGGATGGCTCGACCGTGGACAATCACTTCTTCGGGGCCTTTCGCGGGGATATTCTGGCCTTCTCATCCACCACGGGTCCCTACCTTGTCGCGCTAGCGCTGACCGAGTTCGAAACCTTAGACCTGGTGTGTCCACCCGCTCTGGCCGAGTTTCACTTCTACGAGGGGCCATATCAACGGACATGGACAGGGGACAGCGGTGCCTTCGCGAAGTTCACCTACAAGAATGGATACTGGCATCTCATAGAGGCCAGTATAAACGTTTACGTCTCAATTTCGTGCTACGTGGGGGGGACATGGTATTCCTATGGTCAGGATTACACGGCCCAGGTTTCGGGCGACTGGCAGATGGATGACCGCGGCCGTGGTTACGTTTACGCTGACGGATATGCATCTCAGTGGCACCATACGATGCAGATCTGGGTCTATCCCTCGAGGGCCCGCATCACGTCCAAGGTATACTACACGTCTGGTTCGTGCAGAGGGAGTGGTGACGCAAGCGCCTCTGTAGGACCACAGCCTGCATCACTGAGAAGCTCTCAACGGCGTAAGCAGGCTTTCAGGAGATGAGCAGGCACAGCCGCCCTTACGCTGAAATCCAGGCCGATTTCGCCAAGTGGGATTCTGAGACGAGGCGCCTTTTCAGGGAGGCCGGCCTCAAGGCCAGGGAGGCGGCTGATAAGGGCGATATGGCTGCCGCCATCGAAGCGTATCGTGCGCACGGTGACTGGCGTGTGGGCGCCGAAATCAGAGGCCTGGCCAAAGAGCTGTCGCGCGATTATCCCGACTCTCATCTATGCAAATTGGTCAATGACCATTTGAGGCGCGAGGAGAAATCGCACCGGATTGACTCGGCCGTGAAGGACCTCAATAGCCAACTTGCGAAGGCCACCTCGGATTTCAGGTTCAAGGTCGGCTCCGAATCACTACCACTTGGTGAGATTCGCGCCCTCATGGCGGACGTGGCTGAGGCCTCAAACCGAGCGAAGCTATTCAGCCAGCTGGCGGCTCTGAACGAGCAGATTGAGCCACTGATAAGGGAGGGGCAGAGGCGCCTCGCCGCTGAGTATGGCATGGCGGTTCCCGAATACTGCTCGTTCTTTCTCCGGGATGAGTGGCAGATGACTGACAACACAGAAAGGCTATTGTCGGCGATATTCGCGGCGGGCAAACGGCTCATCCGGCTGCTTGATCTCGACGGACAGGGCATGCAGGACCTCTTTCACTATCATAGGAAGGCCCTTGACGAGGTCGATCACTACTTTGGACCCGAGCCGCCGACGGAGCAGTGCTTCCGGGCTCTCGAGGCGCTGGGCTTCAACGACGATCAGACTAGGCGAATCAGACTGATCCACAGACCGGGCCCCACACCGGCGCATGCATCCGCGTTGAATGGTGATGAGGACCTCTGTGTTGTGGGCAATTTCTCAACCGGTGCCTGGTGGTTTAGAGTACTTGTGCACGAGATGGGTCACTGTCTCGTCAACACTTTCGTTCCCAAATGGCCGACGATACGAAGCGACCCAGTTTATCCCTACTATAGCGAGATTCTGGCTGAACTTCCTGCCCTGGCGGCATCAATGGCGCCGGTGCTGAAGGTCGCTCTTGGGGTCGATGAGCGCGAGGCGGAGAGCATCGAACGGGTTATGAGGCGCTCGAAGGCGATTGCATTCACTTACGATGCGGTGAGGACGGATTTTTCAATCAGAATCTGGCGGGACACATCTTCATCATTTGACGACATCTACGCGCAGGTCTGCGCAGATTATGGGCTTGGCGTGCCCGAACCTGGCGCCTTTTTCCCACCAGCTGTCTTTGATTTCCTCTCACCAACGTTTATCCGGCACGCATTCGGCTCGTGCGTCACGCCGCTGTTCCTCAGCCTGACGCTCGAAAGAGCGGCGAAGCTCTGGCCGCCACCGGTCATCGCCCCTCTTCTGATCGGCGAGACCTACCATCTATGGTCAAAATGCAGCGTCGCGGACTACCTCCAGGACAGCGGTTACAAGCTCGAGCCCGACGAGTTCGTGAGCGCCGTGATGGGATGAATCGGCGCCTCGACTCGAGTTGGCGGGGCGGGACGCCCCAGGATTCGAGGCTTCCTCGTCAATCACGACCTGATCGCCGCGTTCTGCGATCCCGGATGAAAAGCACTGGATGGATTTCTGGCGACAGCCTTGAGCGGAAGGCGGCCCGCTAGCTCGGTGCTTGCAAAACTGGGGCTGCAAGTTTAGAGTCTCTCAAAAATGAGATGAATCCAGGGCATGGATAGTATTCCTTTGGGTCTTCAATACGTTGCTGCGGTTCTGTTGCTGCTCGGCCTCACGGCGGCGCCGCTCGTGAGCGTGGCCCAGGAGGAGGCGGTTCAGCCCAGAGCGGCGTCGCTGAGTTGCCCTCAGGGGATGGTTCTCATTCCATCCACACCCTCGGTTCTGGCCCCGTCTGGGGAGCCGCTTATGGCGTTCTGCATTGACGTGCTCGAGTATCCGAACGTTTTGGGCAGCATGCCGGTCTATAACGTTACGTGGATTGAGGCTGAGGCGTTCTGCTTGAAGGAGGGTAAGAGACTCTGCGCACCAGTTGAGTGGCGAGCGGCGTGTTCGGGTCCGCGCGGTTTCTTGTATCCTTACGGGAATGCGTATCAGCCGGATACGTGCAACACGGAGGGCGAGTGGATGATGAACGGCACCAAGGCTGTGTTTTCCGGCGCATACCCGGGCTGCATGAGCGGCTACGGCGTGGTTGACATGAGCGGCAACGTCTCTGAATGGACGGTGAGCGAGGGGGATGACGCCACGATTTGCGGCGGGAGCTTCGTGAGCGGGCGGTTTTCGAGCTGCAAGAGCCTTTATTCGCTCAGCAAGACCCAGAGATACATCTTCAACGGGGTTCGATGCTGCATGCAGCCCACCGCTGCTGAGACCGGCGACCAGCCCTAGTCAATGCGAAGGGAATACACCAAGCTAGTCGTCTCGCTGACATTGACGATCGCGGTATTCTTCGGGGCTGGCGTCGTTGTTGCGATGCTCTACGTTGGCCCGCAGATAACTCATCGGGGCTCATCCACGCCCCTTGTAGCGCATCAGTATTCGTTCACAGACGTTGCGCTGATGGGAGTTGTTTTCGGGGTCTTCTCGGCCGCGCTTTCACTTGTGGTCCTTATACCGATTGTGAGGCGCGACAAGAGGCGCTGCCTCGCATTGAGCAAGAGCTTCGGCGTTCCTCTGGGTCGGGTGCTTTTCCTGACGCAGTCGGCCGTGATGCACGCCTCTGGCACGCGCGAGACGGTGTTTCGTGAGGCGCTTGCCGCGGTAAAATCGCAGCGGGTCTGGTTGAAGGTTCAAGACCTCGAAATCGGCTGTATTGAGGCATACACGCGGCCGTTTTTTGCTTCTCGCGTGACGGTGAAGATAGACGAGGCGGATGGCGGCTGGCAGGTGACAGCAGTCTCCACGCCAATCTCAGGTCTTCTCATCCTTGATTTTGGTCGCAACTTCGAGCTCGTCAGTCGCTTCGCCCAAGAGCTCAGTCCCACCTGAAAAAATCGCCTCAGCCTACTGGGCAAGCGCGAGCTCGAAGGGCATATAGACGATCTCGCCGATGGGGTTGATCGTGCCGAGCTCGCCTCCGACGGAGGGCCTCCGCTCCCGTAACTTCTTCTACCGGCGAACGTAACCGCTCGGCTCGCACGTGCCGAGCTCGCCTCCAGCTGCCCTTTTTTCTCTGCGCTCTCTGCGTCTCTGTGGTGACTCTTTACTGCCAACCGCCAACTGTCAACGGGTAACTACCTGAAAGGTGACAGGCCAGAGGGCGATGTCGGACGCGAATGTGCCGTCGGAGTTCAGGACGGCACCAAGCCAGAGATAGCCACTAGCGTCTCGCATGAACCAGGAACCACTTATGGCGCTTGTCAGATGAATCACCAGCATTAGATCAGCTGCTTGGCTTCAATTCCCACTGTGACATCGTGTGCAAGTTCTGTATAGGGTCTGGCAAGCTGGACGATTGTGTATTGGCGAACCTCGCACGAAACAATTGTCCGGCCGTTAGGGCCCCGATGTAGAGCTACCGGGACCAGTGATCCATCAGGGGCAGATACAGCTCTCGATGAGCCGACCCTCGGCGAGAAATCGATCTCAAACTCCACGCCGCCGGACCAACGCCAGTCATTGTTCTCCCAAGAGTATGAATGATTGATCAAGTGGATAACAACCTGGGTTGTGTCATGCTCCAGTTCATTGACCGTTGGAACGCAATAGTGGTTTCTGGTTTGGCCCGCCGGGGACGTTTCCCTTATACTGTCTTCCACAAGTGCTTCAAGCGCCCTGGACGGCCTGAACCCCAGGAACAGCAGCCTGTGGTTGCAGTAGAAAGCAGTCCAGGCCTGTATGGCCTCCTTCACGAGTCCCTTGTCTCTGTCATAAACGTCATAGTGGTAGGTCCTGACCGGCCAGGTGAATATCGCGCCTGCCGCAAAACACTGGCTGGCGTATATCGCCAAGAACGCATTTTGGTCCTCCACCGGGATGTCTTTAAACACGAAGGGCGGGTAATCGATGAACAGCACCACCGGCACCTTGTGCCCCAACCGGGCCAACGAGTTGTCACACGTCTCCCTCACAAACTCCCGCATGGATAAGGGGTAGCCAGTTTCCTGAACAGTGCCAATAGCGCTGGACTCGAAGCCGCGGTAGGGCTTGAGGCGCTGGGTTCCGCTCTCCTCCTCTATTAGGAGATCGTTCAGATGATTGCGATCACAGGACAGCTGGTGAAGCACCTCCAACTGAAGGTAGCTGCACTTGGCCCAATCCTCGCTGTCCTCCTGATCGTGCCGGCGGACGGTCTCCGAGGCGAACTGGGGGTTCTGGAAGTCAACGTTCGGCACGCAAGAGGAGGTCGTGTTGACACATATCTTAACCTCTCTGCCGCAGATTCGGCCCGACAGCTCATGCACGAATTGCCTCGCCTCCTGGATGACATTTCTGAATCGCTGAAACAGGAAATTGTCCGGATGGTTTTGCCCCCACATGCCCCGTGCGATGCCCCAGATGCGATACAGAGGATTCTGCGCCACAAGGTCAGGATGGTCGCACCAGAATCTCTTACCTTCTTTCCCTCCGTTCAGCAATGGCCAATCGTTCTGTTCGGTAAGTATGCCCCTCTGCTTGAGGTAGTCAATGTAGTTGAAACTGTTGATATCGCCTGTTATGCCGAATTCTCGTTCCCAATCCTGGGCCGTGTAATCTGGAAACTTATCGATAAGGTACCGGGTGAATGCTGAAATGGCGTGCTCGTCAAACCCGGCACTTTGGTCGGTATCCGGGTAGTAATCCTGGAAGTACTCGTCCAGGTGTATTATGTCGGCTCCGGCTCGTATCATCTGTTCCAAAAAATGACAGAGATAGGCCCTAAATCCGGGGGCGCCGAGGGCCGAGAACGCGGAGGTCTGCTCCCTGAACCACCAAGGGCGAGTTGGGTCATGTTTGGCTTCCCGATAGGGTACTTTGCCCAAGCAGGTCCGGGTCACCCAGTCGTAGAACTCATCCCAGGTTGTCGCGTTCTCACCGAACATCATGTTCGAGAGAGAAAGCGCCATGCACACCGGCATGTCTTGGTCGTGCAGTCTAAGAACGGCACCTCGATATGCCTCGAAGTCTGGCGCAAGCGAGAACTTGCCCAGCAACCTCATCACCACCTCTGCATTGCAGTCGCGCATCCGGGCTATATCCTCAGTGGTCAGGTCGCTGTATTCATAGCTTATCCAGACAATCCTCTGCGACAGGTCGAATCTTTTGTAGAGCCTCGCATGTATGTCAGGGTCTTGGGGATCGGCGAACTGAACCTCTTTTCTGAAATTGGAGGCCTCTGAGTACAAGCCTCCGCCATCAACCTTTCCGCCCTCGCCAATGCTCACCGCCCGCACCCTCCACGTAAAGTTCCCGCAACCCACAAGCTCAGCACGACTGGATTCAATTTTGCACCTGACGGGAACCAGGGACGGTGGGGTTGGCTTCACGACGGGTTCGGGGTGTACTTCGACCGGTTCCCTATGTGTTGCCCTCAGAGCATCACCAGAAATGAAGTTCCCGTCGGCGTCCGTCGTCTGGATTGCGATACCGACGTTTTCCAGCTCAAACTCAATGCTATACCCGTCAGCATCCTCAACCCTTGACCATTCAAGCCAAAACCCGTTCGGGAAGTTATAGACCGTTGCGTTGTGCTGAGGGGCAATAAGCGTCGGCGTAGCAAGGGCAGTGACCTTGTTGACGGTGACCTCGCACCAACCCATGGCGACTATCAGGTTGGGGTCGAAGAATCTCATCGGGTCAAAGCCCTCACGCACAAGCGCGGCCACCATCGGGTAGGCGCCGCCTACCAGGTTGTGCCACAGGTTGGCGTCTATATCCATGTCAAGCGCCTTGTAGTCGGTTATCTCATCGCCAGGGTCCAGCTGGAGCTCAGGGACCTTGATGACGTCCAAAATGCTAAACTGCCCAGGGCGGTAAAGCGGACTCACGATCCCAATGAAGAGATTGGCGTTCCTAACCTCGAGACGCTCCGCGCTCTGGTCGGCACGTAGGGATACGTAAAGCTGAAAACCTGTGGGCCCCGCAACGATTGGTGGCACGGGCCTGAGCGTGAGCTCATAGCCGACGTCTATCCCAGTGACTTGCTTCAGCGGAAACGATTTTAGAACTACTGGCTCCACGTGACGGACCCACCTGACTTATTTGCTGTTAGCGTCGCGGGGTCGCAAAAGTCATCCAGCGTGCCGGGTCCCAACAGCCTGAGCTCGAAAAGGTATTGACCGTCATCCGCAAGGTTGCCGGTGTCCCAAGGGAGCTCAAGTGTGGAGCTTATGGTTGCGCCAGAAGGTATATGGACCAGTTCAGGCGAGATAACACTGGTGAAATTGGGCCAATAGAGCTGCTCACCATCGGGCGCCGCCACACTGAGCAGCCAGTCGGCGTGCATTGTCCTGTCATAGTTATTGGTGACCGAGGCCAAAAGGCGCGCATCAGAACCCTCGAGAGTTACGGTAGGCTGCTGCCAGTCGTCATCCCGTCCCACATAAGCTCTAAGGTGCGTAACCTCGTAACCCGCCCCATAATCGTCATCCCTCAGAAAAATCGCTTCGCCGTCCTTGTAGTCAAAGATGGCATCAGGCCCGAAGTAGGGGTAGCCGACTCCCGTGGAAGCGACGGAGTGGTCGGTTAACGGGTCTATACCGAGAACGGTCGAGGTCTTATATCCACCCCAGAGTTCCCAGTACAGAGACCTGGTCGCGTCGAAGCCCACAAAGTGGTCATAAGGCCGAGCCCAACGCAGATATATGTGGAACAATTCACCGGTAATTGTGGAGAAGATGAACCCAGGCCAGACATTAATGTATAGGAGACCTTGCGCGTCATCATAAAGCACCTGCGTCCGGCCTCCATAGGGAAACCCATCGGAGCGCCAGACTATGCCCTCTTCCGGTACCCAGACCTCCCCGAAAACTGTTCGCTTCTCATCTATGCCCTGCTCAGGTATCCCATGTATGGAATAGACCTTACATGAGCGGGGATCGATGCTGAGCGAGCCAACAGAACCTTCCGGCCACCGATACTCAGCCAACAAACTCAGGCTCCTGGCATCCAGGAAATAAACGACCGCATTGCGTCCCCAGACCGGCCAAGTCTCGTGCACGTCTCCATTGAGATTGAATCTGCCGAAGCCTCCTCCATAACACTCCCAATCGTTGTAGCTGATTACGATGAGCTTTTGGCTGTCGCGTGAGAAGCTGAAGCAATTCCTCCAAAAGAACCCCCTCTCAGTATATTCCACCGAGGTGAGAACCTGACCTGTTTCAATGTCGACAACCACCAATCGTCGCCTATCTCCGTTGAGGCGTTCCACAAAGAGAAGCGTGCGTCCATCAGGGGAAACAGCTGGCTCGTAGGCGTTGCCAGGCCAGACCTGCCTGAAGGCCGGCGCATCGTCCTGCATCCATAGCTCCCACACGCCAAGTTCTGGGCCCTCGGAGGTCTGCAAACAGGCAAGCACACTGTTGCTTCCCGGCCTTCGCGCGACCTCAACGCCCGAGCAAACTACAGGCGTGATGGGATGCCTCACAAACCGGGAATCCCGTACCTCCCACCAAGGTAGTGTATAATACTGAAACACAGAGCAGATGGTTTGGTTGTCTCGCTCGAGCTCTAACCCTAGAAAGAAGTTCTTCTCAGGGAGGTAAGACATGTAATAGTAACAGTCACTCCACGGCCCCCAGATGCTACCCAAATCGATGTCCATGCCTAATGTAACTGAACACGTGCACAGAACCGCTAAGACTAATATCCCAATTCTGATCATTGCTCAACGCTCCTCATATTTTGCTTACCGGGCCCGCTGAGGAAGTACCACGCCCAGAGCTCGCGCCGCCGAAGACGCGCATGCTCGATCCGACAAAGTAGAAGACCGATGCCCCTGACGAGAGGTTCCAAAGCGGCGGCAGTTGAAGGTCAAAAGAAGGGCTCTCGTTGCCTGTGGAGAACCTGGCCTCGGAAACATCCACAACCACTCGGAGTGAACCATTGCCCGTGCCACGGTCCTGCGGAGCCACATTCAGTGCCCCGGCCGGTTCCACAGCGAGCAGACCGTCATTCAACTCCGTCACATACTCCAGCTGAATCAACCTTACACCGCGAGCCTCGTGCGTACTTGACGGAACAAACTGCTGGCGGGACGAGAGCCTATCTCTGAATTCCACTCTGAAAGTCCGAAGACCAAATGCCTCGCCAAACACGCACGGCAGCAGCAGGTCAATGCTACAGCCCTTAACACAAACCAAAGCTCTTTCATCGACCCTGAATGCGGTTGAGACGCCCGGCAAGCCTATCTTAAGACCGGTGCCTACGAGTATTGCCTTTCCGACTCGCGGCAGCTTCACCTCCGTAAACGAATCTGGGAACTGGTCGCAGAGATGATCTGCCGTCAGTGGATTAGTAAATGTGCCACCCGAAGCTATGATGCTGCCGGGCGATAGTTCCTCGAAAACTGGGGATTGTTCCACTGCCGTTTCTCCCTGATGCGCTGGGTTACCTTCTCCTCGCCACAACCACTCGAGAGGGATGAAGGATACCAATCTGGCCCTGAGAATCGCCGGAAGCATCTAGAGGAACAAGGGAGAGGCCTACCATATCCGGGGCCAGCTCACCAAACCCCGAGGAAGGCGCTTTGAACGACACTGCGTCCAAGCAACGCCTTTGCAGGTCTCTCGGCCGCCAATACCCCGTGCATCCATCAAGTATGAACTCGTGAGCAAAATAAAGCTCGGTAACATTGCATATTCTAAACTCTTTGTCTTGGCCAGTAATGGGAAGGCAAGGCCCGAAAACCCTGGCTGCCCAGGTCTCTTGGGTTGTTCCGCCACGCAGTGCATGTGAGTAACAAGTTATGCTGTATCCTTCTGCGGCAATGATAAACGATCGCTCCAGGTCAAAGAAGGTCGAGCCCTCATTTGAGCCGATCACCAGGTTTTTGGACACGGTGTATTCGCGGTTGTCATAGCCGCCAGCCGTGATGTAGCCGCCAACGGTGCCATCGGTGTCCAGGATCGCCATCGTGTATGGCTCCTCAAAGCTGCCGCCGGTGACGGTTATCGTCTCCGTGCCAGCATTGTAATCTATGCCCATATCAGTTCTCCTATCGTTCTGAGGGCGGCTCGTGAGCCGCCCCTGCAATGTGCCGTGTAGGGGCGGTGCTTGCCCCGCCCTCTTCCAACACGGCCCAACGCATATCAAGGGTGCAGCAAGCAGCACCCCTACGGGATTGCCGGCAGGCACCGACCCCCGTTCCAGAGGAGGGTGCAGCGAGCAGCACCCCTACATTATCCCTCTTTCTCCTTTTGTCCCGTCCGTCGCTCGATTCATCTTATGAATACGGGCCGTCAGCTATCTCGTCGTTGGTGCACACGGCGACCACACGAGGCGCACCGGCGGACGCGACCCAGGCCCCCGTCCTGTTGTCGAGGTAGTTTATGCGCTCGATGTAGAGCTTGCGGATTCGCTCCAGCCTCGACTTCTGCGTCTTCTCCTCGGTGAACGGAATGGTTCCCATGCCACTGACAGTCTCGGCGAACGTCGGGCCCATGCTGCCACCGCGAAGGGCCGTTGTATAGACGGTCAGGTATTTGCCGGGGTCCATCTTGATGATGCTGCCCGAGAGGTCAAAGAACGTGTCCGCGTCCTCCGAGCCGATGACCAGGTCCTTGCTGACGGAGTATTCTTTGTTCGCGTACCCGCCCGGCGTGATGTAAGTGCCTACGGTTCCGTCCGCATCGAGGTCCGCCATCGTGTATGGGTCGTCCTGGCTGCCGCCTGTTACGCAAATTGTTTCATTGGCATACGTGATGCCCATCCTGTGCGCCTCCTATTCTATTTGATTGAGACAAAAAGGCAAAATGTTAAACCGTATTTTTCGTAACAAGAATGCATTGTACGGCCCCCCCGGTTGCTTGTCAAGCTTTTTCGTGCGAGGCGACAGCGGATGACGGCGTTCGGCGCGCGGCGAACGAAGGAGCATTGCACCCATCTTTCTTTGCTGTCCGCCATTGCCTTCGCGGATGTGGATTCCCCTTTCCCCTTTTCGCCGGTTTTCCTGCTGTAAAACAGCTCCGGGAATTGACATTTATTCTTGGGTGAGTTAGGTTTTTCAATGGACAATAGTGCTTGCGATCTGAAGGTCTATGCTGCAAAATGGACCCAAGGGTGCTTCTCTTGTCCGCTTAGCTTACGATTGGCGGCGCGGGGAAGAGCTTTTGGTTCGTTTAGTGGGTTGAGGGATTCAGAGATGATCGGTAAGTGGGTAGGCTCGTACGAAGTTAAGGGCCTAATTGGAGAGGGCTCAAGCGCGATAGTCTATCGTGCTGTTCAGCCCAGCCTGGGCCGCCCGGTCGCTGTCAAGCAGCTAAAGCTCTTCCAGACATCGGACCTGTCGGTACGTGAGCGTTTTCGAGTTGAGGCGCTTGCGCAGTCCAAGCTTAGCCATCCCAACATCGTGGTCATCTATGATTTTGTCAAGCAGTATGACAGTTACTTCATAATAATGGAGATGTTGAAGCGGCGGTCATTGCGAGAGGTTATCACCGACGACGGCCCTGTGCCGCCAGAGAGGTTGCTTTCGATGTTCTCGCAGATTCTGCAGGCTATAGAGTCGGCTCACAAGATGGGAGTGCTGCACGGGGACATAAGGCCGAGCAACGTTCTCCTGGGCGAGGACAGCGGCCTTAAGGTGGCGGATTTTGGCCAATCGAGGATAGTTGGCGCGACCGCGATGCTGACGGCTACCTCGGTCTTGGGCCGCGTTCGGTATCTGTCGCCGGAGGAGATCAGGCGTGAGCCCATTGATGAGCGTTCGGACCTCTATTCGCTCGGCGCCCTCTTGTATGAGATGGCAACAGGTCGGCCCGCATTTTCTGGGAATAGCGCTTTTGAGATAATGGAGCGGCACGTGAAGGAGACGGCGCCGGCGCCTCGCAGCATCGTTGAACGGATTCCTCAGGTGATTGAGGATGCGATTGTGAAGGCGATGCAGAAATCACCGGACGAGCGCTTCCAGACTGTGAAGGAGATGGAGGCCTTTATTAGCGGGGATGTTACGTATGCGGAGGTCGTAAGGCTTAACAGGCGAGCGTTCAGTCTCTATAATGAGGGCAAATACCGTTCTGCGATGGCGATCTGGCAGCAGGTTCTGAAGCTGGACCCGGACAACGCCAAGGCGCAGGGTGGCATCGGCAGAGCGCATTCACACATTGGGGAGCCTGAGGTGGAAGGGCTGTTTGAGACGGCATTGGAGGCGGCGCAGCGCAAGCCGGCCGAGAAAGGAGAGGCCAAAGGGCCCTCCGCTTCCCCGTTGGGTAGGCATAGAGGAACGTTGAAGGGCGCGGTTTCCGTCCTGTTGCGGGCGGCAAGGTCTCCTCGAGCGCTCCAGCGTGAGCCGCTGCTCATGTTCCTTTTGATGCTGATGCTCGGCGTTGTTTTCCTTTCGGGGTACTTGATTTTGGCTCTGGTAGGGGAGGAGACGAGAGGAGGGATCAGGTTGACGGCTCCGGTGCCGAGCGAGCTCTCGGAGCCCAGGTTGGACGCATTGGCGCCTGGGCGCAGAAGCGTACGGTCGGACCGCGTGGACTTGGCGAGGGACGTGGCTTTGCAGGCCAAGGCGTTGTCTGACAAGGGCGAAAGGCGAAAGGCTCTGGTCAGGTTTGAGAAGGCGATGGAGCTTGCTCGGGGAGAGCTCCCCGAGCTCGCAAAGGACTACTCGGATTGCTGTGTAGAAGTCGGCAAGGACAGGATGAAGGATGATCCAGACACTGCGCTTGAGTTCTTCCGCAAAGCTATTCGGATTCATCCCGATTCCTACGAGGCGTATTTGCAGGCCGGTCGGGTTCATTCACGTGCGAGCGACTATCAACGAGCGCTCTCCAACTATAGGAAAGCACTCTCGATCAAGCCGGACCTTCCGCTCGCTCATTTCAACCTGGGTCATGCGTACCTTTCGCTCAAGAGCTATTCAAAAGCGGCCGAGGAGTTCAAGGTTGTGATAGGCTCGGGTTCGTCTCTTGTATGTGACGCTTACATCAATTTGGGCGTAACTTATCACAAGATGGGTAACCTGCAGCGAGCGGCGAAGGTTTTCTCGGAGGGCGTCAGGGCGTGTCCGGACAACAGAGACTTGAAGAGAAAGAGAGACCAAGTTATAGGGCAGCTGGGGAATGCGTCAGACTAGCGCAGACGGTAGTTCAACGGGCTTTGATGGCGTTGCGAGGTCGGACTTTTTTGCCCGGGCTGTTTTCTTGTTGTTCTTCTGCTTGTGGTTGGTTGGCTGCGGGGCTTCTTTTCCCGTTCGGGTCCGTTCAGATCCGGGGATTTTCATTCATCGGACCTATGTAAACGAGGGTTACGGTTTTCGGTTCGTGGTCCCTTTGGGATGGGCAGCTACTCAGGCCCCGTGGTATATGCGAGGCACTCTTGTTACGTTCCGGGGCAAGGACAACGCAACGTTCGGCAAGGTCGCTGTGTTCAGTTTCAATCCGAAGCGCAATCTGAGCAATCCTGAGAAGTATGAGAAGATGATTGCCTCGGTAACTCGCCAGGTCTATCCGATGCGCCAGATTGAACGGCGCAAACTGACAATGCACTGGGGTGAGGCGCTCGAGGTGGGTTACCACCAACAGGTTGAATCGGATAGGTTCATCTACAGGATTTGGCTCATAACGGCCGGGTCTAGTGGCTTTGCGATTGTCTGCCGGACTTCCGACTTGCTCTACGAGTTGGTCAAGGATGAGATTCACGGAGTATTCAAGAGCTTCAGACTGCTTAGTTCTGGGGCCGCTCAGGCAGAGATCAGGAAGGCCAGCGATCTGAGGAAGCAGGACCTGAGAGCGTCGATTACGTCGCTCGAGAAGCAGTATGTGTCCGCCGCAAGGCGAGTATTCGAGGCTTCGACCGGCGCCGCGAAGAGGAGCGTTATTGATGGGCTACGGTCCGACCTGGGAGCATGGGAGAGAGGTATTACAGGGGCCAAGCAACTACTCGAGAAGGGCAAGCTAAAGGAATGCGCAAGTCTGACGGATAGACTCGCAGGGGAGCTCGTGGATATAGCGAGCGCTGCCTTGAGAGAGGGCTACATACTGCACAACATTAGGTGTAATGGCGAGACTCTCTTTGCTATTTCCAGGTGGTATACCGGCAACCCGAACAACTGGCGGAAGATAAGGGACTTCAACAAAGACCTGGACCCAAATACGCTGAAGATAGGCGACGAGATAAGGATTCCTCTTTATTTGGGGCTCAAGACGCGGGAGCCGATGAAGTGTCCGGGCAGGCCGAAGCGTCGCGGCAAGCCCCAAGAGAGAAAAAAGAAAAGAATCGAGGAGATGGAACCAGTAGGGCCCAAATGAGTTACATTTATTGAGCACAAGACTGCGGGTTGAAAGCGATCTGATATTTGGGATGCTTAGTGCATGGTGAATGATGGGCGAGGATCAAAAGTACTGAGCCCCTCGTTGATTTCGTGGCATATTATTTATTCTTTTAGTTTGTGGCACATTTGAACCGGCCCGCAGCAAGGGCAAGAGCCCTTCACGCTTATCTGTCGAGCGGAACGTGATGGCGTTACACAAGCGTATTGGGTGGCAGTCCTGCGTTTTTCAGATGAATGGGCCGGTCAAGGGAACGTGCAGCTTTCTTACAGGAGGTTGAGTGAGATGAAATATGTAGCAAAGATAGTCTTCCTGGCGCTTTGCGTCGCGGCCGGCTACGTGCTGGGAATGCAGCTTGCGGGCGCGTTTCCCTCTTTATGGTTTTGGGGCTATGCTGTTGGGCTGGCAATAGGTCTGATTGTATGGCAGCTCTGCATGATGATCGAGCGGCTGGCCGAAAGAAACCCATTCAGAACCATTGTGGGTGGGACGCTTGGTCTGCTGCTCTCCTTGCTGCTTGCCTGGTGGCTTTATGCTTTGATAGGCCAGCTTGCTGGGCCTGACACGCTGCCGGGCCCGTTCAAGTTCTTGCTCGGTGTAGGCATACTCTACCTCGGCGTTAGGATCGGCGCTCTGAAGTTCAGGGAGATGACAATCGGGAGCGTCAGGTCTTTGCTCCAGGCGAAGGCTGCTGACGAGGGGGACAAGATACTCGACACAAGCGTCATCATCGATGGGCGGATAGCTGATGTGTGCGAGACGGGGTTCGTTGAGGGCAAGTTTATCGTTCCGCAGTTTGTGCTCAAGGAGCTTCAGCAGATCGCCGATTCTGGCGACCCGTTGAAGCGCAACCGTGGGCGGCGGGGCCTTGATATATTGCATAAACTACAGAAGAAGACCGACGTTCAAGTAGTCATTGTTGACACTGATTTCCCGTCAATCAAAGACGTTGATGCCAAGCTCGTGCAGCTTGGAAAGAGAATGAATGCTAAGCTCGTGACGAATGATTTCAACCTCAACAAGGTGGCGAGGCTCCAGGACGTGGTCGTTCTCAACGTCAATGAGCTCGCCAATTCTGTGAAGCCGGTTGTCCTGCCTGGTGAAATGATGAACGTTTGTGTCGTCAAGGAGGGCAAGGAGCATAATCAGGGCGTAGCTTACCTTGACGACGGGACAATGGTCGTTGTCGAGGAAGCCAAGAAATACATGGGCAAGATGGTCGAGGCGGAAGTAACGAGCGTTCTTCAGACGACCGCTGGCCGGATGATCTTCGCCAAGTCGAGCGAACGCGGCACTCAGGAGTCGAAGCGCGGAGGACGCGGCCAGCACTCCAAGGGCAGTCGGACATAGACTGACCAGCGGCAGGGAGGGTATTCCTCTGCAACCGGCGGGTCTCTAGAGCGCGGCCCCAGAACGACGGGAAGGCTCTGTAGGGGCGGCGCTTGCTCCGCCCGAAAACCTAACGGGTGCGGTTCGCCGCGCTGCGAACACCCCTACGCAGAACCGTCTGCAGAATTGTGACACAGCATCCTTGTGTCGGCCTGTTATGGAACGACGATGATGAAGGACAGTCAGATGTTCGTTTCAGCGATAGTAGTTGCGGGCGGCTTGGGCGCTAGGATGGGTTCGGGCGTTGAGAAACCTTTCGTTGAGGTCTGCGGGGTCCCGATGGTCTTGTATTCGGTTCAGGCCTTTCAGAGCTGCGAGGGCGTGTCAGAGATAGTTCTTGTGCTCTCCAAAGGGGGCAGAAAGCGCTTCGAGTCGCTTGCTCCCGCGGGGCGATTCCCAAAGTTGACCAGGACCGTCCTTGGCGGCCCGCGTCGCCAGGATTCAGTGTTCAACGGTTTGCACGCGTGCGACGAAAGGGTGGAGATCGTCGTGATCCACGATGCTGTGCGGCCTATGTTGCGGAGTGAATGGGTGGCCTCGGCAATCGAGGGGCTCGGCGATTGCGCAGGAGCGATTTACGGGGTCCCTGTTACCGATACCTTGAAGCGCGCGACGGCTGATGGGATCGTGCAGCAAACGGTCTTGAGAGAAAACCTTTACGAGGTCCAGACGCCGCAGGTCTTCAAGAAAGAGTGGCTGCTGAAGGCTCACGAACATGCCAGGGCTGAGGGACTGGTCGCCACTGACGACGCTGCGCTGGTTGAGGCGATAGGAGGCAAGATCAGGATTCTGCGAGGCCATCCGGCGAACCTGAAGGTCACGTTCCAGGATGATCTTGCGATCGCAAACGCCCTCTTGAGCGCGAGGAGCGGGGAATGGTTCGGTTCGGAATAGGTTTTGATTGTCATCGGCTCGCTTTCGGCCGCAAGCTGGTGCTGGGCGGCGTCGAGGTTCCATACCAAAAGGGTCTTCTGGGGCACTCTGACGGGGACTGCCTCTGCCACGCCATCTCCGACGCCCTCTTGGGTGCAGCCTGTCTGCCGGACATCGGCCAGCAATTCCCAGACACCGACGCTCGTTACAAGGACGCCTTCAGCCTCGACCTCTTGGCGAAGGTCCGTGAGACGATAGAAAAGGCCGGCTACGTTCCCGAATTCATTGACAGCGTGATTATCGCGCAGGAGCCGAAGCTTGGCCCCCACTATGCCCGGATGCGGGAAGCGATAGCCGGCGCCCTGCGCATTCCCCTGCCGTGCGTCAGCGTCAAGGCCTCGACCACCGAGGGGCTGGGTTTCTTGGGCGCAAAAGAGGGCATCGCGGCCTTTGCGGTGGCGACTGTGGCGCAGCGGGGTTGACTAGAGCGGCCGGGCTTGTGGGGCAGGTCACCGTGCCTGCCCTCCTCTGATTTGACCGGACATACGAAGGGCGGCTTGTAGGGGCGGCGCTTGCTCCGCCCTGGGTTGACATCACAACGGAACGTGTATTAAGGGTGCGGCAAGCAGCACCCCTACACGAGCTGTCCCTCCCTATATCCGCCTCGCGTAAACTCCTCTGTGTTTTGCCTCTTGACCTTGATAGGTGGGAGCAGTTATTTTACGTGGAGAGATTATTGATACTGGGCTGGCGTAGCTCAGTGGTAGAGCAGCTGATTTGTAATCAGCCGGTCGGGGGTTCGACTCCCTTCGCCAGCTTGACTTTGCAATGAGCGTTGTGCTATTTTTTGTGGGGAGATACCCAAGTGGTCAAAGGGGGCAGGCTGTAAACCTGTTGGCGTAGCCTTCGGAGGTTCGAACCCTCCTCTCCCCACTTGGGCTATTTGTGCCGCTCGTAGAGCCACAAGGGGCTCAGCGGCTGTGACAGCGATGCGAAACCTAAAAAGGAGGTAAGCAATGCATCGGAATATCCTTTTGTCAATCCTGCTGGTAGCGTTTATCTTCGCCAGCGCACTTGCCTGGGGCGCGCCGGGAGAAGGCGATGCTGCGCCCGACATTAGGTACCAAGACCTGGACGGAAACGATGTTTGGCTGCACGAACAATACGAAGACAAGATTGTAGTTCTCAGCTTATTCGGCATAGGGTGAAGCCACTGCGAATACACGCTGGCAGCGTTTAACACTTATATCTATGAGTATTTTCAGGCTAGTGGCGACCCAGTCGAGATTCTTGCTCTGGACCTTTGGGGTGACAGCGCAGCAGCTGTGCAGGGCTACAAGGATAGCCACGGCTACGAGTTTGACTTTGGCCTCGACACCTATAATGAAGGGCGAAACGCTTATAACGACGGCGGTGGTGGTATACCCAAGGAGTGGGCGATCGGCTGCGACGTGGTGATTGGCTGGTATCATTCTGGGGGTTGCCGCGAAGACTGCGCGCTGGAGCTTCAGGAGAGGATAGAGGATGTGATGCTTGATGACTGTAACGCGCCTCCCGTGCTCTCCAATCCCTCGTTTGACCCCGCGTTTGGTCGGACCGACACGGACTTCAGCTTCTACATCGACTACTACGATCCTGACGGCGACGCGCCGTCGCCACTTCTCGTCTATGTCAACGATGCACCGCGCATAATGTTCTTGGATTCAGGCGATCCGGACAATGGAACCTATGTCTGGGCGGGAACGATCCCGGAGGAGGGACTCGCGACTTACTACTTCACGGCCGACGACGGACGAGGCGGAACGGATAGGTATCCGGATGCTGGGCAGCTGAACGGGCCGTTCGTCTATGACGACTACACTCCGCCTTCGTCGAGTTGTTCCGCGCCGGGCCGGTCGCAGACCAATAGCATAACGGTTGACTACACATCATCGGACGATAATTCGGGAGTGGACAGAGTCGATCTCTGGATGCAGTCCGACGGCGGCGGCTACAGCATGATAGACAGCTCGACTGCTCAGAACGGCAGCTTTGCCGTAACGCTCGGCTCGGGCAATGGCGTATATGATTTCTACACGAGAGCCACGGACCATGTGGGCAACACAGAGGATGCCCCGGGCGCCCCTGACGCCTCGACGATATACGACGACACGCCGCCTGACTCGTCGGCGGACGCCGGGCTTGAGTATTACTGGACGAATCTGCCGGTTCAGGTTGATTTCACCGCTGACGATAACCTCAGCGGCGTGGATTCGACCGTCCTTCGGTATCGCTACGAGGGCGGTGCGTGGACCGATAGCGGGCTCACTGAATCGGGCGTCGCTGGCACATTTGATTTCTATGCTCCCCCAGGTGAGGGCGCGTATGACTTCTACACGATAGCGACGGACTTAAACGGCAACGTTGAGAATCCGCCCACAGCTTCACAAGCCAACATGCTCTACGACGCGACCAAGCCGGTTTCGAGCTGCACGAGCATTGATGAGACGAACGCAGCCGCCGTCGATGTTGATTTCACCGCGTCCGACAACGATGATGTGGATGAGGTCGCTCTTTGGTATCTGTATGAGGGCGGCGTGTGGACAGATACAGGCCAGTCGATTTCTGCCGATTCGGGGACATTTACGTTCACGTTCGCGGACGGAGACGGCGTGTATGGCTTCTATACTATTTCGCAGGATATGGCCGGCAATGTTGAGGACTCACCGGGCTCCGCGGACACAACGGTGAACCTCGACCAGACGATGCCTCAGTCGAGCTGCACGGCTGATCCACTGATCGGCGACTTGCCATTTGACGTCGATTTCACGGCCTCAGATGCGGGCACGGGCGTTGCCTCCACGAAGCTTTACTACCGTTTCGAGGGCGAGACTCAGTGGCAGGATTCCTATCAGTCGCAGCCAGGCGAAAGCGGTACGTTCTCCCTCGATCCGACCGTGATTACGCCGCAGTTTGGCGACGGCAATTATGAGCTCATGACAATTGCCACCGACAACGTTGGGAATAAGGAGGCGCCGCCAAGCACGCCGGACCAAGTAGTAATCTTAGACACAACCCCACCAGCGTCATCGATTGACTGTGTAGCGCAGACACCAACGTCCCCATTGACGCTGGATTACACCGCAAACGACAGCCTGTCGGGCGTCGCCAAAGTTGCGCTCTGGTATAACTTCGATGGTGGGACCTGGGCTGATTCTGGTGTTTTCGACACGTTCGGGACCTCGGGCTATTCCATAGCCATGAAGAGTGGCACGTTCGCGTTTGCATTCCCGCACGGCGACGGGGTCTATGGCTTCATGAGCCTCGCCACCGACGCTGCGGGTAACGACGAGGCGCCCGGGGCGGCGGACTGCACGAGCGTCTTTGACACGACCCCACCGGTCAGCACGGGCCAGACGGAAGGCGTCGTGAACGATCCGACGATAAGCGTGGCTTATCAATCGGTTGACGTTCTTACCGCGATAGCGAACGTTCACCTGTATTACAGATATACGGGCCTTGACGGAGTTCCAGACGACACGCTGCGGGACACGGGCCTCGACGAGAGCGCGGCGTCCGGCGAGTTTGTTTGGGCGCCTGACATGGGACCTGGCTACTACAACTTCTACCTCGCGGCGACGGACGCCGCCGGCAACGTGGAGGGCACGGGCGGCGATGCGGACGCGGTCTGCCTCTATGATCCAAGGCTAGCGCTGTCCGACATGGACGCGCCGGGATACGTTACGGAACCGACGGTGCCGATAGACTTCACGACCGACATCGGCAACGACGGATACGACCACGTCACGCTATACTACCGATATGGCGCGACGCTTCCCGAGGCTGAGGCGGCGGGGTGGATAACAACGTCAACGGTCTCGACCGACCCTTCCGGGACGCTCGATTTCGTCTGCCCCGACGGCGATGGCTACTATCAGTTCTTCACGAGGGCCACGAGCGGCAGTTGGTTCCTGGAGCCGATTCCGGACTTTCCTGATGCGACCACGCTCTACGATGGTATAGCTCCAGAGACATCAATTGCGGGGCCAGCCATCTCGCCGACCGCACAGTTTGACCTGACATACACGACGGTTGAGGCCCATGGCCTTGTCTCCATCCGCGTTTACTACTGCTATGAGGGCGCCTACTATCTGTTCGCGACGGTTTACGACATGGACGGCGCCGTCACGTTTGATGCTCAGGGTAACGAGGGTGTTTATGACTTCTACACCATTGGCACGGACGCAGCCGGCAATATCGAGGGTGTGCCTCCCGCCGGTTACGACTGCACGGTCACTGTTGACCTGAATCCGCCACAGTCGCTGGCGAGCGTTGACACCTACGGGACCGTGTTCCCGATAGAGGTGATCTACATGGCCAGCGACACGGTAACGCCGGTCGTTGATGTTGCCTTGTGGGCCAAGTTCGAGGGCGGCCCCTGGGTCGATACCGGTCTTTCGGGGTCGGGCGAGTTAGGCACGCTCTACTACACGCCGGCATCGGAGATAGAAGGCTCGTATTACTTCTACACGGTGGCCCTTGACGAAGCAGGTCATGCCGAGGCGGTCCCCGTTGCGCCGGACGATCAGATAATGGTGGATTGGACTGCGCCTCAGACGAGCTGCACGTCGCCTGAGTTCTCTAACGCTGCGGTGATAGGCGTGACGTACACGGCGATTGACGCTCTGTCAGGGATGAGCTCCGTCTCTGCTTGGATATATGCCGGCGGTGTGTGGCAGGATACAGGTCTGGTTGGGCCGGCCAACGGTGGAGTCATCGAGGTTGACGTCTCGGCGTGGGGCGAGGGCACGTATGGGTTCTACCTCCGTGGCCGGGATAACTCCGGTAACGTTGAGGACCTGCCAGCCGAGGCTCCAACTACAACGGTCTATGACGCCACGGAGCCGGTCTCTGCGGCGGGCCTGCCGGCTGAGGGAGTCTTCGCCAACACCACGCCGGTCAATGTGCCATACACGGCAGATGATACCGCCAGCGGCGTTGCGAGCGCGGCGCTTTGGTTTAGGTTCAATGGCGGGGCTTGGGAGGATTCTGGGCTCACAAATACTCCTACCGGTTCAGCCGACGTAGCCCAACAGGCTACTATGGCGAAGTCTGCCTTCTCGCTCATGGTTGACGGCAGCTTCTCCTTCGATCCGCCTGACGGCGATGGAACATACGAGTTTGCCACACGGACGCTGGACAACGCCGGCAATCTCGAGTCGCTTCCTGACACGCCCGATGGCGGGGCGCTGGTCTTTGACCAAACAGCCCCCTCGTCGTCCGTGGCCTTTGAAGGGACGTATGCGATCGGGTTCCCCATCTGTCTTCCGTTCACGGCCGCCGACACGACATCCGGTGTGGCGAACGTAGCGCTTTACGTGTCGCTTGATGGCGCGGCCTACGAGGACACTGGTTTGACCGCGACCGGCGCGGAGGGCGATTTCGATTACACCCCGGAAACGCTCGCTGCTGGCACATACAGGTTCTACTCCGTTGCGACCGACAATGCGGGCAACGTCGAGCTGGCGCCCGATGCTGCGGAAGCAACTGTGATATTCGACATCATCGCGCCTGTTTCTGAGGCGAGTGTGCCGTCCGAATACACGAACGTATTCCCGATTGCCGTCTCTTTTGCCGCTTCCGACGGCGGAACCGGGCTTTCCAATGTGAAGCTGTGGACCAGTTTCAACAGCGGCGACTATGCTTATACGGGGCTTTCTTCAACCGCTCCTTCGGGTACTTTCAATTACGTGCCAGGGACGTTGGCGGACGGCGCCTATAGGTTCTACACGGTGGGTTCTGATGTGGCTGGCAACGTCGAGCTCGCGCCGGAAGAAGCGGACGCCTCGACTGTCGTGGACAGGACGGCTCCGACATCGTCATGCTCGATAGAAGGGTCAGTCGTCAACTCGTTCCCGCTTTCTCTGGACTACACTAGTTCGGACACCGGGACCGGCGTCGAGCATATTGATATGTTCTATCGGTTCAACAGCGGAGCGTGGGCTTACGCGGCGAGCCTTGACGAGGCCTCAGGCACGTTCGAGTTTACGCCGGATTCTACCGCTGATGGTTATTATGAGTTCTACACCCAGGCATACGACTTCGCCTCAAATGAGGAAGCGACCGCCGGCGCCGATGATAGTATCAGCGTTGATACTACCGCGCCGAGGTCGTCGGTCTTTACGCCGGATGCCTCTGTCAAGAGTGTTCCGTTCTACGTTTTGTTTAGCGCTCGAGATGACGGTTCAGGCGTCTCAACAACCGCTTTGTGGTATAGCTACAACGGCGGCGCTTGGGTGGATTCGGGTCTTGAGAGCACTGGGACCGTGGGCCAGTTTGAGTTCACCGCGCCCGAGGGGCAGGGCGCATATTGGTTCTACACGGTCTGTCAAGATAACGTCGGCAACGTCGAGAAACCGCCGACTGTCCCGGACGGCGCCACGACCTATCACATTCCAAAACCGGAGGTTCATGTCAGCGCGGAGAGCCTCTCATTCGGCGAGGTCAACGTGGGCGAGCAGAGCGCCGAATCCCTTGTTATAACAAACAATGGCGATGCAGACCTGACGGTTACTGAGGTCTCCACTGACGATCCTGCGTTTGAGGTCTCGTTCGCGGGCGGACTGCCTCAGACGCTGAGACCTGCCACCGCCATTCTTACTAGGGTCACTTTTGCGCCTGATGCGGACGGTGAGTTCTCCGGCGAGCTTTCAGTTGTAACGGACGACCCCGAAACGCCGGTCGTAACCGTTGACCTCTCAGGAGTGGGTGTCGAGGTCCCAGGCGAGTTCGTCGTGGATGTCTGGGCCAACAGAAACTCGTTCCACTTTGGCGACGCGCTCGAGATAGAGATGAGCATCTTCAATACCGATGATCCTGTGTCGGTCGATCTCTCCCTTGTGCTGGTGTTCGACCTCGGCGGCCCAGAGGAGCGGACCTGGTCCGCGTCTTCTGAGGGCGACTGGACGGAAGGATTCTCGCTGTATGACACCAACTGGGAGATTGAGACCGGTCACGATGAGACTACGCAGCTGCTTTACACTACACTTCCGTGCCAGGCGCCGATGGTAGTGAAATCTGGTATCTACACGCTCGAAATGACCGTTCTAGAGGCGGGGACGTCCGATCTCGTGACTGACGTGGTGATTGACACGTTCACGCTCGCGGGTGAGCCTTTTGTGGATTTGTCAGCGGATAAAGCCACATATTCAACGGCCGGAGATACTGTGTCAATCTTGATCGATGCGCGCGTGCCATACGATGTAACCGCTGACTACTATGTCATCATGTTCACCCCAGACGGCGCCTTTTGGTCTCCTACGGGTTTCCTCGACGCTCCCTGGGTGGCGGATGCCATCCCTATTTTCGCTGGGATTTCGCTCGACGCGGGCTTCGAGTTCTCGGCCGTAGCATTCACTGCTGACCTGCCTTCTGGGGCGCCTTTTGACATGCCTGGGAATTACACAGTCTTCACAGCGCTGGTCGAGTTGGGCACGTTGACGCCGATTTCTGACCTAGGCATCGCCACGTTCGCGCTAGAATAGGGAAACAATCAGAACTAATGTTGAAGTAGATGGCGGGCGCCTCGTCTGTTGAGGCGCCCGTTTCATTCTGTGGCCGTGAGCTCCAGGAACCCAGGCTCGTTTGAGGTGTTTTTTCTCTTGACTCAAATGTAGAAGCGTGTAATGTTAAAGGCTCGCTTCGTTGTGAATGTTTTTTTTCGGCATTTCCCCTTGTATGGGGTTGCTTTTGAAGGCGGTTGAGCGCCGGGTTGGCGCTATGGTTTTTTGTGTCTTTTGAGGAAAACCGCGCAAAAAGCTTCTTGACTCGGCGATAAGGAGAGCTTATATTAGTTCGCGAAGTAGAGGCGCCAATTTTCGTTGAGAATGTGCTGGGCCTTGCTGACTGGCTGCCAGATCGGTTTTTTCGCGCCTGCCGGCGTGATGAGGGTAATTCGCTCCGATCGATTAGATGTTTTAGGCGGGAATAGCTCAGTTGGCTAGAGCATCAGCCTTCCAAGCTGAGGGTCGCGGGTTCGAATCCCGTTTCCCGCTTTATTTGTTGATATTTATTTCTGCCCACGTAGCTCAGCAGGTTGAGCACTTCCTTGGTAAGGAAGAGGACACCGGTTCAAGTCCGGTCGTGGGCTTCTGATTGTGATTACTTAAGTTAGGAAGGATGAGGATGATTCCGGCTGTTGCCTGGATTCCGTCCATTGATCGCATGTTAGGAGGTTTATGATGGCAAAGGCGAAATTCGAGCGGACGAAGCCTCATGTGAACGTTGGGACAATCGGTCACATCGACCATGGGAAGACGACTTTGACGGCGGCGTTGACGCTTTGCCTGTCCAAAAGGGGTCTTGCGGAGTACACATCGTTCGACAGAATTGACAAGGCGCCCGAGGAGCGCGAGCGCGGCATAACAATTGCCATCGCTCACGTGGAGTATGAGTCGGAGAACCGGCACTACGCGCACGTGGACTGCCCCGGTCACGTTGATTATATCAAGAATATGATCACCGGCGCGGCTCAGATGGACGGCGCGATATTAGTCGTTGCGGCAGATGACGGTCCGAAGCTCCAGACGAGGGAGCACATCCTTCTCGCTAAGCAGGTTGGCGTGCCCTACATCGTTGTCTATCTGAATAAGGTCGATCTGGTCGATGACAAGGACTTGATTGAGATCATCGATATGGAGGTTCGGGAGCTCCTGGACAAATACGAGTTCCCGGGTGACGATGTTCCGATAATCTGTGGTTCCGCCCGCAAGGCTCTCGAGTGTGGTTGCGGCAAAGATGAGTGCGAGAACTGCGGGTCGGTGATGGAGCTCGTCAAGGCGGTTGATGAGTATATTCCGACGCCGCAGAGAGCGATGGACAAGCCATTCCTGATGTCGGTCGAGGACGTTTTCAGCATTCAGGGCCGAGGCACGGTAGCGACGGGCAGGATTGAGCGCGGCGTGATCAAGATGGGTGAAGAGGTCGAGATAGTCGGTATCAGTGACACTCGGAAGACGGTTTGCACCGGTGTTGAGATGTTCCGCAAGACCCTTGATACGGGCGAAGCAGGCGACAACATTGGCGTCCTTTTGCGTGGCATTAAGCGCAACGAGGTCGAGCGTGGTCAAGTTATTGCAAAGCCCGGGACCATCACGCCTCATACGCATTTCACTGCTCGGGTGTATATCCTGTCCGAGAAGGAGGGCGGTCGCCATAAGCCGTTCTTCAATGGTTATCGGCCGCAGTTCTATTTCAGGACGACAGACGTTACGGGCGTCATCACGCTTCCAGAAGAGGTTAACATGGTCATGCCCGGCGACAATGTTGACATGACAGTCAAGCTGATTTGCCCGATTGCGATGGAAGTTGAGCAGCGATTTGCAATTCGCGAGGGTGGCAAGACGGTTGGCGCCGGCGCGATCATAGAGATAATTGAGTAACCTCGCTTAACCTGTCCGCCGAAGTCTGCCTAAGGGCGACATTCCGCAATGGGCGAAGGCGAGATTCCGCAAAAGGTGAAGAGAGCGGCCATTGGCCAAGAAGGCGAAGAAGCAGCGAGAGATAGTCACCCTGGCTTGTGGGGACTGCAAGCAGAGGAACTATACTACGACGCGAAACAAGCGCAAGCAGCAGGACAAATACCAGCTGAGCAAGTATTGCAGGTTTTGCAGGAAGCACACCTCACACAAAGAGGTGAGGTGAGGCGTCAGGGAGTCAGGTATCAATGCGCAAAGGCCAGTAGCTCTAATGGTTAGAGCGCCGGACTCCAAATCCGGAAGCTGGGGGTTCGAATCCCTCCTGGCCTGCCACCCAGGTGGTCAATCAAACACAAAGGCAACGTAGGTTCAACATGGACAAGGTCATAACCTTCTTTCGGGACGTGAATCTTGAGCTGAAACGGGTGACATGGCCGAACAAGGACCAGATAATCTCTGCGACCGCGGTTGTGATCATTGCGACGTTGATAATATCTGCCTATCTTGGCGTTGTGGACGCATTGCTCGCCAGGCTGTTGCAGTTCATTTTGAAGTAGGGATTCGGATTTGGTGTTTTCGGTATCATCGATAGGCAACGAGGGCCAGGAGGCTCGGGACGTTCAGCCGGACGAGGTCGGGCCGGTTGAGCCGGTGATTGCCGATAAACGTGCCGCCTCAAAAGATGCGCCTTCGGATGCTAAAGCGGAGGAAGAAGACGGCCGGTTTGGCTGGTATGCGGTCCATACATATTCGGGCTACGAGAAGTCGGTCAAAAAGGCACTGACGTTCCTTTCAGAAACGCAGAAGGAGCTCGAGGGCAAGATAGCTCGCATTTACGTTCCGACAGAGCAGGTGAAGTCCAGGCGAGCGGACGGGCGTGAGATGAAGCGGGAGCGCCCTTTGTTTCCGGGCTACGTGTTTTTGCGGCTGGAGTTAACTACGGATGTAGTAAGGCTTTGCAATGACGCGCCGAAGGTGATCGGTTTCGTAAAGTCTGGTGATGATTTACAGAGCTTCACGGATGAAGAAATTGCAGCCATAGAGGAGGGCAAAGAGGAGAGGCGACAGGCCGGGGTGAGGGATGTCCCGTTCAGTGTTGGCGACCGGGTGAGGATAGTAGAGGGTCTGTTTGCGCCTTTCTCAGGAGCGGTGGAGGATGTATCCGCTGACAAGAAGAGGCTGAAAGTAACAGTAGGCATATTTGGACGCCCAATTCCGGTTGAGCTCGCCTTTGATCAGGTGGAGCTGGCGGATGAGGAGGATTAGTAAGTATGGCAGACTTCGCCATAGTAGCTCGCAGAGCTATGTCGGCTGAAAAGGAGGCTAGGTGCGATGGCTAAAGAGGTTGTCGCCAGGCTGAAGTTGCAGATACAGGGCGGAGCAGCGACGCCTTCGCCGCCGGTAGGAACCGCACTTGGTCAGTATCGAGTGGCTCCGATGGAGTTCTGCAAGCAGTTTAACGAGCGGACGAAGGACCAGAGAGGCTTGATAATACCTGCGATAATCACCATTTTCAAAGACCGGTCTTTCAGTTTTGTGACCAAGAATCCACCGGCGGCTTTTCTCTTGAAGAGGGCGGTGGGGCTGGCCAAGGGGTCTGCTGAGCCGAACAAGACGAAGGTCGCGAGCATATCTTTGGCCCAACTCGAGGAAGTGGCCAAGCTGAAGATGCCCGATCTCAATGCGATAGATATCGCAGGCGCGATGAAGATCATCGCCGGGACAGCCAGGAGCATGGGGATCGAGGTCGAAGATTGGCAGACTTCGCCATAGTAGCCTGCTTGTCCGCCAAAGCATTAGCGGCGGCGGAGGCTACGTCGGCTGAAAACGATTTGCTGAGTCTAGAGTTGTTTTAAGAGAGAGCGGACGATGACGAGACGGGGTAGGAAGTATAAAGAGGCGGCGTCGAAGATCGATCGCCGTAGGCATTATTCGCTGGAGGAGGCCATAGAGATGGCCTGCGAGTTGTCGTTTTCGAAGTTCAATGAGACGCTGGATATGGCGGCTAAACTTGGGGTCGATCCGAGGCACGCGGATCAGATGGTTCGGGGCACGGTGTTACTTCCTCACGGGACCGGCAAGGAGGTTCGGGTGCTGGTTTTCGCGAAGGGCGAGAAGGAATCCGAAGCCAAGGACGCTGGTGCTGACTTTGTCGGTTCAGATGATCTGATCTCAAAGATAAAGGGCGGCTGGCTTGATTTCGACGCAGTGGTTTCAACGCCCGACATGATGTCCGAGGTGGGGAAGCTTGGGCGTGTGCTTGGTCCGAGGCGTTTGATGCCTTCTCCGAAGACGGGGACGGTAACGTTTGAGGTGAAAAGGGCAGTTTCAGAGCTCAAGGCGGGCAAGATAGAGTTCAAGGTTGACAGGACATCCAACATCCACGTCGTGATTGGGAAGCGTGATTTCGGCAAGGACCGTCTGGTTGAAAATGCCAGGACGTTTCTTGAGAGTCTGATGAGAGCGAAGCCAGCGGCGAGCAAGGGCCGGTATCTGAAGAGTCTGACGCTATCGACCACAATGGGGCCTGGTATCAAGATTGAACCCGTTCTTAAGGCTGCGTCTCTTAGAGGTTGAGTGATAAGATGGGCCGAGGAATAGAGTATAAGCGGCAGGTTGTTAAGGATTTGTCGCAGCGCTTTTCGGCTGCTCAGTCGATAGTGGTTGTGGATTTCTCGGGAGTGTCCGTATCGGAGGTCACCGAGCTTCGCAGCCGGGCCAGGCAGCAGAAAGTGGACTATCTTGTCGCCAAGAATAACCTCATCAAGCGGGCGATATCAGGCACACCTTTGGAATGCTTGGAGTCTGATCTTACGGGCCCGACCGCGCTAGGGATAGGATACGATGACTCATTGGCAATTGTGAAGCTACTTTTCGATTCTGCGAAGGATTGTCAGGGACTCAAGATAAGGGCCGGGTTTGTAGATGGTGAGTATGCATCGGCGGCGGATATCGAAGCGATAGCGAAGTTGCCTGACAGGCCGGAGCTGCTCGCAAAGCTCATGCGCGCGTTGCAGGCTCCTGTTTCGCGGCTTGTCTTTACGCTTAAGGGCACGATGTGCGGGCTTGTTAGGGCCCTAGAAGCGATCAAGGAAAAGAAGGAGGGTGACAAGCCCGGCGCCTCGGCGTAAGGCGAGCCGAGGCTTTGGCCCCCCGTTTGTTATCACCGGAGGAATCGCATGGCAGGTTTGACAGTTGAGCAAGTGGTCGAATTCATCGAGAAAATGTCCGTCAAGGACTTGTCCAACATGGTAAAGGAGCTGGAGGAGCGTTTCGGGGTTAGCGCAGCGGCATTTGCTCCTATTGGCGCACCGGCGGCGGCCGGCGAGGCCGCTGAGGCTGCTGAGGAGCAGACCGAGTTTGACGTTCTCCTGAAGTCGTTCGGAGAGAAGAAGATACACGTTATCAAGGCGATTCGCAGCCTGATCAATTTGGGCTTGAAAGAGAGCAAGGAGCTCGTGGAGTCAGCCCCGGCCACTATCAAGGAAGGCGTTAGCAAGGAGGAGGCTGAGGAGTTTAAGAAGGTAATCGAGGAAGCAGGCGGTACCATCGAGATCCAGTGATTGGGAGGTATTCATGATATCGGCCAACAAGCCGGTTGACATTAGACGGACCTTCGTCAAGACCAAGAGCGCGGTAGAGGTCCCTTCGCTTCTAGCTGTCCAGACAGAGTCGTATAACCAGTTTCTTCAGCGTGAGATTCGACCAGGCAGGCGGCAGTCGATAGGCGCTCAGGCGGTCTTCGAGGAGGTGTTCCCGATTGAGAACGCTGCTCGGAACTGCGAGCTTGAGTTCGTCGCGTATGAGGTAGGGGCGGAGTATGTTTGTCCGTGTAGGCAGACGTCCGATTTTTTCCCACGTCCGGAGCCTTGCGAGCGCTGTGGTCATCAGCTTAAGCGGCGGCTTGAGGCCCGCTATACAGAGGAGGAATGTCTCCAGCGCGAGATGACCTACGCGGCTTCGCTGCGTGTCAGGCTTCGCTTAAGCATATTTGGTGTATCAGATGAGGTCAGAAAACCTAAGGCGGCGATTGAGCGCACGATATTCTTGTGTGAGATGCCTCTCATGACCCCAAGGGGCACCTTTATAATCAACGGCACCGAACGCACCATAGTCAACCAGCTGCATCGCTCCCCTGGGGTCTTCTTCTCTCGGTCGAAGGAGACGGGACGGGAGGACTACTCCGCCCGGGTAGTGCCGGAGCGAGGGCCTTGGCTTGAGTTCCTGTTTGACGCCAGCGGTGTGCTCCAGGCCCGGATCGATACCAATAAGCGCAAGCGGCGGATTCCGGCCTCGTCGGTGTTGCGAGCGCTGGGTCTTAGAACGAAGGAAGAGGTTGTTCAATGCTTCATTGGCGTTGAGCAGATTGAGATGTCGCCCGACGGTAAGTTCAGAAGCAAGCTCAATCGGAAGATTCATCTTACTCATCGGCCGAAGGAGGACGTGCTCGATCCCGAGACCGGGGCGGTTCTTGTCAGGAAACATCATAAGATCTCAAGAGCTGCTCTCGCTAGGTTTGAAAAAAGAGGCGTTGAGTATCTTCCTATGAGCCGAAAGGAGCTGCTGGGCCGGGAGGTTGTTTGGGATATTCATGATGAGCGGGACAACCTGGTCGTTCCCCAAGGCAAGGAGCTAGATAAGGAGGACCTTGATGGGATTCAGGGGGCGCAGATTGAGAGGTTTGAGCTCTATCCCTCTCGCAGCGCGGAGTTCGCAAACATGCTCTTCAAAACGATTGAGGCGGAGAAGATAGAGGCCGACGACGTGGTCGCTGAGGAAGGGGAGCAAAAGCAGCGAGGCCCCAGTCAGTCTTATTTGAGTTCGCTTGTCGAGACGAGCGATGACGAGGCGGCTCGGAAGTTCTTCAACAACGTGTTCTTCAATCCCAAGAGATACGATCTTTCAGAGATAGGTCGGCTTCGCTTCAACTTCAAGTTCAAGAAGAAAACGCCGGTTTCAGAGCGTTGTCTGACCCGCGAGGATGTCATCGACACGATTGGGTATTTGCTCAAGTTGAAGGCGGGTGAGGGTGAGGTTGACGATATCGATCACCTGGGCAACAGACGGATTCGGAGAGTGGGGGAGCTATTGGAGAATCAGTTCAGGTTGGGTCTGATGCGGCTTGAGCGACTTATACGTGAGAAGATCAACTCTCAGGATGTCGAGGAGCTCACGCCCCAGGAGTTGGTGAACTCGAAGGTTGTGAGCGGCGTGATCAGGGAGTTTTTTGGGGGCAGCCAATTATCGCAGTTCTTGGAGCAGACCAACCCTCTGGGGGAGCTAACGCACAAGCGTCGGTTGAGCGCATTGGGACCCGGCGGCCTCACTAGGGAGCGGGCCACGTTCGAGGTTCGGGACGTTCATCCGACCCATTACGGCCGTATATGTCCGATAGAGACTCCTGAGGGGCCGAACATAGGCCTTTTGGCGTCCTTGACAGTTTATGCCCAGATCAACGAGCGAGGGTTCATCGAGACGCCATATCGCGAGATCGATAAGAATGGGCGAGTAACCGACGTGATTACATACATCGACGCTCACGAGGAGGATAAGCATCACATAGCCCAGGCCAGTGAGCCGTTGACAGATGAGGGGCACCTCGCCTCGGACAGAGTGACCGCCAGGTTCAGGGGCAACTTCCACACCGACTCATCATCGAAGATAGGGTATCTGGACGCCTCTCCAAGCCAGATAGTCAGCATGTCGGCTGCTTTGATCCCGTTCTTGGAGCACGACGATGCCAACCGTGCGCTTATGGGTTCCAACATGCAGCGGCAGGCGGTCCCTTTGATGAAGCCTTCCCCACCTCTGGTTGGTACGGGTATGGAGAAGATCGCTGCGAGGGACTCGGGGGTTGTTCAGAGGTCAAAGAGAGATGGCTTGGTCGTGAGCGTAACGGCGAGTCGGGTTGTCATTGAGGCGGACGGGGAGAAGGTCTTTGATGAGGAAGGCAACCGGGTCTCCGAGGGCAAATTCGACATCTATTATCTTAAGAAGTTCCTAAAATCGAATCAGAATACTTGCATAAATGAGCGCCCGTCAGTTCGTGTAGGCCAGAGAGTTAGGGCTGGCGAGCTGATAACGGACGGTTACGGTATTAGCGGCGGCGAGCTTGCCCTCGGTCGTGATATTCTCGTGGCTTTTATGCCCTGGCATGGCTACAACTACGAAGATGCCATTCTGGTTTCGGAGCGGATGGTCCGCGAGGACCTGTTCACCTCAATTCACATTGAGGAGTTCTTGACGGAGGCGCGTGACAACAAACTCGGCCCTGACGAGATCACGCCTGACATCCCAAATGTGCGGCCGGAGGCCCTGCGGCACCTTGACAGCAGTGGTATCGCGAGGGTTGGCTCGAAGGTTGGTCCAGGGGATATTCTGGTTGGGAAGGTTACGCCAAAGGCCGAGACGCAGCTTTCGCCAGAAGAGAAACTCCTGAAGGCTCTGTTCGGGGACAAGGCGAGAGAGGTTAAGAACGCCTCGTTATTCGTTCCTCCCGGCGTGCACGGGACAGTTATCGACGTGAGGGTCTTTGCCAGGCGCTCGGCAGAGGAGCAGCTTGGGAAGCACAAAGTTGTCCAGACCACTCTCGCTCAAGTTCAGCGCCGCGAGGAGGAGGAGCGACGGATCATCACTTTGGGGCGGGACAGGATCATGCGTCGCATTCTGTCCGGGGCGGTTCTCGGGAATGGTTACACTGTTCCCGGGACCCAGAAGGTCATCTGCAAAAAAGGCAAGAAGATAACTCGCTCCAGGCTCGGGAAGCTTAACTACTTCATGCTTCATGAGATTGCCCAGAAGGAGGAGGGCGAGCTCGGTGAGAGCTTGAGGCGAGCGGAGAAACTTTGCAACGACCAGGTAGATTTGATTGAGACGCGGTATAGGGAGCAGCGAGACCGGATACGGGGCGGGGACGAGCTCCGGCCCGGCGTTATTCAGATGGTGAAGGTATATCTGGCGATAAAGCGCAACTTGAGCGTTGGCGACAAGATGGCCGGGCGCCACGGCAACAAGGGCGTTGTTGCCAAGGTTCTTCCCGTAGAGAGCATGCCCTATCTTGAGGACGGAACTCCTGTGGATATTGTATTAAGCCCGCTTGGCGTTCCTTCGAGAATGAATGTGGGCCAGCTCTTGGAGACACACCTCGGCTGGGCGTCGAAGGTCATTGGTGAGAAAATGGCCGCGCTGTTGAACGACGGTTGTTCAGACAAGGCGCTTAGCAAGTTCATTCTCGAGCTCTACAGGGGGGACGAGGATAAGGAGGCCGAGCTAAGGCGATACTCGGACAGCGAATTAAGGGATTTTGCGGCCGTTATCGCGAAGCATGGCCTGCCGGTTGCGTGTCCCGTTTTCTCGGGCGCGACCGAAAAAGAAATAGAGCGTATGTTGTCGCTTGCAGATCTGCCTGTGACCGGCAAGGTGATGCTCTACGATGGCGAGACTGGTGAGCCGTTCGACCAGAAGGTCACGGTTGGCTACATCTACATGATGAAGCTCGATCATTTGGTCGATGACAAGATGCACTCCCGGTCGACCGGCCCGTATTCCTTGGTAACCCAGCAGCCGCTTGGAGGCAAAGCCCAGTCCGGCGGGCAGAGGCTTGGCGAGATGGAGGTGTGGGCCCTTGAGGCGTACGGCGCAGCGAGCGCGCTTCAGGAGTTCTTGACGGTCAAAAGCGACGATGTAGAGGGCCGCAACAAAATCTACGAGGCGATCGTGAAGGGGCAAGACCTTGCGAGGTCCGGGACCCCGGAATCGTTCAACGTTTTGATCAAGGAGCTTCAGAGCCTGGGTCTCGATGTTGAGCTGTTGGAGACGCGTAAGCGCCCTCGGTTTTCGCGCGCCTCTCTCGGACTTGAGTCGGTTGAGGACAGAATCAAGATAACAAGGTGACCGGAGGTTAGACCTTGAAGGGAACAATAGACCTTTTTGACAGGCCCAAAGAGCAGAGGATATTTGACGCGATCCGGATAGGTTTGGCTTCTCCGGAGAGGATTCGAGAGTGGTCCTATGGTGAGGTCAAAAAGCCGGAGACCATCAATTATCGGACGTTCAAGCCTGAACGAGACGGGCTCTTCTGTGCCAAAATCTTCGGCCCTGTCAAGGACTGGGAATGTAACTGCGGCAAGTATAAGCGGATGAAACACCGTGGGATTGTCTGCGAGAAATGCCACGTTGAGGTCATCCGTTCGATCGTTCGTCGAGAGCGGCTCGGTCACATTGAGTTGGCGTGTCCTGTAGCTCATATATGGTTCTTCAAAGCGCCTCCGTCGCGGATTGGCTACCTTCTGGACCTAACGATCAAGCAGCTAGAGCGGGTGATCTACTACGAGTCCTATGTTGTGATTGAGCCGGGCGAGTCCGGAGTTGAAAGGGGCAAACTCGTCTCGGAGGATGAGTATCGGCGTTTGAAGGACTCGCCGGGACTTCGGGTTCAAATGGGTGCTGAGGCGATTCGCGAGCTTCTGGAGCTTCTCGACCTCGATGCGCTTGCCGAACAGTTGCGCAGCTCGCTTCGGCCGAGGGTGAAGATCAAGCATCCGAAGGATAGCGACTTCGAGGTCGGCCAGGTTGTCGATAAGCTCATATTCGAGGAGGTCTCAGAGCGACTCATGGAGGAAGGCGCTTCGCCGCCGGAAGGCAAGGCGGTGAGGATAGCCGTTCAGACCTCCAAAAAGGCGGTCAAGCGGCTGAAGATAGCCGAGGACTTCCGCCACTCTGGGACAGCGGGCCGGCCAGCAAACAGGCCTGAATGGTTGATTCTTACGGTCATCCCGGTGTTGCCGCCGGACCTAAGACCGCTCGTCCCGCTTGATGGCGGCCGCTTTGCAACGTCTGATCTAAACGACCTTTATAGGAGAGTGCTTAATCGCAACAATCGGCTGAAAAAGCTGCTGGCTCTGAAGGCCCCTGAGGTGATAGTTCGCAACGAGAAGCGGATGTTGCAGGAGGCGGTCGATGCCCTGTTGGACAACACGCGTCGGCAAAGACCGGTCGTTGCGCCTCATAATCGTCCGGTTCGGTCGTTGACTGATATGCTTAGGGGCAAACAAGGGCGATTCAGGCAGAATCTCCTCGGCAAACGAGTTGACTACTCAGGTCGTTCGGTTATCGTGATTGGCCCGCATTTGAACATCCATCAATGCGGTCTCCCGAAGCGGATGGCGCTCGAGCTGTTTAAGCCGTTCATATATCAGCGTCTTCAGGCCGAGGGGCTTGCTGCGACGATCAAGAGCGCCCGGAAGATGGTCGATTCTGAGAACATTGAGGTGTGGCGGATTCTCAACGATGTTGTCGAGAAGCACACCGTCATACTGAACCGAGCGCCAACTCTGCATAGATTGGGCGTTCAGTCCTTCAAGCCGGTGTTGATCGAGGGCAAAGCTATTGAGATACCAGCTCTTGTTTGCAGGGCGTTTAACGCTGATTTTGATGGCGATCAGATGGCTGTTCATGTGCCGCTTACAATGCGGGCACAAGCGGAATCGTTATCGTTGATGTTGGCGAGCGGCAATATTCTCTCTCCGGCCAACGGCAGACCGCTCGCGGTCCCATCAAGGGATATGGTGCTTGGGTGCTTTTATCTCACGATGATGCGCAACAAGAGCCCCCAGGGCAATGTATTCAGCGATGTTGATGAGGTTATGACGGTTCACTCGCTTGAAGGAGTCCCTCTTCTGGATGCCGTCAGGGTAAGGATACCCGTTTTCAAGTGCAGGGGGTGTGGGAACCTCATTCAGGCCAGAGGGATGCCGCGCAAGTGTCCTGCTTGTTGGGGCGAGAAGTTCACGCCAGCGGTTGTCTGGCTATGTGGCAAGTGCGGCTTTGTGCGTCAAAAGGAGAAGAGAATCAACAGATGTCCCAACTGCGGAGGGACCAATACGTTCAAGTATCGCAATGTGCTCACAACGACGCCTGGCCGGGTTATGCTCAACGACACGATGCCGGAGGGTTATACGTTTGTCAATGACGTCATGAGCGAGCGAGCCCTTGCCGAACACATTTCCGAGATATTCACGTTATATGGACGGGCAGAGACCGTGAAGGTTCTCAACAGCCTAAAGGACCTGGGTTTCAAGTATAGCACACTCTCCGGCGCCTCGATCTCGATTGACGACATCGCGATTCCCAGACAGAAGTATGAGATTGTTGCCGATGCGGACGAGAAGGTTGGCAAGGTCATTTCGGATTTCGGGAGCGGTCGAATTACAGACGGAGAGAGGCATAACAAGACGGTTGATATCTGGACGACGGCTAAGAATCTCGTGGCAAAGAGCGTCATCTCGACGCTGTCGGCTTCAGAAGTCGAGGGCGGGCGCCTGGATTTTCGGCACTCTCAGGGATTTAATCCGGTCTACATGATGATGTTTTCTGGGGCCAGGGGCAGCACCGAGCAGATACTTCAGCTCGCGGGCATGAGAGGTCTTATGAGCAGGACATCCGGGGAGATTATCGAGGCGCCGATTAACGCCAACTTCCGTGAGGGTCTTAGTGTTCTGGAGTATTTCATTTCGACTCACGGGGGCAGAAAGGGCCTGGCAGACACCGCCCTGAAGACCTCTAACGCGGGGTATCTAACGCGAATACTGGTTGACGTTGCCCAGGAGGTGATCATAACGCAAGAGGATTGCGGGACGATTGGGGGCTTGACGATGACGGCCCTTTACGAGGGTATGACTGAGATCGCACCTCTGCGAGACAGGATACTTGGGCGTGTGGCTCTGGAGGATGTGCTTGCTCCCGACGGCAGGACCATTGTCCGGTACAACGAGGAGATAGACGAGGTCAAGGCTCGAGAGATAGAGCGGGCCGGCATCCGCCAGGTCGCAATCCGCTCAGTTTTGACCTGCGAGTCTAAAAGCGGCGTATGCGTCAACTGCTACGGCCGGAATCTTGCTCGACACAGGATGGTTGAGATCGGAGAGGCCGTAGGAGTTATCGCCGCCCAATCGATTGGCGAACCTGGGACACAGCTTACGCTCCGCACATTCCACATCGGTGGCACTGCGAGCACGACGGTCGAGGAACATGTGATCGCCGCCAGAGAATCAGGGACGCTTCGATATGACGAGAAGTTAACAACGATCAGGAATAAGCACGGGGAGTGGGTCGTAACGTCCTCAAGGGGCGGCCATGTTTCGATTGTGGACAAGAAGGAGCGAATGCTGGCAAAGCACTTCGTCAACCACGGCGCGAACATCAAGGTCGAGGACGGCGGCAAAGTTAACAAAGGTGACGAGGTTATCGAATGGGACCCTTATGCGAAGGTTATTATGACGGAGTTCGAAGGCGTCATCGAGCTTGCTGACATAATTCCTGGCGTCACGATAAGCGAGGAGTTCCACGCGATAAGCGGCACGCCGATACGCGCCATAATCAGCGAGGAAGTAATGGAGGTGGCCAAGAAGGCGGCCTCTGATAAAGCGGGGCCGAGGAAGGAGGAAAAGATCCTTTCGCCTCGCGTTCTGATACGCGATGAGGCGGGCGACGTCGTCGCAGATTATCAGCTGCCGGTTGGCGCTCACCTTATTGTGGAGGACGGCGACAAGGTGGAGCCAGGGGATGCGGTTGCGAAGCTCTACAAGGAGCTGAGCAAGACGAAGGACATTACGGGCGGTCTTCCAAGGGTTGTTGAGCTTTTCCAGGCGAGAAAGCCGAAAGAAAGGGCAGTCATTGCCAAGAACAAGGGCCGGATCAGGTATGGTAAGACCACAAGACGGTTCTTCGAGGTGTTGGTCCAATCTCATTTGGTGAAGGTCGTTGACGCTGGTGACTCTGAGCTCGCGCCAGGCTCTTATATCGAGGATGATACTTTCACAGCGATTTGTGAGGAGCTTGAGGCCAAGGGCAAGAAGGTTCCGGAGTGCGAGCGGGAGGAAGAGAAGTATTACATTCCGAGGGGGAAGCACGTAACAGTTCTGGACGGGGATGTGGTCGAGGCGGGTGAGCCACTGATGGAGGGTTCGCCGGACCCGCAGGATATTCTGGAGGCGTTGGGCGAGGAGGAGCTTCAGAAGTTCTTGGTCAATGAGATTCAGGAGGTTTATCGGCTACAGGGCATTAACATCAACGATAAGCACATCGCGCTCATTATTCGTCAGATGCTCCGCCGGTCGGTTATAATCGATCCTGGCGACACGACATTCTTGCCCGAGCAGCACGTAGATAATTTCGCGAAGCTGGAAGAGAATCAGCGCATTCAGAAGTATCTGAAGATAATCAGGGTGGGCGACAGCAGATTCAAGTACCACCTGCTCGTCACGCCCGAAGAGCTTGAGGCGGAGAACAAGATACTTTTGGAGCGAAACGCGCGGCTTGCGGTTGGACATCCGGCCTCGCCGGCGAAGAGCAAGCCGTTGCTCTTGGGCATAACGAAATCCTCGCTTAGCACTGACAGTTTTGTGTCCGCGGCGTCGTTTCAGGATACGACGCGCGTGCTGGCCGGGGCGAGCGTTGCTGGGGCGGTTGACTATCTGCACGGTCCCAAGGAGAATGTGATAGTGGGTCGTCTGATTCCTGCTGGCACTGGGGCGAAGGTTCACAATGTTGAGCCTAAGTTGAGCATTGAAATGGCGGAGCTCGCCAAGATGGAGGAGGAGCGCAGGGCACCCGCGGAGGCCGGTGGCCTTTTCGGAGACTAAAGAGCATTGATGTATTCATTTACGGAGGGGTATATTGCCGACTATTAATCAGCTAGTGAGGCACGGAAGGAGACCTGTTCAGAAGAGAAGCAGTAGTCCGGCCTTAGGCGGCGCTTCGCAGAAGCGTGGAGTGTGTTTGCGGGTAACGGTTGCAACACCGAAGAAGCCGAATTCTGCTTTGAGAAAGGTCTGTAGAGTGCGTTTGACCAATGGCATGGAGACAAACGCCTACATTCCGGGTGTGGGTCATAACTTGCAGGAGCACTCGGTGGTCTTGATAAGAGGAGGCAGGATCAAGGACCTACCGGGCGTGCGTTATCACGTTGTGAGAGGCACGCTTGATGCGGCCGGTGTTGAGAACAGGAAAAAGAGCAGAAGCAAGTATGGAGCTAGGCGACCGAAGGTTTGAAGAATAGGTTCGTTTTCTGAGCAGACTTCGCCATAGTAGCTCGCGGAGCTACGCCGGCTGAAGGGGGCACTTTGCTGCTCCCGATGCTGCAGTTTTAGAGAGAGCAGGATGCCAAGACGAAGAAGGATACAGCGGCGGGTTCTGGCTAAGGACCCGGTTTATGACGATGTTTTTGTGACCAAGTTCGTGAACTGCATGATGCGTGGGGGCAAGAAGAGTCTTGCCGAGCGGATCGTCTATGATGCTCTTGCGATCATGAAGAAGCGTGCAGATGGCAACCCAGTGGAGGTTCTGCACAAGGCCATGGAGAACGCCAAGCCGATACTGGAGGTCAAATCGAGAAGGGTCGGTGGGGCGACGTATCAGGTCCCTGTGGAGGTGAAGCTTCATCGGCGGACCGCACTTTGCGTTAGATGGTTGATTGGCTTCGCCAGAAAGAGAGATGGCAAGACGATGCAAGAGAAACTGGCGGCAGAGCTTTTGGATGCTAGCCAGAACAGGGGAGGCGCCGTAAAGCGTAAGGAAGACATGCAGAAGATGGCGGAGGCCAACAAGGCCTTTGTGCACTACAGATGGTAGCTTAATTGGGCGTATCACATTTGTAGTTTCTGGCTGGCCTTTCTCAATGGTAGAGGGTTGCTCGGCTCGGGGCGTGTCCCACTGCAACCTTTCTAATGATATTTCAACATAAGTAGGAAAGATGGCGAGAAAGTATCCTCTTCACAAGAATCGAAACATAGGTCTGATGGCCCACATCGATGCGGGCAAGACGACCACAACCGAGAGGATTCACTATTACACGGGGACCTCGCACCGGATGGGTGAGGTGGATTCTGGCAACACCGTGATGGACTGGATGGAGCTCGAGCAGGAGCGAGGCATCACGATAACCTCAGCCACCACGACGTGTTTCTGGAAGGATTTCAGGATCAACGTCATCGACACCCCTGGACACGTTGACTTCACGGCCGAAGTCGAGCGGAGCCTCAGGGTTCTGGATGGGGTTATCATGATAATCTGCGCGGTCGGCAAGGTTCAGCCTCAGTCGGAGACTGTTTGGCGCCAAGCGGACAAGTACAGTGTCCCGCGATTGGTCTTCGTGAACAAAATGGACAGGGTGGGCGCCGACTATTTCACCGCGATAGAGGACATTAAGCGCTCTTTTGGCTGCATTGCCGCGCCGGTGACGATTCCTATCGGGGCGGAGACGGATTTCTCGGGGATAATAGACCTCGTTGAGCAGGAGGCACTTTTTTTCAGTGACATGAGTTTCGGGGCGGAGGTTCAACGTACACCAGTGCCTGAGGAGCTTACACCGAGCGTGGCGAAGTGGCGCGAGAGCCTCGTTGAGGCGCTAAGTGAGGTTGACGAGTCGATTTTGGACAGTTTTTACAGCCGCTCACCCACGTTGAAGGAGGAGATGCGGCTTCTACTTAGGCGCGGCACGGTCGAGAACAAGATCGTGCCTGTGCTTTGTGGTTCGGCGTTTAGGAATAAGGGGATTCAGCTTCTTCTGGACGCGATCTGCGATTATTTGCCGTCACCGGTTGATGTTCCGCCCGCGAAGGGGCTTGATCCGGTCACTGGCGCGGAGATGTCTCGCGCGGTGAGGGATGCGGAGCCATTCTCTGGGTTTATCTTCAAAATAATTTCTGACCCAAAGATGGGAACCTTGGCGTTTTGTCGCGTCTATTCGGGCAAGCTCTCTGCGGGGTCGTATGTTCTCAATCCGGCGAAGAAGCGTCGCGAGCGCGTTTCCAGGCTGCTCAGAATCCACGCCAACAAGTATGAGGACGTTTCTCACGTCTATGCCGGGGACATCACGGCAATAGTTGGCGCAAAGCACGTCGCGACCGGTGACACTATTTGCGACGAGAAGGCGCCAATAGTGTTGGAACAGATAACCTTCCCGGAGCCGGTAGTGTCAGTTAGCGTTGAGCCGAAGACGCTTAGCGACAAGGAGAAGCTCTCAAGCTGCTTGAGAACTCTTGCGCAGGAGGACCCGACGTTCAAGATCGCGCACAACTCGGAGACTGGGGAGACGATCATATCCGGGATGGGCGAATTGCACATTGAGATAGTCCTCGACCGGCTGGTGCGGGAGTATAAGGTTGACGCCAACATTGGTCGGCCGAGAGTGAGCTATCGGGAGACGATAACGAAGAAGGTGAGGGCTGAGGGCAAGATCCAGAAGCAGACCGGCGGGAGGGGCCAGTATGCCCACATTTGGCTTGAGGTGGAGCCTGCCAAACAAGGCGCCGGGGTGCAGTTTGAGGATAAGACAGTTGGGGGCGTCATCCCGAAGCATTTTGTTCCGGCCGTTGAGAAGGGCGTGTTGAGCGCCTCTTGCGAGGGGATTATCGCGGGCTATCCGGTGACTGATGTGAAGGTTACGCTCGTTGACGGCTCGTATCACTCGGTGGATTCATCTGAGATTGCCTTTATGTTGGCGGGTAGGGATGGGTTCCGCAAGGCAGTGAGTATGGCGAATCCTGTTTTGCTCGAGCCGATTTGTGAGCTTGAGATAACCTTACCTCCTGAGTCGGTCGGTGAGGTTACGGGTAATCTCCAGGCCCGGCGCGGCAAAGTCTGGAGTATATCGTCGGGAAACAACGTTGGGACGGTGAAGGCGGAGGTCCCGCTGGCAAATATGTTTGGCTACGCGACGGCGCTGAGGTCCTTCACAAAGGGACGAGGGAATTATTCAATGCAGTTTGACCGGTATCAGGCGGTGCCTCGTTCGGTACAGGAGGAGGTCCTGAAGAGTTGCCATTGAAGGAGCAGAACACGAGTCGGGGAGGGATATTCTTGAATTCGGCAGGAGTTTCACGAAAACTGAAGCTTCGATCGCCAAGTTGCGACCCACATAGCCGCATTAAGAGCGCTTACGAAGTGATATACGACTGTGTGCGAAAGAAGGCTCTGCGATTAGATGTCCGTCACTCGATATGGACAGGACTGAGCCTTTCTGGCTACCGGTGGTCTCTCCCTCTTCGCCCGTTTCCCGAACGGGGAAACTCCTCGAATTTAGGTGTTGACAGAACGGTTTTCGGAAATATAATTTGCGATTCCGTTTCTTGGGTCGGGGTCTCTCCATCACAGGTATCAAATAGGGAATTGATGGCGCATGGAAACTGAGAAGATAAGGGTCAAGCTCCGAGCGTTTGACCAACGGCTGCTTGACGAGACGAGCCGCAAGATATCAGATAGCGTCAGGCAGGCCGGTGGGCGTGTGATGGGACCCATCCCTCTTCCCACTGAACGGAGCGTGTTTACGGTTCTTCGCTCGCCACACGTTGACAAGAAGTCCCGCGAGCAATTTGAGATAAGGACGCACAAGAGATTGATTGAGATAGTGGAGCCCTCACAGCGGACGGTGAAGACGATAATGGACCTTAATCTTCACTTGCCTGCAGGCGTCGAGATTGAGGTGAAGTTGTAGTGAGCTCGAGGCCGGCGGGCGTGATCGCCAGAAACATTGGCATGACGCAGATATTTCTTGAAAGCGGCGAGGCTGTTCCAGTCTCGGTGCTTCAAGTAGGGAATTGTCGCGTCGTTCAGGTGAAGAACGCAAAGGGCCCGGACGGCTACAACGCTGTTCAGGTTGGGTTGGAATCGCGCAAGAAGTTCAAACGAACTACCAGGCCTTTGAGAGGTCATCTGAAGCGGGTGGGCTTGGACGCAGTCGATCTTCTCAGGGAGTTTCGAGTTGACGACCCAGAGGGTTACGAGGTGGGTCAGAAGTTGGACTCCAGTCTGTTTGAGGAGGGCGACCTCGTCAGGATCACTGGGACCAGCAAGGGCAAGGGGTTTGCTGGCGTGGTTAAGCGGCACGGTTTCAAGGGGGGACCTGCGTCTCATGGCTCACATTTTGGTCGGATTCCTGGTTCGATGGGCGCGTCTGCCACACCGTCCAGGGTTTACAAGGGCAAGAAGCTTCCCGGACGGATGGGCGGCCAGCGAGTGACGCTCAGTCGAGCGAAGGTCGTGAGGGTTATGAAAGAAAGAAACACAATCATCGTGAAGGGTGGAGTGCCTGGTGGCATTGGTGGTCGGTACCTACTTGTGTCGAAGGTCAGCTCTACAAGTCAAGGCAAGAGTTAGCAGGTTTTTGTAGAAGTGGAAACGAAAGTGCTTGACGCACAAGGCAATCAGGTTGATACGGTCGAGCTGGACCCCTCGCACTTCGGTGTTGAGGTCAAGCCTCATGTGTTGCATGAGGTTGTTCACTCCCAGAATAACAACTACATGAAGAAGACCGCGAGCACATTGACCAGGACAGAGGTGCGTGGTGGTGGTCGGAAACCTTTTCGCCAGAAAGGGACGGGTCGCGCGAGGGCAGGCTCGAGAAGGTCCCCGCTTTGGAGTGGCGGCGGTGTGATATTTGGGCCGAAGCCTCGGGCAGTCGAGAGCAGACCGCCGAAAAACGTTCGGAGGCTGGCCTTCAAGATGGCCTGGTCCGATCGGTTTTCGTCCGACGCGGTCGTCGTAGTGAAGGACTTTGGGCTCGAGGAGATCAAGACGAAGGAGCTCTTGGCGCGACTCGTTGCGCTTGGGGGAATGGGCAGAGTGCTTATCGCTCTTTCAGAGAGACATAAGATCGTCGAGAAGTCTGCACAAAACCTCAAGCCACATACCAGGAAGAGGTATGTGGGCGACATAAGATCAGTCTGTGTGAAGCTTATCGATCAAGTAACCGTCCACGACATACTGTTGGCGGACAGGCTGTTCCTCACACAGGAGTCCCTGAAGCTGCTTCAGGCGAGGATGGAAGTTGTCTAGAGAATTTGAGATTCTAAGATCTCCAGTGCTTTCCGAGAAATCGACGGCTCTGAAGGATGATCATAACAAGGTCGTGCTCAAGGTTGGATTGTCCGCTACTAAGCGGCAGATCAAGCGGGCCGTTGAGGCAGCTTTCAAGGTCAGGGTGCTCAAGGTCAATGTAATGCGCCAGAAGAGCAAGACTCGCAGTCTTGGGCGGTTCGTAGGGAAGACATCGTCGTGGAAGAAGGCGGTAGTAACGCTTCCGAAGGACGCCAGGGTTGAGTATTTCGAGAACATATAGCGTCTCTATGAGATTATGGTGAAGTTATGGGTATAAAGAGGTTCAAGCCCACGACCGCGGGTCAAAGAGGGATGTCGGTCTCGACGTTCGAGGAGATCACGGACAAGAGTCCGACGGTCAAATCTCTCCTAAAACCTCGTAAGAGGATGGCCGGTCGCAATAACGAGGGCCGAATCTCGGTTCGGCATCGCGGAGGCGGCGCAAAACGCAGATACCGGCTGATTGATTTCGTGCGGCGTGACAAGTCGGGTGTTCCAGCGACGGTGCGGACTGTGGAATATGACCCCAATCGCGCCGCCAGGATCGCGCTTCTGACGTATGCTGATGGAGCGAAGCGCTATATGATAGCCCCGGGCAAGCTGAAGGTTGGCGACAGGATAGAGACTGGCCCTGCCGCGGACATCAAGCCGGGCAACACTCTGCCCTTGAGGAACATCCCGCTCGGGATGGGTATCCATTGCATTGAGTTGAAGCCTGGGAAGGGAGCGCAGGTGGCTCGGAGCGCCGGGGCGGAGGCGGATCTTCTCGCCAAGGAGGGCAATTACGCACACGTTCGGTTGCCTTCAGGCGAGGTTCGCCTGTTCCACCTTGACTGCTATGCGACAATCGGGCAGGTTGGCAACGCCGAGCATTCCACGGTTTGCTGCGGTAAGGCGGGACGCGCTCGATGGCTTGGCAGAAGACCTAAGGTGAGAGGCGTCGCGATGAACCCGGTCGATCATCCGCACGGCGGGGGCGAGGGCAAGAGTTCGGGGGGAAGGCATCCGGTGAGTCCCTGGGGCAAGCCGACTAAGGGGATGAAGACACGGAACAAGAAGAAACAGTCCAGCAAATTCATAGTTAGGGATCGTAGGTCGAAATAGCGTGGGTATTTTGGATGACTAGGTCGCTGAAAAAAGGTTTTTTTGTGGATGAGCACCTGGCTAAGCACGTTGGGAGACGGCTCAAAGAGAAGTCCAAGAAACCAGTCAAGACTTGGTCGAGGCGCTCGACAATCGTGCCTGATTTCGTGGGGCTCACTTTCTTGATTCATAATGGTCGGAAGTTTGTCCCCGTGTTCGTAACAGAAAACATGGTCGGTCACAAGTTGGGTGAGTTTTCACCGACGCGGACTTTTCACGGTCATGGCGGCAAGCTTGAACGAGCCTCCCGTGCCAAGAAATTGAAGAAGTAGGAGCGGGAGAAAGAGGCGTGGGTCAGGCTAGCGCACTTCTGCGGTTCGAGCGGGTCTCGTTCCAGAAAATGAAGCCAATTGCGGACCTTATACGAGACAAGAACGCAGGGGTGGCGGAGAGGTTGCTGGCGGTGTCGCCTCGGCGGACAGCTCGGATCATGCTCAAGCTTCTGCGGTCCGCGGTGGCCAATGCGGAGAACAGTCTCGAGATAGGTGACGCCGATTCGCTTTACGTATCGAGGGTGGACCTTGGGCCAGGGCCGACGGCGAAGCGGGTCCGTTTCAAGGCTCGCGGGCGTGTTGTTCTGATACGGCATCGGACGAGCCACGTGAGGATTGTCCTCGAGGAGCGCCTCGAGGGCGAGCTGGACGCGGACGAGGCCGACGTCGTAAAGGTCGAGAGCAAGGGTTAGTCGAGGAAAGGGAGAGCAGACTTGGGGCAGAAAGCAAATCCGATCGGGCTTCGAGTTGGTGTAACTAGGGACTGGGACTGCAAGTGGTATTCCAAGAGGGATTACGCGAAGTATGTTCACGAGGACCTCGCGATCAAGAAGACGATTAAGAGCCAGTTGGCGAACGCTGCCGTTTCGAAGGTTCGTATTGAGCGACAGGGCGAGAATGACATACGCATTTTTATTGAGACAGCGTTTCCCAGCAGGGTTATTGGGCGCAAGGGGGTGGAGGTTACCAAGCTTCGCGATCTTTTGACGAAGCAGGTCGGCAAGAACATTCACATCGAAGTGCTGAGCATTGAGAATCCGGACACCGACGCAAAGCTGATAGCTGAGAACATCGCCTCGCAGCTCATTCGCCGCATTTCCTTCAGGCGGGCGATGAAGCGAGCGATTGGGTCTGCGATTCGAGCAGGCGTAGAGGGGATCAAGGTTGCCTGCGCGGGCAGGCTAGGCGGCGCGGAGATGGCGCGACGAGAGTGGTATTTGAAGGGGCGGCTTCCGCTTCATACGCTTCGCGCAGACATTGATTACGGTTACACGCTTGCCCGAACCACATACGGCGCGATTGGCGTTAAGGTATGGGTTTTCAAGGGCGAGGTCTTGGGCAGGTCCAAGAAGGAGGGGTCTTCCTGATGTTGATGCCGCGCAAAGTCAAGTTCCGCAAGCGCCACCGTGGCCGGATGAAAGGAAAGGCCCTCCGCGGGAACAGGCTGGCTTTTGGCGAGTATGGGCTACAAGCATTGGAACCGGGCTGGATAACGGCTCGTCAGATTGAGGCGGCCAGGGTTGCCATGACTAGGAAGATCAAAAGAGGTGGGAAGATTTGGATTCGCATTTTCCCGGACAAGCCCACGACAGAGAAGCCTGCGGAGACCAGAATGGGCAAGGGCAAGGGCCCTCCGAAGGATTGGGTCGCGCCGGTTCTGCCTGGACGGATTCTCTATGAGATGGAAGGAGTGTCCGAAGCGTTGGCAAGAGAGGCTATCCGGCTTGCCTCTCACAAGATTGGGATAAAGACCAGGTTCATCTCTCAGGGGATTGACGTGGCAGCTTTGAGCCAGGCGGCCGGAGGTAATTGATGGCTCGCAAATCTCAGCTTTGGGCGATGACGGCGGATGAGCTCAGAGGGATCGAGGCCGACCTCAGGCGGGAGCTGTTCAATTTGCGGTTTCAGAAGGCAACGGGGCAGATCCAGAACCCGCTTCGATTGAGGATTGCCCGCCATGAGCTTTCTCGCGTAATCACAATACGAAATCAGAAAGAGGCGACAAAAGCGTGACGGCAGAAGCAGCTAGGGCGCAACGCAAGGTTCGAACAGGTGTTGTGGTAGGGACGGCGATGGACAAGACGGCCGTGGTCGTCATCGAGCGGCTGATGAAGCATGCGCACTACAAGAAATATGTCAAACGTGTGAAGCGGCTGCTGGTTCATGACGAGGAGAACCGTTGCGGCGTCGGAGATCGGGTTCAGATCATGGAGACAAGGCCGATTTCCAAGCGAAAGCACTGGCGGCTTGTTGAGATAGTTGAGAAGGCTAAGTGAGCGGTTCTCTAGCCGAGGGAGCATAGAGCGAAATGATCCGAATGATGACGGCGCTTGACGTTGCCGATAACTCGGGGGCCAAGAAGCTGTCATGTATATCTGTTATCGGTGTTTCTGGGAGGAAGACTGCGTCGCTCGCGGACGTTGTGACGGCGTCCGTCAAGGAGGCTGCGCCGGGCTCAAATGTAGCAAAGGGCGAGAAGGTTCGCGCGGTTGTAGTTCGCTGCGCCAAAGAGGTCAGGCGCAGGGACGGGTCGTATATAAAGTTCGACAGGAATGCGGCTGTTTTGATTGACAAGCAGAACGAGCCCATTGGGACCCGTGTTTTCGGTCCTGTGGCGAGAGAGCTTCGAGAGAAGAGGTTTATGAAAATCGTTTCACTTGCGGCGGAAGTAGTGTGATTAAGCGCGGTTTAGCCAAAGAACGGCGAAAGAAGTTCAACGTAAAGAAGAACGATGTGGTCTTGGTGATTGCCGGCGATGAGAGAGGCAAGCGCGGCCGGGTTCTTCACGTCCTTCATAAGACCAATTCCATTTTGGTGGAGAACGTGAACTTCATTAGGCGTTCCACGAGGGCGAGGCGCGTTGATCAGAAGGGCGGTATCGTAGAGAAAGAGGGGCCCATCAAGATATCGAACGTGATGCTTGTTTGCGGCAATTGTGACAAGCCGAGCAGGATAGCGCATAAGACGTTGACTGATGGCAGAAAAATCAGGATCTGCAAGAAATGCGCCGAGATGGTATAGGGGTTGGGGATTGAGTAGGCTTCTTGAGATTTATACCAAGGAGATAGCGCCGAAGCTCAGGGAGCAATTCGGCTACAAGAACGTGCACGAGGTTCCGCGCCTCGTGAAGATAGTTGTCAACGTGGGTGTTGGCGAGGCAATCCAGAACGTGAAGCTTCTGGACGAGGCGGCGGAGGAGATTGCGCAAATAACGGGGCAGAAGGCAGTCATCAGTCGCGCGAAGAAGTCGATTGCGGGTTTCAAGCTCCGGGCTGGAATGCCAATTGGTTGCATGGTGACGTTGCGTGGCAGGCGGATGTATGAGTTCTACGATCGGCTTGTGAACGCGGCGCTGCCTCGCGTCAGGGATTTTAGGGGAACATCGGACCGCGCCTTTGATGGCCGGGGCAATTACACGCTTGGGATTTTGGAGCAGATAATTTTCCCCGAGATAGATTACGACAAAGCTAGCCGGATTCACGGGCTGTCGGTAACGGTAGTAACCAGCGCGGAGCGCGATGACGAGGCACGGGAGCTTCTGGCATATCTAGGTATGCCTTTCAAGACGGCGTAATTGTGTTTATGCGGTTTTCATCAGAGGGAGCTAGGACAGTGGTAGGATGGCGAAGAAATCGCTGATTGCTAAGTGGAGAAGTGAGCCTAAGTTCAAGGTTCGGGGCTATAACCGCTGCAAGCTCTGCGGCAGGTCCAGGGGTTATTTGAGGAAGTTCGAGATGTGTCGTATATGTTTTCGGAATCTTGCTCGAGAAGGCGAGCTTCCCGGGGTTAGAAAGGCAAGTTGGTAGGGGGATGCTAGAGAAATGATGACCGACCCGATTGCCGATCTGTTGACGAGGATACGGAACGCAAGCCTGGCGAGGCACAGAAAGCTGAACGTTCCTTGTGCCAAGATAAAGGTCGAGATTGCCCGAGTCTTGAAGGAACAGGGCTTCATCAGAGGTTACAAGGTCATGCCCGACCGGAGGCAGGGCGTGTTGAGGGTTTATCTGAGGTATGGGAAGGATTCACAGCCCGTGATCAAGGGGATCAAGCGCGTAAGCAAGCCCGGGCTCAGGGTTTACCGAGGCGTCAACGGGTTGCCAAAGGTCCTCGATGGTCTCGGTGTTGCGATTATGTCGAGTTCAAAGGGCGTGATGACGGACAAGGACTGCATTCGCAACCATTGCGGCGGCGAGGTTATTTGTAATGTCTGGTAAGGTTCTATGTCGAGAGTAGGCAAGAGACTCATTCCCGTCCCCGAAGCGGTAACTCTGACGATTGATGGGCTTGACGGCGGGCGTCAGCGGGTGTCTGTCAAGGGCAATAAAGGTGAGCTTCACCTTGACCTGCTGCCATGCGTTCATGCCGGGGTCACGGGATCGATAGTCTCAGTTGAGCGGAGCGATGATTCAAGAAAGAGCAGAGCTTTCCATGGGCTTTTCCGGGCGCTGATAAGCAACATGGTGCAGGGGGTCTCGGAAGGTTTCGAGAAGGTCTTGGAGATACATGGGCTAGGTTACAAGGCGAAGCTTGAGGTCAAGAACCTCGTGCTTGCCCTCGGCTATTGCCACCCAATACTCTATCCGGTCCCTGCCGGAATAGAGATTCATCTCGAATCTGAGACTGTGATCAGGATTAGGGGTACCGATAAGCAGCAAGTGGGTCAAGTAGCCGCCGAGATTAGGTCTTTCAGAAAGCCCGAGCCATACAAGGGCAAGGGGATTCGCTACAGAGGTGAATATGTTCGACGCAAGCAAGGTAAGGCGGGCGTGTAGCCTCCGGTAGAAATAGAGGTTCTCAGATTGCAGCGGAAGTTCAAAAGCAAGAAGTTTGTGGCAAGGTTTAGGAGGCACAAGAGCATTCGCAAGGCTGTGTTCGGGACCAAGGTTCGACCCCGGCTCTGCGTTTATCGGAGTCTGAGAGAGCTGTATGGCGCTCTGATTGACGACGAGAGCGGTTACACTTTGCTCAGTGAGTCAACGCTCAATCTTCGTAAGCGGGGGACACTGAAGAGCGGCGCAAATAAGGAAGCGGCGAAGGCGGCCGGGGAGAGCCTTGCAAAGAGGGCGATAAAAAGCGGGATTGAGAGCGTTGTTTTTGACCGGGCCGGATATAAGTACCATGGAAGAGTGAAGGCGTTTAGCGAAGCTGCTCGCGAAGCAGGATTGAAGTTCTGAAGTCTGGAGGAGTAGTTGAGTTTTATTGATCCGTCGGGGCTTGAGCTCGATGATAGAGTTGTCTATATAAACCGCGTGGCCAAGGTCGTTAAGGGTGGCCGCCGCTTTGGGTTTACGGCCGTTGTGGTCGTGGGCAATAAGTCCGGTATCGTTGGTATGGGGCTTGGCAAGGCGCGAGAGGTTCCCGATGCCATCCGCAAAGGGGCGGAACGTGCGAGACACTCACTGATTGAGTTCCCACTCTCTGGTTCGACCATACCGCATCACGTAAGCTGCAGGTCCTCAGCTTCGAGCGTGCTCCTCAAGCCAGCTTCGCCGGGAACGGGTGTCATCGCTGGTGGTCCGGTGCGCGCAGTCATGGAGATGGCCGGCGTGCAGGATATTCTGACCAAGTGCTTCGGCAGTCGAAGCCCTCACAATGTGGTTAGGGCGACTATTAAGGGATTGGCGTCTCTTAGGAGCGCAGAGATGGTTGCTGAAGAACGTGGCGTCGCGGTCGAGAAGGTAATGGAATGACGGGTTATCGGCTCAGGGGTTCTTCGTTATGGCTGATAAGATAAGAGCTACGCTTGTTCGCAGCCCGATAGGTCGGTGCAGGCGTCACAAAGATACAGTTGAGAAGCTGGGGTTTAAGCGTTTGCACCAGACGATAATCAAGGACAACCGTCCTGAGATAATGGGGATGCTGAAGAAGGTGAGCTATCTGGTCGAGTTCGAGCCATTTTCTGATGAAGGGGTGGCGACTGATGCTTAAGCTGCACGACCTGAGGCCAGCGCCCGGTTCTCGGCATAAGAAGAGACGAGTCGGCAGAGGCCCCGCAGCGCGGCGCGGCGGGACAGCCGGACGCGGCCACAAGGGCCAGAAGTCGAGGGCAGGATACAGCATGCGTGGCGGATTCGAGGGTGGCCAGATGCCTCTGGTGCGAAGGGTGCCCAAGCGCGGGTTCAACAATCCGACCAGGGTCGAATACACCATTATGAATGTTGAGCAGCTTAACCGATTCTCAGAAGCGACCGTTGTGAGCCCAGAACTACTCAAGGAGAAGGGCCTCTTCAAGCGGAAGACTAACGGCTTGAAGATACTGGGCAACGGGGAGCTAACCGTATCTCTTACGGTCAGGGCTCATAAGTTCACACCAAAAGCGGTGCAGAAGATTGAGGCGGCGAACGGCAAGGCTGAGGTTATATAAGGTTGCTTGAGAAAATACAAAATATGTTCAAGATTCCGGAGCTTCGGCGCCGGATTCTCTTCACCCTTGGGATACTTGCTGTTTATCGGCTCGGCTGCCACCTTCCCACGCCTGGTATCGACGCCGCAGCTCTTGCCCAGTTCTTTGATGCGCAACGGGGCACCATCCTGGGCATGATCGACATGTTCTCAGGGGGCGCGCTGTCGAAGCTGACCGTCTTTGCGCTCGGCATCATGCCTTACATCAGCGCCTCAATCATCCTTCAGCTGTTGATTGTGGTGGTGCCTCATCTGGAGAAGCTATCGAAGGAGGGCGAGGCAGGCAAGAAGAAGATCACGATGTACACTCGCTACGGGACGGCGGTTCTGAGTATGCTTCAGGGGTTTGGCATCGGGATGTGGATGGAGAAGATGACTAGTCCCTCTGGCGTCCCGATCGTTATCCACCCGGGGCTTGGCTTCAAGCTCTTGACGATGATAACGCTTACAGCGGGCACGGCCTTTATTATGTGGCTTGGCGAGCAGATCTCTGAGCGTGGCATCGGCAATGGCATCTCGTTGATAATCTTCTCTGGGATAATCGCTCGATTGCCCAGCGCGATAATACAGACCGTCAATCAAGTCGTCCAGGGCGAGATAAAGATATACACGATTATAATACTTGTGGCGTTCATGGTCGGTGTTGTGGCGCTGGTGGTTGTGCTCCAGCAGGCGCAGCGGCGGTTGCCTATTCAGCACGCGAAGCGTGTGATCGGCAGGAAGCTATATGGCGGCCAGAGCACGTATCTGCCCCTCAGGGTCAACACGGCCGGCGTTATTCCCGTCATCTTTGCATCGTCGATTATCATGTTTCCAGCAACAGCGGCCGGGATATTCGGCGCCTCGTTCCTGGACCCGGTAGTTGCGCAGCTTTCGCCTGGGAGGCTGCTTTACACGGTGCTCTACGTGGCGGCGATAATCTTCTTCTGTTATTTCTACACGTCGATCGTGTTCAATCCGACGGATGTCGCCGACAATCTGCGGAAGTCCGGCGCGAACATCCCTGGGAAGAGGGCGGGCAAGGCGACCGCGGACTATATCGACCAGGTCCTGTCCAGGCTTACGTTCGGTGGAGCTGTTTTCCTGGCCGGCGTTTCTGTGCTCCCGGCCGTTCTGGTCTATGGAATCCCGATAGCGGACATCCCGTTTATAGGCGAGCGGCTAGCGGGATTGTTTCCCTATTATCTGACGCATGGTCTCGGGGTTCCGTTCTGGTTTGGCGGCACGGCGCTTCTCATCGTGGTAGGTGTTGCGCTGGATACGGTTCAGCAGATCGAGTCGCAGATGGTGATGCGGCACTACGAAGGTTTTGTTAAGAAGGGCAAGATACGAGGAAGGAGATAGTGGCTTTTCGACTTGTTCTGATGGGGCCGCCGGGTTCTGGCAAAGGCACGCAGGCGAAGATCCTGGCGGAGCGAGAGGGCTTGGCTCATCTCTCGACCGGCGATATCCTTCGAGGCGCGATGGCGAGCGGGAGCGAGCTGGGGCCTAAGGTGAAGGAGGCCGTGGAAGCAGGTCAGCTGGTCTCCGATGACGTGCTTTACGGCGTCATTGAGGAGTCGCTTAAGAAGCTTGGGCCCAAAATGGGGTTTATCCTTGATGGTTTCCCCAGGAATGTTAGGCAGGCGGAGTTCCTTGAGGCGATTCTTGAGAAGCTAGGGATTGGCATTGACGCCGCGGTGTTGCTGGATTTGCCCCAGGAGTCGCTCATAAAGCGTCTCTCTGGTCGGCGAGTGTGCTCGCGCTGTGCGAAGGAATATCACATTGACTTCTTGCCTCCGAAGGTTGAGGGCAAGTGCGACCGGTGTGTGGGCGAGCTCTATCGGCGTGAGGACGACGAGCCTGAGAAGATAGCGACGAGGCTGCGGATCTATAACGACGTGACGCTCCAGATGGTAGATTTCTACAGGGACAGGAGTCTGCTGATCAGGGTGGATGCGGACGGCGGCATCCAGGATGTAGTTCAGCGGGTTCTTGATTCAATCGGGAACAGAGCCAAGGAAAAGCGACTCTAGCGTATGCCGAAAGGAGAAGGAATTGAGGTAGAGGGCGTCGTAACCGATGCCTTGCCGAACACGGTGTTTGTGGTTGAGCTTCCAGATGGGAGAAAGGTGACTGCCCACATATCTGGCAAGATGAGAAAATACAACATCCGGATTCTCTCTGGTGACAAAGTAACAGTTGAACTGAGTCCGTATGACTTGAGCCGTGGACGAATTGTCTATCGTCTGAGGTGAATTTGGGTTCCAATTGAAGAGTTGAAAAGGCAGGTGGCGTGGCGTGAAGGTAAGGCCGTCAGTCAAACGGATGTGCGACCGCTGCAAAATAATCAGGCGGCGTGGCGTTGTCAGGGTGATATGCACGAATCCCAAACACAGGCAGCGTCAGGGATGAGGGTTGAGATAAGGAGAGAGGTCTCTTGGCAAGAATAGCTGGTGTGGACCTTCCGAAGGACAAGAGGGTCGAGATCGGTCTGACCTATATTTTCGGCATAGGGCGAACGACTGCAAAGAAGATCCTCGAACAGACGGAGATAGGGTCTGACATTCGGGTAAATAAGCTTACATCCACACAGGTCAACAAGCTCCGGAAAGTGATCGAGCGAGACTTGAAGGTTGAGGGCGATCTGAGGCAAGAGATATCCATGAACGTTAAGCGTTTGAAGGATATCGGTTGTCACAGGGGTTTGAGGCACAGGCGTCGGCTTCCTGTCAGAGGTCAGAGAACGAGGACTAATGCGAGGACGCACAAAGGCCCGCGGCCTGGGATAGGAATTAAGAAGAAGGCCAAGAAAGTCTAGTAGGGTTGCCGGTTTCGTGCTGCTTCGTTGGTCTTGAGAGTGATGAAAGTCAACGGTTTTGTCTCTAGGGAATAGATAGGTAAAAGGAATGGCAAAAGGGGTCAAGAAGAAGGGCCGAAGAGTTACGAAGCGCAAGGAGAAGCGCGTCGTTCCTGAGGGCGTGATTCATATCCAATCGACGTTCAACAATACCATCATTACGGTGACCGACAAATACGGGAACGTCATAGCTTGGGCCAGTTCAGGCAAGATGGGCTTCAAGGGCTCGAGAAAAGGGACGCCCTTCGCTGCGCAGGTGGCGGCTCGCGCGGCGGCCCAGACCGCAATCGGCATGGGCATGCGCAAGGCCGAGCTTTACGTAAAGGGCCCGGGTTCAGGTCGGGACACGGCGATGAAGGCGCTGCAATCGGAGGGCATAGAGGTAACGCTGATGCGGGACGTCACGCCGATTCCGCACGATGGTTGCAGGCCTCCGAAGCGCCGTAGAGTGTAGGGGCGGTTCACGAACCGCCCTATAAACACTGCGTTTTGGGCCAGAGGGCGGCTCGTGAGCCGCCCCTACAATAGGAGGATAGCTTGGGTAGGTATTCTGGTGCAGCCTGCAAGATATGCAGACGGGAGAACGAAAAGCTCTTTTTGAAGGGCGAGCGTTGCACTTCTGGCAAGTGCTCTCTGGACAGACGCAGGTATGGTCCGGGGATACACGGTCGCAGGCGTCGGAAGGATTCGGACTATCGGGTCCGACTTCGTGAGAAGCAGAAGGTCAGGTTCTATTACGGGCTCTTGGAACGGCAGTTCAAGAACAGTTTCACCGACGCGGAACGCATGAGGGGTGTTACGGGTGAGAACCTCTTGCAGGTTCTGGAACTGAGGCTTGACAACGTCGTATATCGAGCAGGATTCGCGGTATCGCGCGCACAGGCACGACAGCTCGTGAGTCATAGGCATTTTCAGGTTGACGGCGGCGCCGTGAACATCCCGTCCTACAGGCTGAGTCAGGGCCAGGTGGTTTCGGTTCGGGAGAAAAGCAGAGCCAGCAAGAACTGTCCGGTCTTTGGCGCGATCGAGACAATGGGAACCAGAGGCAAGTTCCGTCCACGCTGGTTGGAGGTCAACGATGGGCAGCTAACGGCATTGGTCAAGGATTGGCCCAAGCGAGAGGACATTGTTGACATACCGATCAACGAGCAATTGATTGTTGAGCTTTATTCCAAGTAATCGCTTTTCGCATTGCGTAGAGAATAGCTGCAATGGCATTTTACAGTTGCTGACAACTGGAGGGCAGATTTAGAATGCATTGGCATTGGAAAGGGATAAGTAAGCCCAAGGGTTTCGTCACGGAGCAGGCTACCCAGTTCTATGGGAGATTCACGGCGGAGCCATTTGAACGCGGGTTCGGGGTTACCATAGGCAACTCGCTCAGAAGGGTGCTTCTGTCCTCTTTGAAGGGCTGGTCGGTTACGGCCGTCAAAATAGAAGGCGTTCAGCATCAGTTTTCACCCGTGCCGGGTGTGGTAGAGGATGCGACCGAGATAATCCTCAACCTCAAGAAGCTGAGAACGAGGCTCGCAGTCTTCCATCCGAAAGTTGTTTATCTGAGTACAAAGGGGCCTCGCAAGGTAACCGCAGCAGACATAAAGCCGGACCCGGACGTAGAGATACTCAATCCTGAGACCCACATCGCGGAGCTTGGCGAGAGGAGTGAATTGAATCTTGAGATAAGGATTGAGTATGGCCGAGGTTACGTTCCTGCTAATCAGCACGTCTTTGATGATTTGCCCGAAGGATGGATACCGGTCGATTCGATCTTTTCGCCTGTCAGGAAGGTCGATTTCCGCGTTGAGAATGTGCTGCATCTCGAGCGAGCGGACTACGATCGGCTTCTCCTTGAGGTCTGGACCGACGGAAGCATCGAGCCTCTGGATGCGGCTGCGCACGCCTCGAAGATCTTGAAGGACATCTTTCTTGGTTTCATTTCGTTTGAGGAACCTGAGGAAGAAGAAGAGGAAGAAGCCGGCGAGGAGAAGGCTGAGATTAACGTTGGCCTGAAGAATACCATAGAGGAGCTGGACCTTGGATCAAGACCGGTGAATTGCCTGCGTGCGGCCAAGATCAAGTTCGTGGCCCAACTGGTAAGCAAGACAGACCAGGAGCTCTTGAAGCTTGAGAACTTCGGTAAGGAGTCGCTTCGGGAGGTCAAGAAAGTGCTGGCCGAGTTGGACCTTGAGCTGGGGCAGGACCTGAGTGACATAGAAGAGCTTGCGCCGTATCTACACCCGGATGAAGTGGCGGCGGAGGAAGCCGAAGAGGCAATGGCCGCCGAACTCGAGAAACCGAAGCCTCCCAAGCGAGCCGCCTCTTCAAAGCCTGAAAAAGAGGAGCCGAAGCGAGAGGAACCTCAAGAAGAGCAGAAAGAGGCTGCCCCGCCGGCGAAGAAGAAGCGGGCAAAGGCGCCCCGTAAGAAGGTCTCTCGGGTTGGCGCCAAAAGGGAGAAGGACGAAGAGGCGGAAGCGGTAGTCAAAGATGCGAATGAAGCTGAAGTGAAGAAGCCGAAGCCTCCCAAGCGAGCCAGAACCGTCAAACGTGGGGAGAAGTCCGAACAGAAGGACCGCAAAAAGGAGAAAGCGCAAGAAGTGCGGGAAAAGGCCGGACCGTCTCCGAAGAAGAAACGAACAAAGACCTCCCGTAAGAAGGGAACTGCTGAGGCTGACGCCAAAGAGAAAAGCGGTCACGATGGAGAAGACAGCAAGTGAGGCATCGAGTCTCTGGGAGAAAACTCGGCAGACCCACTGGGCAGAGAAAGGCGCTTCTGCGGAATCTCGCAACGGAGCTTCTGAAGCACGAGCGTATATGTACAACTCTTGCCAAGGCGAAGGAGGCGCGCCGTTTCTCGGAGCGGCTGATAACCTTGGGTAAGAAGGACACTCTGCACGCCAAACGGCTCGCCGCGAAGCACATATCAAACAAGGCAGTCCATAAGAAGCTATTCAACGAGGTTGCGCCGAGATTCGTCGATCGTCCGGGTGGCTACACGCGGATATTCAAGCTTGGCCCGAGGAAGGGCGATGGAGCCGCCATGGCACTTATTGAACTGGTGGAGAGGGCGCCTAAAGAGAAGCCGAAGAAGAAGAGCAAGAAGTAGCCCCTGCCCTCGGCGAGTCCCCCTGCGCACTGCATTCGCCGCATTGAGTTCCGGCGCTTGGCTGCACCACTCTGTGAACTCGTGAGGCGGCGCACTCGAGGGAGCGAAGCTCCTCCCTAAAGACTCAATTGACAGCTCTTTACTGCTCGTCCTGTTGCCTTTCGCCGTCTAATTTGTTCTCTTATTCGAGCACCACTCTGGGAAACCGCTTGAAATCGTCTGGGGTAAGGGGAATTATTCGTTGCAATGCCTGCGGGCGGCGCGGGGTCTCCTGCCACAGTCTCAGGCATCTAATATCGTTCATCTCAGACAAGGGGCTTTGATGTGATAAACGTCGCGTGTGTCGGCTCAGGGGCTTGGGGAAGGAACCTAGTTCGCGCCTTTGCGTCACTTCCTGATTGCAGGTTGCTATACTGCTGCGACGTCGATGCGAAGGTGCTGGAGCAGGTCTCGAAAACGTATCCCGACTGCAAGGCCACGCCCTCGCTCTCGGAGGTTCTTCGGGACGAGAAGGTTGATGCCGTCGCTGTGGCGAGCCCGGCTAAACTGCACTACGAGCATGCGAGAGCAGCTCTTCTGGCTGGCAAGCACGTTTATGTTGAGAAGCCTATGGCGCTCGCCTCGAAGGACGCGGAGGACCTGATTGCGCTCGCTGAAAAGAGCGATCTCAGGCTCATGGTCGGCCATTTGCTGCTTTATCATCCGGCCGTCGCGAGGTTGAAGGAGCTCATACAGTCCGGAGATTTGGGGGACATATACTACATCTACTCCCAACGAACCAACCTCGGGGTAATTCGTTCCGACGAGAGCGCGCTCTGGAGCTTCGCGCCTCATGACCTTTCGGTAGCGATGTATCTAATGGACCAGGAGCCGATTAGGATTTCCGCGGACGGGCAGGCCTACCTTCAGCCGGGGATTGAGGATGTTGTTTTCCTGACGCTTCACTTTCCCGATGGAAAGATGGCGCACATTCAGGTGAGCTGGCTGGACCCCCACAAAGTGAGGCGCTTGACCGTTGTCGGCAGCAAGAAGATGGTGGTATTCGATGACGTTGAGACAATGGAGAAGTTGAAGATATACGACAAAGGCGCCAAGGCGCCGTCCTACGATTCCTACGGTGATTCGATAACTCTGCGTTTTGGGGACATCCACTCGCCTCACATAGAGGTGAAGGAGCCGCTCAGGCTAGAATGTGAGCATTTCATAAGTTGCGTTCGGACAGGTGCGACGCCGCTCACGGATGGCAGAGATGGCCTTAGGGTGGTCAAGGCGCTCGAGAAGGCGGACGAGGCGCTTTGTCGAGGGCAGCGAATAGGTGGCTGAGGAGAAAGCGGTGCCAGAAGGTTATTCTGTCCATGAGACATCGATCGTGGACCCCGGGGCCGAGATAGGCGAAGGGACACAGATATGGCATTTTTCCCACATCATGGGCGGGGCCAGGATTGGCAAAAGATGCAAACTCGGACAGAACGTGTTTGTGGCGAAGGGCGCTATTCTTGGGGAAAATTGCAAGATTCAGAATAATGTATCGATATACGATGGTGTTGTTCTCGAGGACGACGTGTTCTGCGGGCCGTCAATGGTATTCACGAACGTAAAGACGCCGAGATCGGCCTTCGTGCGCAACACGAGCGACGATTATCATCGAACGCTCGTAAAGACCGGCGCCTCGATTGGGGCGAACGCGACGGTTGTTTGCGGCGTAACGATTGGGCGTCATGCTCTTGTGGGCGCAGGTTCCGTAGTGAGCCGGGATGTGCACGATTATGCGCTGGTTTACGGGGTTCCCGCCGTCATAAAGGGGTGGGCCTGTGAATGCGGCGTGCCGCTGTCTTTCTTGGATGCTGACGAGGCGGAGTGCCCCGAGTGCGGTCGGAAATACACAATCAAAGGTGCGATAGTGAGGAGGACTTGTCCGCCATAGCCTTATGCGAAGGAGGAGGTAATGCGAGTTCCGCTGCTTGATCTGAGACCTCAATTTGCGAAGATAAAGGATGAGATCAAAGAAGCAATAGACAGGATACTAGAGACGCAGGTATTCATACTCGGCCCTGAGGTTGAGAAGCTTGAGCAAGAGATAGCTGATTACTGTGGCGCGAGGTTTGGCGTGGGCTGCGCCTCAGGGACCGATTCGATTCTTCTAAGCCTTATGGCTGCGGGTGTATCCTCCGGCGATGAGGTAGTAACTACGCCCTATACATTCTTCTCGACGGCGGGCTGTGTCTCGCGCGTCGGCGGCGTCCCGGTCTTCGTTGATATCGACCCGTTCACCTGCAACATCGATCCCTCGCTGATTGAGGCCCGGATAACTCCCAAGACCAAGGCGATCATCCCCGTCCACCTTTTCGGTCAGTGTGCCGACATGGGGCCTATTCTTGAGATTGCTGAAAGACATGGGCTTCATGTTATTGAGGACGCGGCGCAGTCAATCGGGTCAAAGACGAAGCTAAATGGCGAGTGGACGAGCGCCGGTGCGATAGGTCATTTCGGTTGTTTCTCCTTCTTCCCAACTAAGAACCTGGGCGCCTATGGGGACGGTGGAATGGTCGTGAGCAACGATGAAACCCTTGCGGACAGGATTCGCATTCTTCGCGTGCACGGCAGTAAGCCCAAATACCACCACAGCCTGATCGGGGCCAACAGCAGACTGGACGCGATACAGGCGGCAGTCTTGAGAGTCAAGTTGAGATACCTCGACGAGTGGACCGAGGCAAGGCGGCAGAATGCGAAGTTCTACGACGAGGCCTTTGTGGGCAGTGAGATTGAGACGCCCCATATTCGCGCTGACAATTACTCGATCTACAACCAGTATGTGATTCGGACGAAGGCTCGCGATAGAGTCATGGAACATCTCAAAAGACACGACGTTGGCTGTGAGATATATTACCCAGTGCCGCTTCATTTGCAGAGGTGTTACGGGTTTCTCGGGTATAAGGCGGGCGAGTTTCCAATGTCGGAGGCGGCTGCCGCAGAGACGCTCGCCCTGCCCATTTATCCGGAGCTTACGGATGAACAGAAGGGCTATGTTGTAAAATCTGTTTTGGAGGGCTCCAGGCAATGACATCGGAGTCGAAAGAGCGACTTCTAAAGAGGATATCGAGCAAGGAAGCCACGGTCGGAGTAGTCGGGCTAGGATATGTCGGCCTGCCGCTCGTGCATGAGTTCTGCACACAGGGATTCGCCGTTACAGGCTTCGACATCGACTCCGGAAAGGTCGATGCGCTCAACGCTGGAAAGAGCTACATCCGCCACATCCCGCCGGAGCAGATCGCCTCGCACGTTGACAGCGCAGGCTTCAGGGCGACCACCGATTTCGACAAGATGACGGACACCGACTGCATCGTCATCTGCGTTCCCTCGCCGCTTACGGACACGAAGGAGCCTGACCTATCCTATATTAAAGGGACCGCGAAGAGCATCGCGAAGCGGCTGAGAAGAGGGCATCTTGTCGTCCTGGAGAGCACAACTTATCCTGGGACCACGAAGGAAGTGGTTCTGCCGATACTGACCGCGGATAGCGCTCTCGAAGTCGGAAAGGACTTCTTCCTGGCGTTCTCGCCGGAGAGGGAGGACCCCGCCAACAAGAACTTCACGACGAAGACGATTCCCAAAGTCGTAGGCGGCCTGACACCCAACTGCACCGAGCTTGCGGATGCTCTCTATTCAGCAATCGTCGATCGCACAGTGGTCGTCTCGTCGGCCGAGGTCGCGGAATCGACCAAGCTACTGGAGAATATCTATCGAAGCGTGAACATCGCTCTAGTCAACGAGCTGAAAATGCTTTTTATCCGGATGGGAATCGACGTCTGGGAGGTTATCTCAGCGGCATCGACCAAGCCGTTCGGCTTTCACGCCTTCTATCCAGGGCCGGGCCTCGGCGGGCATTGCATTCCCATCGACCCGTTCTACCTCGCTTGGAAGGCGAGGGAGTTCGATTTTGCGACGCGGTTCATCGAGCTTGCTGGTGAGATCAACACTTCGGTCCCGTATTACGTGGTGGAGAGGCTTGCGCTTGCGCTAAACGAGCAGCAGAAGAGCGTTAAGGGGTCCAGGATATTCGTCCTGGGGGTTGCGTATAAACCCGATGTTGACGACATTAGGGAGTCCCCAGCGATGCGGATAATTGAGCTGTTGATGGAGCGCGGCGCGACAATCAGCTACAACGATCCGTTCATTCCCGAGCTGCCGATGATGCGGAAATACAAGATTCAGAAGACTTCGGTGGAGCTGACGAAGGAGGCCCTTTCTGAGGCGGATTGCGTCCTGATAGTCACCGACCATAGCTTGTACCGTGACAACGCGCAGTTCATCGTCGATAACGCTCGCATCGTGGTCGATACGCGGAACGCAACTCGCAGCGCCCAGAACAACAGGGACAAGATAGTCTCCGCCTAGAGTTACCCATTCAACGCCGTCGAGGTGGGTCTATGATACAGAAGCTGCGCGTCGCGTTCAGGTTGATGTGGCGGCATCGCCTGCTGACGGTTGGGTTCTTCGCGGCGGCCGCGGCTAGAGCCGAACTTCTGATTGTATTTTTGTGGCTGATCAAGACCTTTCTGGGAAGGAGTCTCTCCCCGGTTGAGGGCGCGAGCTCTGAAGCCGGCTGGACGACGCTAGCTGGCGTAGGCGGGCTGATCTTTGGCTGCTGGGTCGCAAGGAGCATATCCGACTACTACACTAGAGTAGTCCAGACGGAGCTGGGCAGGCGCGTAGAAATGCAGATTCGTCTGAACCTGGTTGAACACGTCTTGAGGCTCTCGGTAGGCTTTTTCGGTCGCAGCAGCAAGGGAGATATACTTCGCGCGGTCCACAGCGACGCCTCATCCCTCAGGGTGCTCGTTCACCACACGTGCGGCATGATCATCTCCGTCCTCCAGATTGCCAGTCTGTTTTTTCTGGCCTTTACAATGGACCCGGAGCTCACAATCTGGGGCTTGCTCGCAATGCCCTTTGTCGTTTTCCCACTAGCCCGGATCGGGGCTGCGATATCCCGATACGCGAAGCAGAATCGATTCCACGGTATCGCAATTGTGAATCTCCTGCTTCAGGTCCTTTCGGGGATAAGAATCGTCAAGATATTCGAGGGCGAGGAGCGGGAAGCCAAAGCCTGCCTCAAGTCGGCAAGGGGGCTGCTGAAAGCCGCGATGGGGATTGTCAAGCGACAGGCTCTCGCCGGTGTGATGCTCGACAGCCTCAGCGGATTTGGCATTTTTTTCGTCATTATGCTGGGCGGTGCGAGGGTGTCGTCCGGTCAGATGAACATCTCCACGTTCATCGCGTTCATCCTGGCGCTGCAATTGCTTCTGGGAAGCACCAGGCAGTTGCTGAACGTCTATGTGCAGGTCAAAGTTCAAAGCGTCGCCATCGACAAGATCGACGAACTCATGGCCGTGGAACCGGACATCAAGGACGCGAAGGATGCCGTGGGACTGGATTCGCCGCCGAATGAGATCCGATTCGAGAAGGTCTGCTTCTCCTATGACGAGGAGCCGATCCTGTCAGATATCGACTTTGCGGTCAAACGGGGAGAGACGATCGGGATTGTAGGTCCCTCCGGCGTAGGCAAGACGACGCTTTTGAATCTAGCCGCGAGGTTCTACGATCCTGACCGAGGTAGAATCCTCTTCGATGGCACGGACATAACAAGGATCAAGCTCAAACATCTGATGCGGAACCTTGCCATAGTTACCCAGGAGCCCTTCCTGTTTCAGGTCTCAGCAATGGAGAACATCCGCTATGGCCGGCCCGACGCTTCTGACGAAGATGTATATGCCGCCGCCGTTTCAGCCAATATCCACGACGATATCGTGAGCTGGAAGGACGGCTACGATACGGTGATTGGGCCCAGGGGCACCGATGTCTCGGTAGGGCAGAAGCAACGAATCAACATTGCGAGAGCTGTACTCAAGAACGCGCCGATCCTGCTCTTGGATGAGGCAACAAGCGCGTTGGATTCCTCGACTGAGATGCAAGTGCAGGAGGCGCTGGAGGGGTTGATGAGAAAATGCACCACACTTGTCATCGCGCACCGCCTCTCAACACTGCGAAAGGCCGACAAAATCGCTGTGCTTGCAGATGGAAAGCTCGAGGCATTTGCGCCTCACGAGGCGCTCATGAGGTCGAGTCCTACGTATCAGGAATTATGGGAAGCCCAGCAGCGACCCGCGAGCTCCGAAGAGACGTCTTAACCCTTCAGGACACCAACCTCGCCCGGCTGCCAGATGAGGCCCGCATTCACGGGGAGAAGCCGAAATCGGCGGCCGTCAGCCTATCTATCGGCACTTCCTCGCCCTCGAACTCGTTGCGCAGGTTCTCATCGTGAATCACCCGCACCCACATCGGCTTCGAGGCGATCTCCCGAACCCTAGCTATCTGGCCTATCTTCTTGTGTTCCGTGGCCCATGTGGTCAGGATGCCGCCAACGAGGTCCGTCCTTTCCAGCAATGAGATAAATGAATTGCGCTCATTGATGAACAGACCGAGCCTTTTTCCCTCGAATGAAAAGCCCAGCGTGAAGTTGATGGCGATCCGCCCTTGATTGGGGACCAATCTCCGCAGCACTCGCTTGAAGCGACCGTCACCCACTCGCGTTCCGTCCGGCAGCCATTTGTGTATGGTCCTGGCCAGACTCCCACGCCTCATGGGGGCCTCTTCCCGCAGATGACCTTGAACCGTCCCCACGAAGTCCCTGTGAATCGCATCGTCATTGTCGATCCTTGAGGTTATGAGATACTCAGTGTCGGGCTTCAGGCTCCGGGCCGCGTAGCGCCTCAACGTTCTGCGATGTCCACGCTCGGCCCTCAGAGAGAGGAGATGGCAGTCATGCCCCAGGCGATCGGCCCTGTCGAGGTAGCGTTGTGGTGTCTTGGCGTCGAAGACAACTAGCCAGGTGAAGTTCCTTACCGATTGGTTCCTTACGGAGGGAACGCAGAACCTCTCGAACAGCTCAAAACGGCTTTTCATCCATCTCTCTGGGTCCTCCGCCGGCACTCTGCCGAGCTTATCAGAATAGGCCTGCTCCATGTTCCTTGGGTAGAGGCCGACGTTGAATCTCGTCATAAGGAAATGCTGGAATCTCATGACCTATCAGTCAGGACGAGGAAGGGATTCAGGTCAATCGCCTCCATCATGTCGAGGTATCAGAATCATCATAGCTTGTGGCATTCCGCTCTAATGCCATCAGGCCCATGATAATCCTTCGTCAGGTGTCGCTCGACCGACCCGAAGCCGCATCCGAGGTGGAGCTTGATCCCCTGCGGCCGGCGGATATGGCTCAAGTTCTCTGAACCATTTGGATGCAATCCTGGGGACACACATCAGCACAAAGGCCGCAACCGTAACATGCATCTGGATGCACAATCAGTTGACCCTTGACTACTTTCCTAGCACTGAAGCAGCAAACGAGCTCGCACTTCCCACAACTGGCGCAGCTATCACACTCAGTCGTCTCAACGAAAGCGCCCTTGGCGTATTTGCTCTTGTCTGATCTCAGCAAACACCGGCAGAAATCATCGCTGCAAAAGCAGATACCACCAGCTTGACGGAGGTCCTTATCATCTCTGAACACCATCGGGACCAGATGTTTGGCCTCTGCCTTACGAAGTACCTGTTCCACCTCAGACCTGGATACCTCCATCACGCTAGAGCCAGCAGAAGGAGAACTTTCCCCGAAAGTAAGGCAGGGACCGGTGAGCAAAGGAGACTCTCGGGGACGGACCTGCCGGCACTCACAGTTTGACAGCCAGAATCGCTCCCGGTTCCTAGCAATTTCGCCTGCCTCACTCAGCGTGCAAACCCGGACGGAGTAGAGCAAGTTCAGAAGGTCCTTTCGGTAATCATCGAGCAGGCTGTAATCCAGCTGCCGTCCGGGCGGCATGTTGAACAGGTTCTGCTCGCCCCGCTGTATGATGCCGAGCCCGTGGTCAGTATCGAGGACGAACGTAGTTAGGTCTTTGCGGGTCATCCTCAGCTTGGCGAAAGACCTCCACACGGTGCCGTTCCAGGGTCCCCCCTTTCTGAGAGAAATGTCGTCGTAGGACCGCTGGAGCTCCTCACTCTTGGGATTGCAGTCGTGCATTGCGATAGTTCCCCCCTCTGAGAGATGCGCCAGGGCATTCTTGAAGTCCTCATCGACCTGCTCCTCCAGATGCAGGCCGTCTATGAAGACGAGATCGTAATGCTTGTCTGCGGGCAATTGCTCGAAGAACTCGTCGGAAGTCATCTGGAAACTACATTCATACGCCGGGTCCACCCCATGTTTGACTGGGCAGTCTAGCTTCGCGATCGTGGCCCCCGTCCGAGTTCCGATCTCCAAGTATCTTTCGTACCCGTGGGATTTGATCAGGTCATTCAGTATTTTGATCCTGGTGTCTGTCCCCAAGCGCACGCATCCGCCCAGCCCCTCGATCTCGTTAGGGATTATCTTGCGCTTACGTCGGGTGCGGCGAACACGCATGACTCGCCTCACCAATCTCTTTAGGGCTTTGCCTAGATTGGGCATGTTGCCACCTCTGTTAATGCTCTGGCCTCATTGATTATTGTCAAATGTGACAGCTGATCCCCACTGCACCTCCGTTAAGCATCCATAGTTACCAGAACCCTGTCCCGGAGCCGTGATTCTCCAATTAAAACGGCTGACTATCACCCATAAACGATGCCACGATTGGGACAATGGGATCAAGCTCCCGCGGAAGAATCGCTCTGCAAGGAACCGCCCAAAGAAGCTCAGAAGCAAAGAGAGGGCGGCACATCCCCAGCAATGTTAGCCAGTCCGGCTTCACTTGCACTGGAAGGATCCGTCGCTGCTATTGGTCTACTCGTTTGGCCCGGTCTTTAATAGTCCGCTTAATCTTGCTGGCAGCATCCGTCAGACGTTGCTTGAGCTCGGCAGTTCGCTTGCGCATCTTGTCCTGAATTGCGGGTCGATTTGAGGCGAGGCTCTCGGACAGGCTGACCAAGTGGTCCACTTCAATACTGTCTGAACGAACGACGTATTCCTCTAGGCCCATCGAGGCCATGAAGTCCCGGCACTTGGGTCGGTATTCAATCATAATTGAGGGCACACCCGCGCAGATGGCGGCCACGACCGAGTGAAGCTTCATTCCGATGAACGTTGTGCAACGCCGACATACATCGAGCGCCCGTTTAACGTCGCTTGTGATGAGATGAATCTGAGGGTCTGCTATTCCGATCTGCTTGGCCAGCGCGCGGGTGCTGTCCATATCATCTGGCCAAACGCACAGAAACAGAATCTTCCAGCCTTTTGACCGAAGCGCCTTGCAGGCGAGTGCGATCCTTTCGACCATCCCATCCTCTGTGCCCCAGACATTGCCCAGCGCCGTGCCCACATTCACCCCGAGCACGTTCTCTTCGCAAGTGGCGTATGACTCTTCTGCGAATATGAGGGCCGAGTCGCCCACAACCTCCACATCTTCAAGTCCGGCCTGCTTGAGAACCGCTGCGCCAAGAGGACCCCGAACCCCCACGAACTGGCACTGTTTGAGGCGGTCAACCCACGCTGAGAGCTGATCTTGCCAGTCGCCTCGGCCCTCCCAGAACCCAGCATTTGCAACGCCGGTGCCCAGGCAGAAACACACGGGACACTCGTCAAGCAACTCCGAGAACATCGCGAGCCTTTTCTTGCTCCTGTTTATCAGCGTTCCTCCTCCGAGGCATCCCGCCGCAAAGATGTCTCGTCCTGTGATCTTCCTGTAGGTGTCTCTCCTGCTTGAGCGAAGGCTGATAAATGGCAGAACGTGATAATCAGGAAACAGCCGCTGATACGCCTGGTAGAGCATCTCGTCGCCCAGGTTCTTATGACCGGTCCAGCCAACGTAGCCGATGCGCGTTCTGAACGGGTTGCCCAGCATCCAGTAATTCCTGAGTCTTTGCGATAGCTTCACTGTTGTAGTTTCCTGTTTTTTGCCTGCGCCTTGTTTGTGCCTGCTACCTAATCATCAAGAGACTGTTTCATGGGCCCAGGGATAATCCCTTATGTGAGTGCGCGGCAATCAAGGGGAGAAGCCGAAATCGCCCGCGGAAAGCTTGCTCAGTGGTATCTCCTCGCCGACGAATTGGCTTAGCAGGTTCCTTTCGTGGATAACGCGCACCCACATTGGCTCAGCGTCTATCTCCACATGACACGCTGACGTATTCGGTCCTGAATCGTTGACGGATTTGAGGCAGGCGCGATCCTCTCCAACATCACTTCCTCTTCTGTCAACAGGGCTACTGCTCTTCGACGTGCTGCTGCCCGCCTGCTACGTCAAGATAGAACTCTAGAAAACGAGCAGCCTGTTGCTCAAGTGTGAACTTGGCCAGAACACGTTTTCTGCCCTGCTCACCCATTCTGGCACGCAGCTCTTCGTCTTTGGCCAACTCGCAGACCCTGTCCGCAAGTGCTTCAGGATCGCGCGAAGGAACGACGAAGCCAGTTACACCATCCTCGACTGCCTCAGGCAGACCCCCGGCGTCTGTGCAGACCACGGGGAGTCCAAAGCACTGGGCCTCCAGCACAGCGTTGCCAAAACCCTCGCGAACTGCCGGGTGGATGAATATGTGCGCCTGACGCATGAGTGGCAGGAACTCGTCTCTCCCCAGCCGACCGTGCAGATGCGCCACGCCTTCCAGGCCCATTTGCCACACGGCATAACGCAATGCTTCGTATAGTCTGCCTTCCCCCACAATATCGTAGCGCACCTTCATTCCGCGCCCCGCAATGATCGATATGACTTTCAAGCCGTATTCATAGCCCTTTCCCCAGTCCAATCGACCAATACTGAGTAGTCTGAGACCATCCTCTGGCGAGGCCCGGTCTGGTCGAGGCGAGGAGCTGGGGTCAAACAGATGAGGCTCTATCCCAGGAGGAATTACCCGGCCTTTAGTTTGCGGCAGACCGAGCTCCCTCGCGCGGCGCAGTAGCGCCTCGGACACGAAATGGGAATCGTCGGAGGCTTCTAGCATAGTCCTGCAAGTCTCTGTGTTGATCAACGAATTGACTAATAGATCAGCTCCCCTGAAGCTCACGACTATCTTGACCCCGAGGATGTGCTTAAAAAGTATGAGGTCAAGCAACTCTTGAGCGAGCCAACCGTCCTCGAGATGCACGAGGTCAAAACCCTGTCCCAGAAATGGAAGAAGCCTGAATACACTCCCCCTTGCTTTAGCGGTTAGACCATGACGACGTAAAGCGGCAGCGATCAATCTTAAGGTGCGTCCGGGGCAGAAAAGAGCCCTTTGCAGCAAGAGGAGCCTGTGTCTTACTCTCGATTTCCATCCCGACTTTCTCTTTGGGAGGTATTTGACTCGAGAGCGATAACGGGCGAGGATGGCCCGTTCTGCAGGGAATGAGCACTCCCGATACAAAAAGAGTGTGATATCCAAACCGAGCTTGAGCAGCGGCTCGAACTTCCGCGCTGGGAACGTCCCTGCTATGCCGCCTACTGAAGCCACTTTTGGCCTTGACTTCATGCGTTCTTTCGTTGTCTTTATCCTCAGTCGAGCAATCTCACAAAGGGACCGTCGGCGAGCGATCTGGCGCTTTCCTTGCGATGAACATGTGACGAATCAGTTTGTGATCAACCCACTGGCTGTTGTCTATAATGAACTCCTTAACGACCTTGATGGGGTCTGGGAACCTGAATTGAGGATCGAAGCTGGCATCGTGCATTATCAAGTAACCGCCCGGCTTGATGAACGGAGACCACTCGAGGAAGTCGCGCTTGACAGGCTCGTAAGCGTGGTTGCCGTCGATGAACAGAAGGTCGATGGGCTTGTCCCAGTCTCCGGAGAACTCGCTGCTGTAGCCCCTGAGTATCTTCACGCGCTCGGAGGCGCCGAATCGCCTCAGGTTCTCGGTAAACAGGTCCATCAACGTCCGCCCGATTTTCTGGCTTGCCCGGCGCAGGTTCGCCGACGACACCGAGTCACTGTCCGCGTTGAACGGGTCTATGCAGAAGAGGGTGGCGCCGTTCTTGTCCCTTATCGCGCGCGAGAGCACTACGGCCGATCTGCCCAACCAGGAACCTATCTCGACCAGAACGGGACCGTCGTTAGGCAGACTTTTGGCGACGTCATATAGGGCAATGGCATGGTCTTCGGGGAACCCGCCCTGAACACAAGTATAGGGATAAACCGAATTGTAGCGAAGTCCGTGCTTTCTAACCCAGTAATACCTGCTTTTCACTCCCCGGTAACGCTTCTTGACCCACCTTCTGATCCCATAATAGCTGCTTCTCGCTTTCTCGAAACTCCTCTTGCCGAAAACGGTTTGCAGCGTTGTTTTCGGGACACTCCTCATCAGAAATCGACTCCTATTCCTTGATCTGGGCATGAGCGCACTCCGAATCCGCCTCCCGTTCTCCCGGCGCTGCTTTCCTAACCCTCCCAAAACTTATGACAAGTCGAGGCGAGCTTCAAGTGCCTGGACTGAGCGCCACCCTCTATCTGATGATCTGTCATAAGATAAGGAGTTGAGTTCTGAACCGAGCGTTGAAAGAATCCCCTGAGTCTGTGCGTTCTGACCTCAATATGGTGCTACCTGCTCCTCTTTGCTGGGACGAGAATCAGGGTGGGCAGGTTGAGGGCCGTGCGCTTAGATGAGCTGCGAGCGCTTTGAACTTGACTGACACTGTTGACGGCGCTACTTTGGGGTGGTCTAACTCGTGTGGAACCGCTCCACGGTATTGAGAATGAAGAGGGAGCTGGTCAGTTACGATGAGCGCGGAAAGACACAAGTTCATTGCGATGAACCTGCTGCTTTTCTTTTTTCCCCTGGGCATTGCTCTGCTTGCGGCGGAGTTTGCCCTGCACTACATTAAGGGATTTGGGGCGCGCGTAAATCCCAAGTTGCTCTGCGAATGTGACCCTGTTCTTGGCTGGCGCAAGATTCCGGGCAAGGAGGGCTGGATTGAGAAGAGGGGGCAATACAGGGTCTTTGAGAAGATCAATTCCAAGGGCCTCAGGGGGCCGGAGTGCCCTTATCAAAAGCCCGAGGGTGAGTTCAGGATATTGGTTTTGGGCGATTCGTTCGTCGAGGCTTTTTCCGTATCGCTCGAGGACCTGTTCATACAGAGGCTAGAAGACGCTCTCAATGCGCGAGGCGACGGGCGCCGCATAAATGAATTCGGTGATTCCAGATAGCTGAGAAAGAACAGGAAACCATGGGGAGAGGTCGGCCAAAGGTCAGCATCGTTATTGCCGTTTATAACGACGAGACCTACGTAGCAGACGCAATCGAGAGCGCGCTTTCACAGACGTTGGCGCCTTTGGAGGTGATCGTCGTCGATGATGGCTCGACAGATGGGACGGCAGAGGCGCTCAAGCGATACGAGGGTAGAATCGTTATCGTAACCCAGGGTAATCAAGGTCAAAGCGCCGCAAGGAACAAAGGTATCGAGATGTCTCGCGGCGAATACGTCTCCTTCATCGACTCGGACGACTTCATCGTTGCTGAGAAGTCGGCGCAGCAGTCCCAGATACTCGACAGACATCCTGAGGTTGGGTTGTGCTACGGTATTTGTCGGTGGGTCGATGCTCGGGACGGCAGTGTGATCAAGACGACGCGCCCGAGGGATGGCGCATCGGACAGAAGCAAAGCGCCATTCCCGCCTTACTATCCGACGCTGGCCTTTATGGTCAGGCGCGAGTGGCTTGACAAGGTCGGAGGCTACGACGAGGGCATACGACGGTCTGAGGATACCGATTTGAGGTTCAAGCTCTGGGCCGCGGGCTGCGTTTTCATGTCCCATAACGACCTCGTGGGAACTTACAGGATTCGCGTTGGGAGTTTGTCTGGCGACCCTGTTACGCATTGGCACTTGCACCTGAAGATGGTCGAGCGTCACGTCGAGGCCATGGGCGAGAGCATGTCCGCAAGGGCCAGGGATGAACACCTAGGGTTCACGTGGCTGCGGATTGCCTGCGGACACATCGCTCAGAAGAGCGCGCCTGAGGCTGCGGCAGCGCTCAGGAATGCCTTCTCCTACGATCGGTCGCTCCTCACCACCTATAACAATTGGGACTTGGTCATCTACCACGCCAACCCTACGTTTCCGCTGCCGGACCACAACTGGGCGCCCAGCCTGTCAGAGATATGGGATAGGATTGTGTTGATACTTGAGCACGACGAGTCTAAGCCCAGAATGCAGCTTTCGGATAGGGGCAGGTCTTCCGAGAAGGCGGCGCTTGCTCACGCAATGTATCGACGCGCGTTTGCGGACGGCAAGGGCTTTAGGGCCCGTAAGCTCTTCGTGCAGTTCCTCGTGATCTCGAAAGGCAGACTGCCGAAAGACGCGCCCTCGCGCCAGGCGGTCCAAATTGTGATAGGGCCATTCCTGACGAAGTTGACCGTTAGCCTTCAACGGCTGATACGGGGGCTGAAGAAGTGACGGCGTCGGCAAGGCCGGCAGGATAGTCAAACCACGAATGAACACGAATTAGCACGAATGAATTGACTCATGCACTTGGCACCCTCCGCAATCCGCAATCCGCAATCCGCAATCCGCAATCCTGAAGTCAGCATTATCATTCCTGTGTATAATGACGAGAAATATGTTGGTAGGGCGATCGAAAGCGCCCTCGGGCAGACACTCGCCGCCGTCGAGGTTGTCGTTGTCGATGACGGCTCGACCGACGGGACGCCTGATATTATCAGGCAATTTGAAGGTCGGATAATCTCGCTCAGGCAAGACAATTGCGGCACCGTGGCGGTGGTGCGGAACGCGGGGGTCGCTGCGAGCCACGGTCGCTACTTGTGCTTTCTCGATTCTGACGACACTTTCTTGCCCGACAGGGCTGAGATTCAGGCCAGATTCCTTGATCAGCATCCCGATATCGGACTGTGTTATGGCGGCTGGCTGGAGGTCGATCTTCAGAGTGGGAATGTGCTCAGAGATTACTCGCTGGCTCGGCCTGACCGGCGCCTCGTCTCGGATGTCTTCCCGCCCCCGTTCCCTGTCTTTGCGGCCCTGGTTCGACGGAATTGGTTCGAGCGGGTTGGCGGCTTCGACGAGCGGTTCAAATGCGTTGAGGATTCCGATCTGTGGCGGCGTCTTTGGGCCGAGGGCTGCACCTTCAAACGGACCAAGGGGGCCGTAGCCTGTCGAGGGGTCAGGCCTGAAAGCAAGTCAAAGAACGTCCCTAGACATTCGATGTTCGCCATCTGCGCGTTCAGGATGCACTTCGCCAGAATGGGGGCCAGGGCGGACCGCGAGACCAGGGTCTGGAAGCTTACCGGTGAGTGGATTCGACAGGCTGGGTATCATTTCGTTCGAGGCGAGGATGAGCTTGTCCAGAAGGCGTTTCGGCAGGGCTTCAGGTATAACCCAGGGATGCTCTGCGAGCCCGCTAACTGGGCGCGACTTTATACACAGCTGGAGCTGTCGGCCCCGGACGGCCAGATAACGGACGTCAATCGCTTTCCCGCCCTCTTTCAGCAGCTCGTGGAGGCGGCCCTCGGCGCCATGAGTGAGGGCGCTGACTGTGTTGCACCACGGGACCGCCGGGCCGTGAAGTCGGCTTTGGCTTACGCCTTGTCAGTACAGGCCTATCTGAGGGGAAGCCTGCTGGAAACGTTGAGATGGGGGATCAAAGCCCTCTTGGTTGGCAGGGGTAAGCTTCCGGCGGGCGTTGACTGGCCACTCATCAGGAGGGGACTGCGTCGTATCCGATATCGGTTTGCCTCGATTGTCGCGCTCGGTTTGCGTCGGTTTTCGCGTAGGACAAAGGCCCGAGGGCAGAGGGATAATGACTGACGCCCAAAGAGATAGCGCTGCTCCCAGCTCTCCGCTTGTGAGCGTTATTATTCCTGTTCACAACGACGAGACGAGCATTTCGAGGGCGATCGACTCTGCTCTTGCTCAGACGCTTCCTGACGTCGAGGTGATCGTCGTCGATGACGGTTCCACGGACGGCACGCTGGAAGTCCTGCGCAGATACAAAGGGAAGATCACGTTGATTAGACAAGAGAATCAAGGCGTCAGCGCCGCGCGAAACGCGGGCATTAGAGTCGCGCGAGGCAAGTATTTGTGCTTCTTGGATTCAGACGATACATTCATGCCCGAAAAGGCTGAAAAGCAGTCGGCTTTCATGGAGAACTACCCTGATGTGGCTGTTACGTATTGCGGATGGCTGGACATAGACCCTTCGGACGGCAATCTGCTCAGGGACTTCTCGCGTGCGCGACCCGAGCGCGACCCCGAAACCAGCCCCTTTCCGCCCGACTTCCCACCGATTGCAGGGCTTGTCCTGGCAGACCAGGCGCGGAGGGTTGGCGGCTTTGACGAGGAGTTGCGGAGTGTTGAGGACACGCATTTTTGGTGGAAGCTCTGGGCCGAAGGATGCGTTTTCAGGCGTGTAAGCGGCGTCCTGGCGCGTCGCGAGGTGAAGCCTTCGAGCAAGTCAAAGAACGTGCCCAGGCACTCCGTGTATGCGATTTGGGCCGCTCGCAAGCACTTCGCCAGGATGGGGCCTCGTGCGTGCCGCAAGGTTCGTATCCGGAGGTTGGCGGGGACCTGGATGAAGCAGGCGGGACACCATCTCAGTCTAGAGCAAGACGATTCCGCGAAGGAAGCCATCCAGAACGCGTTGAGATATGACCGCCGCCTGCTGCGTCAACCAGCCAACTGGGCGCCGCTTTTGAGGCAGCTTGACCTGAGATACCCGCTCGGGACAGGACCTGGCATAACGGACTATGGGGCGACGTGGCGGAAGCTCCGGTCGATAGCGCGTGGCGTGTCCAGGGCCGGGCGCCCTGTTACCGGCGCCGACGATCGGGCAGAGCGCTGCGCCTCGGCTTATGCCCTGTCGCGGCAGGCGATGTTTGCTGGCAGATACCTTCAGATGCTCAAGTGGTTCCTAGTGTCGCTTTCAATCAGCAGGGGGCGGCTGCCAACCGGCGTTGACATTCGATTTGTGCCCAATGTCTTCGGTCGCGTGCTGTCCAGGCTATCGGCGCTCTTCTCGCGTCCATTAACCCCCATCTTCAGATGGGGGATTCGGGGCGGCCAGCCCCTCCCCTCCATCCTCC
>CBDVDH010000009.1:0-80316 GCA_965372715.1 uncultured bacterium | reverse complement strand
CCCCCCCCCCAACCCCCCCCCCAACAACCGCGGGGGGGGGTTCTCCCCCCCCCCCTACGGGATTTGCCGCGTGTGGCGACGGGGCCGGTCTTTTTCGCGGGGCCTGACGATTACGAGGCGCATCGCGTCTTGACGGCGATCCGGCTGAATCAGGTGCTTAAAAGCGTGCCCGAGTCGAAGTTCGTTTCTAGGGAATGCTGGCTGAAGTCGGCGGACGAGATGAGTCGGGCCTTCGTGGCTGATCCCGAGGCGGTTGCGAACACGGTGAAGGTAGCCGAGCGGTGCAAGTTTAGGCTGAAGGCGCGTCCGCCGATGTTACCGGAGTTCCCGTTGCGGAACGGAGAAACATCCGCCCAGGAGTTTCTCGAGAAAATATGCCGACGCAATTTGGAGGTGCTGTATCCCAACGCCAACGAACGGCGGGTTCAGCAGCTTGAGGAGGAGCTCAAGGTCATCGGCGAGATGGGGATGGCGGCCTATTTTCTGATTGTTTGGGACATAGCGAACTTTGCGAGGCGTCAGGGCATCCCGATGTGGGGTCGCGGTTCGGCGGCCAACAGCCTCGTCTCGCACCTTTTGGGCCTGACGCAGCCGGACCCGCTCAAGTATAACCTCTATTTCCCGCGGTTTCTGTCCAGGGGGCGGGAGGGGTGCCCGGACGTCGATTTGGACTTCTGCCATCGCCGTCGCGACGAGGTCTTGAAATACGTCCTGCAAAAGTATGGACAGGAGCATGCGGCGCTGCTCTCGACGCACGTAACGTTTGGCCCCAGGTTCGCGCTTCGCGAGGTCGGCCGCGTGCTCGGACTCTCACGAGCCGATCTCAACGCCCTCACGCGTGGGGTCCCACATTTTGGCTCCGCTCCTCTAATGGAGATAATCGAGAAGACGCCTGAGTGCAAAGGGCTTTCGCTCAAGAACGAGAGCTTCCGAAAGGTCGTGGCGATGGCGGAGCGCATACGCGGCTTCCCCAGACACCTGTCGATACACCCTGGGGGGACGCTCGTCAGCCGGGGCAAGCTCAACCGGCACACGCCTCTTCAGCGCGCCTCGCAAGGCCTCATCGTAACGCAGTTCGAGATGCACGCAGCCGAGGCGACGGGGCTTGTGAAGATAGACCTTTTGGGCCAACGCGGCCTTTCCGTGATCGCGGACACGCTGAAGGTTGTGAAGGTGAATTATGGCGTGGAGCTTGCTCTTACGCGAATCGACCGGAAGGACCCGGAGACACTGAAGCTTCTGGCCGAGGGGCGGACGCTTGGGTGCTTCCAGATCGAATCGCCGAGCATGAGGAACCTTTTGCAGCGTCTGCGGCCCAAATGCGAGGACGATGTGATAATCGCGATTGCGCTCGTCCGGCCTGGGCCGCGTGAAGGCGGTATGCTCGACCGCTTCATCCGCCGCTTTCACGGCCAGGAGCCGGTCGATTATCTGCACCCGGCGCTTGAGCCTGTCCTTGCCGAATCGCTTGGGATCATCATGACTGAGGAGCAGGTGATGCGGCTTGCGGTCGAGGTGGTGGGCCTGAGCGATGCTGAGGCGCACACGATGCGGAAGATGATAACTAAGGGTCGCAAGTATCCGATGACGCGGCAGATTGAGGCGCGGTTCAGGGAGTGCGCCGTGGGAAGGGGCTTTGAGCCTGAGTTCGCTGACAAGTTGTGGGAGCTCGTATCGCGGTTCGCCAGTTTCAGCTTCTGCAAGGCGCACGCGGTCTCTTACGGCCTTCTGTCGTATCGGTGTGCGTATCTGAAGGCCCACTTTACGGCGGAGTTTCTCGCCGCAGTGCTCAGCAATTACGGCGGCTATTACAACACGGCGGAGTATGTGCAGGAGGCGAAGCGCTGCGGGCTTGAGGTTCAGCTTCCGTGCCTCAACCGCAGCCTGGCCGATTTCAGCGGCCGGGGCAACGCCATCCGCATCGGATTCGAGCAGGTTGGCGGATTGAAGCAAAAGACTGTAACCGCCATCCTTAGGTCGCGCAATACTGGCGGCGAATTTCTAGACCTCGCTGATTTTATTCTTCGTGTAAAGCCCTCATATCAGGAACTGGTAACCTTAATAAGGTGCGGCGCTGCGGATTGCTTCGGCCTATTTCGTCCACAGCTTTTGTGGCAGGCGATGCGCCTCCACCCGGCCCTTTCCGCTGAAGGACAGCAGCAGCCTCTGCTTTCTGGGCTGAGCATTCCGTCTGCGCCGCCGGTTCCGCCCGAGCTGCCACAATACACGTGGCAGGAGATAGAGAGGATGGAGCTTCAGATACTTGGCGTCGATCCACACCAGAGGACGGATTTGGTGGCTGAGCGGTGCGGCTTCGTCAAGAGCTCTGAGCTGGCAAGATACATAAATCGGAAAGTTACGGTGTCCGGCCGCGTCATCACCGGCAAGAGGATTCGGACGAAAAAGGGAGATTATATGAAGTTTGTTACGCTGGAAGACAATGACGGCCTCATCGAGGTCGTTTTGTTCCCGAAGGTCTATCAACGGGACGGCGCCAAGACCGTCGGCACGCCGAAACTCATGGTGAACGGCGTCGTGCGCGACGAGGGCGGCAGCCTGGTCATCAACGCGGAGCAGGTTGTGTAGGGTGGCCCTTATGAGGCTGGGTCATGATTGGGTTTGCGGCTGTGTAGGGGCGGTGCTTGCCCCGCTCTCGTATGACATGACCGAACGTATATCAAGGGTGCGGCAAGCAGCACCCCTACGGGACCTCAACGAGGATTAGAGGCGATTTGCACACATCATGGCGATAACGTGTCAGGAAGCGATTGAGGTTGTCTGTCACTTCGGGTTTCGAGGTGACGCTTATGGGATGTTCCCGCTGAAGGCGAGGCTCCTGTCGAAGGGCCGATCGAGCGGCGCCCTTGTGTTCAACATCAAGCAGGTAACTGGCCGCTGGGTGAGCAGGGAGGGCGCCTTTCGCCGCTATCACTATGCCATCGTCGATGAGGTGAACAACTACGCCGAGATATTTTTGGATACGAGGCACATGAAATGGTTCATAAGGCTTTCGCCGGAGTAATAAGATTGAGAAACCACGAATGCACACGAATGGACACGAATAAGGGTCGAGTTTTTCTTTTATTCGTGTTTATTTGTGTTCATTCGTGGCTACCTCTGGAGTTCATTCGTGGTTACCTTAGGCTATGAAAGATTGTTTTCGGACGATCATACACATTGACATGGATTGCTTTTTCGCTGCGATTGAGCAGCGGGACAATCCCAATCTGCGAGGCAAGCCGGTGGTTATCTGCGGCAGCCCCGACAGGCGGAGCGTCGTCTCGACCGCGTCGTATGAGGCGCGGAAATTTGGGATAGGGTCTGGCAGTTCGGCGTTCTCTGCGCATATCAAGTGTCCTGACGCGGCGTTCGTCGAGGGCAATTCCGACAAATACATCTACGCCTCGAGCAGGCTGATGCGGATACTCAAGGACGTTACGTCCGAGGTGGAGATAGCGAGCGTGGACGAGGCGTTCGTGGACATTACGGGTTGCGAGGCGATGTATGGTCCGCCGGAGAGCGTCGCTTGGTCGATCAAGGACCGGGTCAAAAAGGAGCTCGGCCTGACCTGCTCAGTTGGCATCGCGCCGAACAAGCTCGTGGCCAAGATGGCGTCAGGCCTGCACAAGCCGGACGGGCTGACGGTCGTCTTACCGGGCGAAGAGCAGAGCTTTTTGTCGAAACTTCCCATCGGCAAGCTCTACGGCGTCGGTGAGAAGACGCAGCAGGTGCTGCACAAGCTCGGCGTCGGGACGGTTTTTGACCTAACGCTCGTGCCGCGCGACGTGCTGGTTCGCCATTTCGGCGTCGGCGGCGAGTGCCTCTACCATGCGTCCCGCGGCATCGACGACAGCCCGATCATCCCATATTACAAGTCGCACAGCGCCAAATCGATGGGTCACGAGCACACGTTCGACCGCGATGTGAACAACCCCCGGGCGGTGTTCGGGACGCTGCTTTGGCTGTCCGAGAAGCTCGCAAGACGCCTTAGAAAGGGCAATTACTTCGCCAACAATATCACGATCAAGCTCCGCTTCGCCGACTTCAAAACGATCACGCGCTGCTGCATGCTCCGAACGCCGACCAACCTGGAACGCGTGATATTCCCATACGCCAAAAGACTTTTGCTCGCTTCCTGGAAGGATAGAAAAATGTTACGTTTGCTCGGTGTATGCGCCGGCACCCTCGCCCGCTCGCAGAGCGTGCAGCAGGAGCTATTCGGCGTAGAAAACAACCGACGATACAAAAATATGGTCGAGGCGGCCGATAAGATACGCGACCGCTTCGGCGAAAGGGCTATCCGCTATGCAGGCTCGCTTTCGGCGTATGCTGTGTGAGGAAATAACCACAGAGACACAGAGTCACAGAGAGGGACCTTTATGTTTGTTTTCTTGACATCTCTGTGACTCTGTGTCTCTGTGGTTATCTACTAGCATGTCGCAACAATCCATAGATTTTGGCTCGAAACAGCCTGATCAAAGCGGCCCGAAGAGGCGGTTCCTAATCGGGACGTCGGGCTACAGCTTCCAGGACTGGAAGGGTACGTTCTACCCTGAGAACATCTCCAATCGCGACATGCTGACATTCTACGCGCAGCACTTCGGCGTGGCGGAGATCAACGCCACCTACTACCGCGTCCCGGGGCCCAAGACGTTCGAGGCGATGCTGAGGAAAGTCACCCCGGACTTCGAGTTCGTCGTCAAGACGCACCAGGACATGACGCATACGCGCAAGGCGACCGACGAGGACTATCGAATCTACGGCGAGTGCATCGCCCCGCTGCTCGACGCCGGCCAGCTCTCCGCGCTCCTGTCGCAGTTCCCCTGGTCATTCAAGTATTCGCCGCCGAACGTGGACTACATCAGGGCGATGCGAGACAGGCTGCCGCCGGCGCCGCTTGTCGTGGAGTTTCGGCACGACAGCTGGCTACGCGACGAGACTTATGAGTTCCTCCGGGCCGAAAACATCATCTACTCCTGCGTCGATGAGCCGCGCCTCAAGGGCCTCCTGCCGCCGCAGGAGGTCACCACCTCCGAAAAAACCGGCTACGTGCGCCTCCACGGCCGCAACGCCAAGCACTGGTGGCAAGGAGGCGCCCTGAGATACGACTACTCGTACAGCAACGAAGAACTGAACGACTGGGCCGAGCGCCTCAAGAACATGTCCAAGAACGCCCGCAAGATATTCGTCCTATTCAACAACTGCCACCTCGGCCAAGCCGCGAAGAATGCGATTGCGCTGAAGCTGCTGATGGGGGAGGATTGAGAGGGAATCAGACAATCTGTGGCTTGAAGTCAATGATGTCGTGCAATAGGTGAGGGTGAAGATCTTTGCGAGGATCACACTCCCTGTGCAGAAGCCGCTTATTCTTAGGCCCACATGCGACCGTCTTGCCCTTTAGCACGTCAATCTGTTTCTCTGTTAAGGGCAAAGAAACCAATATCGGGAACCATCGGACCTCCATCCTGCCGTCTATTCTTCCTTCAAAGTCTCTTAGGATTCCGTGGACCCTCTCAGAAGTGTGTTTGAACTTCTGCTCGAGTTTGGATTTGCCCCGTTTGTCTTTCCTTTTGGGTCTTGGGAGCTGACTTCTGATCTTAACAAGGACGATGGCGATGAAGGGCTCGCATCCATCATTCCGCTCATAAAATATCACGCAGTCACATTTGTGTCTTCTTTCCCTCTGAATCAATGGCTCGCCCAAGACGACGAATGAGTCTTCTGGCACACCCTCAGTGCAGATATGGCATTCATCTTTATCCCCGTCTGGGAGACGGACGGGTTCTCTACATCCCTCGGGCCTGATCGCCTTCTTCAGACTCGTGCGATTCTTAAGATAATCCACGGCTCCTTGAGGATATCTCCTCAATCTACCATTCGTCATCCAAGTATTCCTTAGGATCAATCTGACGTCTGAGATCAACTAGTTCGTCATACATCGCGTGGCTGACCTTTACGAATTCCTGCTCCGAGAAACCCTCGTCCGTAACCTCAAGCTCCTCAGTCCGATAGGCCACCCCCTTCTTGATCCTCTTATCTCGCTTGAATAGGTAAGCGCCGACCTCTTCGGGATTAAGATAATCCTCAGGCAGATCACTCGACTTCTCCTTGAGTCGCTTCTCTCTGACCTTGCCCCACACGACATAGTTGTTGATCTGCCCAAACAGGTAATCACTGTGTGTCGTGATGATCAGGTTGACGCCTTCCCGGACCAGCCTAACGAGATACTTCGCAAGTATCCGCTGATTGGCGGGGTGCAAGTGCGCCTCGGGTTCTTCTATGATCAGTACACTGCCGGGCTCCACCAAGTACTTTAGGAATAGAAATATGGGCGCAAGCTCAGAGACGGTAGATGACGCCCTGTGAAGAGGTATTTGGCCTCCTCTAAAACGGTACGAGAACTCGGTAGGGACAAGATCCCTGTCTCTTTGAACCATGATTTCACCGGAAATAAGTTCCTCTTCGAATTTCTGCGCCAGCGAACTTAATGATGTAGTGCTAGTGGGAAGATCGGCCAGAATCGACAGAAAGGTAGAAACGGTCCCCACAAGAGCCGGAAGCTGGATCTTTCTGAATCCCGCGTAGGGGAGCTGCTGCAGGAGACTGCTCGTGAAAGCCTTCCTCGCCTGCAACATGCCTGACCTGGCGGCCGGGAGATAACACATCCCTCTGTCAAACGTAGAGAACAGCCTTCCAAACATGGGGATTTCGGCGAGCTCCAGCACAAGGGCCCAGAGAACATACCTGTCTCGCTCTTTGCGACTTTCAAGGGCATTCCGATCTTCGAGAAGATGGCGCAAGATCGGCGCCGATGCGCCGTCCGGAAGTTTGAAGGAGCCCTTTGCAGGCTGTATCTGAAGGGCATCCTGGCCGGGTCTGAGGCTGATCGAGAGCAGGTTCGTCTCCACGCCCAATGCTAAGTCCGTTTTCCCGTTTCCGATCCTGACCAGTTCCTCTAGGGCCGCGCCATAGCACCCGGAGATGTGCTCCTTCAGAACCGTCCCCATCGTTGTCCTGGTGGTTTCAACCAGATCCTGCACGAAGTCTTCGGGCAATGCCTCCGATAGTTTTTCTCCGCTGAGTTTAGCGACCCTCGCCAGGAGGGAGGCGATTTGACCCCGAACGGCCCGGGAGTAAGCCCCCGGCGGGCCACGCATCAGCTCAGGATGAGACGTTGCGGCCCCTGCGAGCTGTAAAGACTGGAACACAGAATAGAACATCATCGCGGCATAGGTCTTCCCCGAATTATTCGGGCCGATGAAGATGGTCATTGGCTTGAGTTTGATTTCGGCCTTTCGGAGGGGGCCGAAGTTCTCGAGCGTCAGCTTGAGGTCGATTGGTTTTGGCTTCGTCTCTTTCTTTTTCTTCTTTGGGCTCATTTCCTTGGCCCTCCTTTGTGCAATCCGCCGCCGCCCAGCTAGGGCGGACATGCCCCTTCAGGGTTGATTCCTCATTTACATTCTCGCCTTTCCGTAGGTTTCACCTACGGCTACCCACGTTATCCCCTTTCAGGGAATTGAAGGATTACAGTATTTCCACGCGGTAAGCGCATCGCGCACCGTTTGGTTCGTCTGGTTCCTTTAACTGACCCAAAGATACCACCGAGCGTGAATCGCCTCAAACGTTTCAGTCATTTCTCCGTTGGGTCCTCAATCGCCTTGCGATTGGCGGCTGGGCGGGAGGTTGCCTCGCAACATCTCGGCCCATTCCTCAAAAGCGGCGGAGGGGGTACCCTCGGGACACGGGAGAACCTTTCGAATTCTCTATTCCCCGGTCGGCTCGCACGTTCCGAGCTCGCCTCAGCACATCTCCGTCGCTACTTGCGGCTGTCCCCAGCTCTCATCAATCCCGCTTTCGCAGCGCGTATGCGGCGAGGATGCTGAGCTCGTAGAGGGCGAGGAGTGGGATTGCCATGAGGATTTGGGTGAGCACGTCGGGCGGCGTGAGGAGTGCTGCGGCGACGAAGATGAGGACGATGGCGTATTTTCGGGCCTTCTTGACTTGGTCCAGGGTGACGATGCCTGAGCGGACGAGGAAGACGATGACGAGCGGCAGCTGGAATACGATGCCGAACGCCAGCATGACGCGTGCGCAGAAGGCAACGTAGAACGCGAGCGAGATGTTGGGCGAGGCGATGCCTTGGGCGCTTTTTAGGAAGAACGTGAACGCGTAGGGCAATATCGTGAAGTAAGCAAAGAGAATCCCCACCGCGAAGAGCAACGTGGAGAAGAAGATGAGCGTCACTCCCGCCTTGGCTTCCTTTTTCTTGAGGGCGGGGATAACGAATCCCCAGACCTGGTGGATGATGACCGGGAATGCGGCGATGACGGCGGCCACGAGGGCGACCTTGATGTGCGTTAGGAAGGCCTCCTGCACCTTGAGTATCGAGAGGCTGCCGTCTGATGTCAGGGCCTCCTCGATTGGCGCCGTGAGCACCTTGAGTATCCGTTCGGAGAAGACATAGGCGGCTGCAAACGCGACGATAAGCGCGGCGATGCAGACGATGAGGCGCCGCCTGAGTTCGGCGAGGTGTTCGACGATCGACATCTTGGTGGAAGGCTGGTCGGCGTCAGATTGGTGTTGCGTCATGTGTCACGCCATCAGCGGAATAGGCCTGTAGGGGCGGTGCTTGCCCCGCCCTTGATGCGTTTGATCGCATCAAAGAAGGGCACGGCAAGCAGTGCCCCTACACATCTTCCTTGGTTGTCATCTGTTCTTCTTTGCTCGCTCTTATTATGTGCATGAAGGACGTTTTGCCGACCCAACAAAGCATAAAGCCGAGTATCGTTACGGGGATGATAGAAAGCGCCCACAGCGTCAGCGCGTAGCTGGTTGCGATCTGCTCTTGGACGCCCAGGAGGACCATTGCGGCGGCGGTTGCGAGCTGGAATATCCCGATGAACCCTGGTGATGACGGCAGCATGACCCCGAGGGCGAGTATCGCTGTTACGAAAAAACCCATGTAGATCGGCAGTGTCAACCCAAACGCAAGCGACATCAGCCACGGGCCAACGACTATTGAGCCCCATGTGAGAAGCGACCATAAGAAGACGTTTGCGGCTTGGCTCGGGGTGTTGATTGAGGCTATCCCGTCGGTGAACGAGAGCAATAGGTCCGTTATCTTATGGACGACGTTCTTGGGCGCGAAGAAGAGCAGTTTGGATATGACCTGCTCGGTTTTCTTCGGCGCGAAATGGAGAAAGACGAGAACTGAAATCACTCCGAGATAGAGGCCGAGCGTGGAATATCCGAAGTAGCGCAGCCTCTGCTGAGTGATTGCGCCGACGATTCTCTGCATTGGCTCGCTCAGCGTAGCGATGTCTGGCGCCTCGGGAAACGGCATAACCGTCAGCGCCAAGACCAGGATGGCCAGGACGCAGAATCCATCGCAGAGCCGCTCGACGACGATTGTCGCGAACGTTGATGTCGCGCGGATGTTCTCATTTTTGGCCAAAACGTAGGCCCGGACGAACTCGCCGGCTCTCATTGGAAAGATATTGGATGCCGTAAAGCCAATGATCGTCGCCGAAAGTGAGGACCCGACCTTAACTCGCTTGAGCGGCTTCAAGAGAAAAGTCCATCGGACGCCCCTGGCGAAATAGCTGGCGAAAATGGAGACCAAAGTCAGCAAGACGAAAGACAGGCTGGTTTTTCTGACCGTGGCCCACATCTGCTCGAAGTCGCACATTCGGATGAAATAATATAGGCAAGAGCCGCTAATCAAGAAGCCGAGAAGGAGCTTCCAGTTTCTGGCCAAAATGGATTTCTGTGCGGGAGTTGGACTGTCAGCGTCTGTCATCGGTTGGGCGCTCTCAAGATCAAGCTATCTTCAGTCCGACGACCCAGAGCGCGAAAAAGAGCACGATGACAATGCCCCAAAACAGTCCTTTTCGGGGCAAGAACTTATTATCCTTCGTGAAGGCCGCGAAGATGAAGACGATCGTCGAGGCAACCCAACCGGCAAATCCAGCCACGCACAACGCCGCCCAGAACTGAGACAAAGCAACTCTCCTCGCGTCACACAGGGAAACAAACGCGCCCGGTCAAATCCATACGACGGATTATATGGGGCATCTGGCTTGCCTGTCAAGCACGGTGGCTCCCCCGGCTCCCCGGTGGGGAGCAGTTCAAAGTTCAAAGTTCAAAGTCCAAAGTCCAAAGTCGGCGGCGTTTGTCTCTGCGGGTCTCTGCGTCTCAGTGGTGAGCAGCTGGCGCCAACACTAATTGTTGTATCAAGGGCGGGCGAGATTCGCCTTCAGTTTTGGGGACGCATCTTCGATAAGAGCTGCTAGTTCATATTGAAACGCTTTCTTATAGGGATATTGAGGTAAGGAGCGGGTTTGCAAGTGGTCAAGACCAGGAACTTGGGCGGTGTGTTCGTCCTGGGATTGGGCGGGATGGTCAATGTCACCAACACGCGCGATATCTTCAGCCAGGTGAAGCATCTGGTAGAGGACCCGTCCGTTCATAAGATTGTCTTGGACATGTCCGGCGTACTTGGGGTCGATAGTTCGGGCCTCGGGCTTCTCGTTAGAATTGCCAAGACGCTACAGGCTCACGACGCCGAGCTATGCCTTGCAGGGGTCTCAGGCCCGGTGGCGGAGGCTCTCGAGCACACGAAGTTGGACGTTTTCTTTAAGACTGCCAAAGACGTGGACGAGGCGGTTGAGCTCTTGGAGGCGGGTGTGGATGTCGATGATGCCAGTGGGCGTATCCCCTGTTTGGGCGACGTTGACCTCGCGGACAGCTTCAGGAGTCTGCTTCGGTCGATCAGCCCGACGGTCTCGGACGATGAGATTGGGGAGCTCGTAGGTTCGATACAGCGGGTTGAGAACTGGGAGAGGATGATGGGGCTTCTGGTGGACGCCTACGACAAGGACCTCCTGGCCAAGGCGGACGAGATAGCGACCAAGCGGCTGTCCGTTATTCGCGAAGTGGCTATCGGGCTTAACCACGAGATCAACAACCCTCTGACGGTCATTCTGGCAACGAGCGAGCTTTTAGAGAGAAGGCTCTCGGGCGGCGTAGAGAACTGCATCATCCAGCGGCTCAAGTCGATACAGTCGCAGTGTGAGCGGATCAAGGAGATAGTGGGCAAAGTCTCGGCCATCGTTAAGCCGGTCTCGAGCGAATACTACTGCGGCGTGAAGATGATCGACGTTCACAGGTCCGCCTGATCTTTCTGGCGCGGTCCCGCATCAGGTCGCCACGCAATCGCAGTCGTATCCTCTTCCGAATAGGTCTCCTATATCATAACACTTGACGAGTCCCGCACTTCTGGCCGCCAATGAGCCTGCCGTTCAGAGATTGACTTGGGATTCGCCGTTCGGCGAACGTCCTCAGCGCTCCGGCTTTAGGCTTTGGACTTCGGGCTGCTCCCCTTTCGGGAACTCCCAATTCGCTATTGACAGTCCGCCCTCAATTGAGCTATTCTTTGCTTACTGATAATAGTATTGAGGCATTTTGGATAACCACACGTTGGGGATGAGTAGGCCAAGCGGGGCAAATACTGGCTTGTTGCGCTACTGGTATTCTCTTCTTTGAAGGGCGAATCCGCCTTTCGAGGCGAGCTGATCCCCATCTGCGATGTGATTCTTTTTTGATTTGGCAAGATTGAATATCTACACCGTGTTTGGTTCGAACCAAGAAAGGGTGGTGCAGCACTAATGACGGGACGACACAAAATTGCTTTGACGGTTAGCATTCTGGTTCTTTTTGGCCTGATTGCGTCTTCGGCCTCCTTTGCGCAGGGAGACGTATGGCCGACTTATCTTTACGATGCGCGGAATTCAGGGCGATGCCCCTGGGTGGGGCCGAATGGCCCGTTCTTGAAGTGGACGTATCCAGGGCTGCACGGTAGTTCCGTCACCATTGCGACTGACGGAACGTTGCGCTTCACGTCGCAATGGCCCGGGAACGCCTACGCCTTGAATCCGGATAGCTCACTACGGTGGACTTATGATTTGGGTGGAGACTTGGCGATGTGCGCTCCCGCGATTGCAAGCGATTCCAGCATAATTGCCCAAAGTCGAGGTGCGTCCGTTTATAGGATTGACAAGGGGGGGAGTCTCGTCTGGTCATACGACGGCACGGTCGGTGGGGATCCGATCACTTCTCCCGTTATCGCCGATGATCTGAACCTAGTTTTCTGCATAGAATGGGATAAGGTTCACGCCATATACATGTCAGGGCCTCTTCAAGGCACCGCCGCCTGGACGCAGGCGTTCGGCGACAATATCAGGTTTTTCGAGACCTCCCCCGCCTTTGATGGCGACACGGTCTATGTAACAGGGAATAAGGATGACTTCCATTCTGGCGCTTTGGTGGCGGTTGAGGCCAGCACCGGGACCGTGAAGTGGACTTATCCTCTCTGTGGCGGTCTCGACTGGGTCGTCTATTCATCTCCGTCGGTTTCGGAAGACCGTGAGTTCATCTACTTCGGCGACGCCGGCGATAGTAATAACGAGAGCGTTCTGTATTGCGTTGCATCGGATGGGACGTTGGGTTGGGCCTGGGACAGCCCTGAGGCGGGGGCCGGGATACTCAATGCGCCCGCGATTGGCACCGATGGCACGCTATATGTTGTGGACGGCAAGGCCAACTTGTTTGCCATTGCCTCAGGCGGGACACTGAAATGGTCTGTCCAATTGGCGGCCGGAACCGATCTCATGTATGCCAGTGCAATAATTGATGCTACTGGCACAATCTATGTTACAGGCAACGGCGGGCTGTTCTTCGGTGTCTCGCCGCTAGGACGCCTCTGTTGGTCTTACGATCTCGGCTATGACGAATGGACCTGGCTGTCGGCTGGGTCTATCGGGACGGACGGGACCCTCTACTTCTGCACATACGACTCCCCAGCGACGCTTTACGCGTTCCATACTGGCAGCTACCTGACCAATCCGGCGCATACTCCGGATTGCGGGAGCTCGGCAACCATATTCGAGTTCACAGTTGATTGCAGTGTTCCGCCCACGGTCGCCACGCTTGCGGCAGTTCAAGTGCACCTCGACGACGGCTTCACCGTAGTAGATTTGCATTTCGACAGCGGTGTTACGTGGATTGGGACCGTGAGCTCGCTTGCAGCGGGTCCTTATGAGTATTATATGAGCTACGAGACGTGGGGAGGCATTACCGGGACGTATCCTGACACAGGTTGGCTCGATGCCATGGACGTTGACAACACGCCGCCAACCTCTACGTGCTGGTGCGATTCTCAATGCTTCACCAGCTCGCCGATAGAGGTTGGTTTCACCTCCTCCGATTACTTCACCGGCGTCACAAGGGTATCACTATGGTATCGTCGGACGCCGGACTGCGAGGGTCAGAAATGGTGGGGCGATTGGACTTATCTCACGTCCACTGACGCCACAGTTGGTGTATTCTCCGCGGATTGGTCTCTTGAGGGGCGGATAGAGTTCCTCACAATTGCTGAGGACTGCGCCAACATTGAGGCCAAGAGCAGTCGCGACTGCTGGACGAAATATGACGACACGGCCCCGGTAACGTACGTGACTTCCCAGTCCAGTTGCTGGGGTGGACCTGCCTATCCCGCGCCGATCCGTGTGGACTACGACGTTGATGAAAGCTGCACTTACGAGCCGGACGTCGAGCTCTGGTATCGGTATGATGATGGCTCGTGGACCTACGATCAGAAGGAGGAGGGGAGCGGCCGGCAGGGCTATTTCAACTTCATCCCAACTTTAGACGGCGAATACACGTTTGGCTGCGTCACAACCGACAACTGCGGCAACGACGAGGGCACGCCGGGCACCACTAAGGTCATAATCTATGACACCACAGCTCCTACATCTGTGGTGACCGACGCTCCTACGTGCGATACCGACGGGACGTTCGACGTTGACGTTGCCGCGAACGACCCAAGCGTCAGCCCGAATATGGCAGGGGCCTATCTCATTCGACTGTACTACCAGTTTAACGGCGGCTATTGGTATTACTACGATCGCTACTCAACAAGCTGCGGTGAGAACATAAGCGGAACCATATCCTTCACAGCGCCTCAGGGCGACGGTGTTTATGGTTTCACTACCGTTTCGTGGGACTGCTGCGGCAACAGCGAGGCATATCCTAGCGCATCGACGCCTCCAGACATGGTGACCATCGTCGATACCACGCTCCCACGCTCCAGGGCCATCTCGCCTGACATCACGAACACCTCGCCGATTAGCGTGAATTACGAGGCGTTCGACGCGACCAGTGGAGTTGATTATGTGAGGCTCTATTGGAATCTGGACGGCGGCGGGTGGACCCTTTATCCAGGCGCGGGCGCCACCCAGACCGGCGCCACGGGGACGTTCCCGTTCTATTATCCTGGCCCGCAGACGAACGGCGCTCTTGGGTTCTGCACCCGTGCCTATGACAATTGCGGGAATGCAGAGGCGCCTCCCGATGGGGCGACATCGCCGGATTGCGCGACGGTCTATGACGATGAGCCACCCGTCTCAACGCCTCTTACTTGTACCGACGCAAGTCAGGGCACTCTGCTGATTTCTGGCGAGTCGGTCGATAATTTCAGTATTACCTTGGTGCCGATGTTCTACCGCAGGGTTGCGGGGGCGTATCACCTGTATGGGAGCCTGCCTCTAACAACATCGTGGATCGTTGTACCCAATCATTTGGCTTACCTGTATTCGTTCGTGCCGTCCTATGGGGACGGTGAATACGAGTTCTTCTTCCTTGCCGAAGACGCTGCCGGCAATGTAGAGCCGTTCTTCGGCGCTACTATCACTGGTTGGTGGGATACCACACCGCCCGAATCCAGTTGCTGGGCTGCCGATCATTACATGAACACCACGACGTTGACATATAACTACAGCGCCGTAGATGCGACCATGGACGTCGATGAACTGTGGCTCTACTATCGCTTCGGCGACGAGGACGGCTTCAACGTAACGGGATCGTCTATTGGTGGCGGTGCTCCAATCGTCGTCGGCAGCAGGCCGTTTGAGATGCAGCACGGCGAGGGCACATATTATTTCTACACGCTGGCCAAGGATGAGCTGGGCAACTGGGAGTTCCCGCCTGAGAACGCCGATTGGTGGGTTATGCTCGACACAACGCCGCCTACATCGCATTGCATCTCGCCGGCTTATGCCACATCGCCTTTTGAGGTTCACTACTACTCTTATGACATGCCTTCGTCAGGCATCGAGGAGACGCAGCTGTGGTATAGGTATTCTGCGGACGGCGAACCGCCTTGGACTCCGGACTGGACGAACAGCGGTATGAGCGAGACCGGTGATTACGGCACGTTCAACTTCTCGGCCGTAGAAGGCGAGGGCACTTACGATCTCTGCACCAGGGCTCTCGACAGGTCCGGTAACCTCTCAGCGATTCCGTCCTCGCCGCATTCGACGACCATATATGACGCTACCGCCCCAGTCTCGGATTGCGACTGCCCTGCAACTGCTGACTACGCGCCGATAGACATCGACTACTTCGCCGAAGACCTTGTCAGCGGTGTGGCGCAGGTTTATCTGTTCCATCGCTATGCTGGCGGCGATTGGTCGTACACTGGTATGGCGAAGACCGAGGAGAACGGAACGTTCTACTACGATCCGACCCAGGGCGATGGCCTTTATGAGTTCTTTGTTCTCGCCTTGAATAATGCTGGCTTGTTGCAGACCAAGGTTGTTGCGGATGATTCCTGCACCTACACCGGCACGACGCCGACCTCGAAGGCCGATGCGCCGAGCTACGCAAGCGAGGGGACAATTGAATTCTTTTCAATTCAATCGGCTGTCCCCGGCATAGAGGTCGAGTATTCCGCGTACACGCCTGGTGCGGACGTGTCAGACGTAACGCTCTGGTGGCGCTACGAGGGCGGCGATTGGAGCGAGTACGACTGCGACTACGGCTACACTGCTCCAACTGGCGCCATTCTCTTCCCATGGGCCGCGCCGCACGATGAAGAGGGCCTCTACGAGTTCTTCACGATCCTCGAGGATACGGACGGCCAGGTCGAGCGCGCGCCAGTTGATCCCGATGCGTGGTGCATCCACGACGTCACGGCGCCCTGGTCATCGGTCGAGTCAATAGATGAGGCCAGCGCCTCAACCATCTACCTCGAGTATCTGGCGGACGACGATCCTCCCGAGGAGGGCATCACGCCGAGCGGGCTCTATTCTGTGACGCTGTGGTATCGCTACGAGGGCCGTTACTGGTTGAAGTATGAGACGCTTGAGGATGCCCCGACCGCTGGGACGATAATCTTCGATCATCCGCCGGCCAGCGACGGCACGCTCGAGTTCTACACGATCGCCCAGGATAAAGCTGGGAATACTGAAATGACCCCGGCGGGGCCAGATGACATAACTGTGTATGACGGGACGGCGCCTGTTTCAGCCGCCGATCCGATCCCGCAGTATTACACGAGCAGTCCAAACGTCGTGGTCGGCTTCACGGCGACGGACAATTACAGCGGCGTCGCCTACGTCGATCTCTGGTATCGATATGCTGAGGCCAATTCCCCGTGGGGTTATTCAGGGCTCAGGCATCTCAATCCTGCGACGGGCGCCGGCTGGTTCAGTTTCGTCGCGACAGAGGCCATTGTGGAGTTCTACACGATCGGGACCGATAACTTCGGCAACGTTGAGGCGCCGCCGGGGAGTGCTGACACATCTGTTTGCTACGATGTTACGCCCCCGGTTTCCAGTATCATCCCTGACCCTAATGCTGACCCTCAAGCTTACAGCAGCACCCCGATACCGGTCTATTATACCGCGTCAGATGAGGTGTCCGGCATCAACATTGTCTATCTGTATTATCGCTTCAACGGCGGTTTCTGGGCATTTTCAGGTCACACGAAGACAGCCACTGACGGCGAGTTCCTCTTCTGGGCTCATCACGGAGCCGGAACCTACGAGTTCTACACGATTGCTCAGGACAATGCGGGGAATTGGGAGTCGGCGCCAACGGACGATTTCTACACCATCCTCTATGACCTTCAGGAGCCGACCTCATCGGCAACCGGGCCGCTTTACACAGCTGTTCCGGACATCGATGTCGAATACGTGGCCTCGGACGATCTCTCTGGCGTGGCGATCGTTGGCGTCTGGTATCGCTTCGGCGCCGGTGGTTGGGTACCGTGGCTCGGTGACACTGGCGATTCCACAGTGGGAACCATTGCGGTGAGCCTGCCTTACGGCGAGGGTGATTACTACCTCTTCACGCAGGCGGTGGATAACGCGGCTAACGTGGAAGGTTTTAAATCTACCCACGACATTGTAACGATATACGACGCTCAGGAGCCAGAATCGTCGTGCTTCTGCGCTGAATACAGCATTAGCTCACCGATACCCGTTCGGTTTGCGGCGCTTGATTCGCCTTCGAGCGGCATAGCGGAGGTTTGCCTGCAGTATAACTACGAGGGCGCAGGCTGGCAGGATTCGGGCTTCTGCGAGACTACTGCGTCCGGGACGTTTGACTTCGTGCCCGTGGAGGGCCCGGGCACGTATCAGCTCAGGACGCTCGCGACGGATAACAGCGGCAATCAGGAGACGCCGAGTGTCGCGGATTGCGAGACGACCTATGATGACGTGGCGCCGAGCTCTGAATGCACTTGCGCTACCGTAACGGTCAGCGCTCCCTTCGATGTCGATTTCGAGGCGGCGGATGCCACGGGTACGTTTGAGAGCGTCGCGCTCTGGGTGAGGTATTCTGCTGATTACGGAACAACTTGGACCATAGGCTGGCAGGACAGCGGCATGTTCTCTGAGGCCACAAGTGACAGGTTCAGGTTTGACCCAACGTTTGGCGACGGGCTCTATCAGTTCTACACCGTAGCGAGCGACGTGGCAGGAAACATCGAGGCTGCGCCTTCAGAGTGCGATTGCTGGACGGCTTACACATCATCCGAGCCATCTTCGTTCGGGCTCGCGCCTGCGCTTTGGAACGGGCCAAATATACCCGTTGCATACACCGCGTCCGCTCCTTCGGGCGCCACGATCGACACAGTCTGGCTCTATTGGCGACGCTATGTGGGCCCCGATTACACCAGCTGGCACAAATACACCGACTCCCACGGCACGGGCACATCTGGGACGATCTACTTCGACTATCCGGTCGCTAACGCGCTGTATGACTTCTTCACGGTCGCCATACAGACGGATGCAACTTCCGAGACACCGCCATGGCCATGGGTGGCTGATAGCTCGTGCCTGCACGACTCGGTCGATCCAACGTCCCTTTGCGATTCTACGGCCTATGTGGAAGACCTGCCGATAGTGGTCGGCTTCGTGGCGTCTGATTCGGGGTCGGGCATTGCGGATGTAGCCCTCTGGCACAACTTCAACGGTGGGGGGGCATACGACTTGTATGCAGAGCATCAGACGGGGACGTCTGGATACTTCGTGTTCGATCCGCCGTCTGGGCAGGGCACTTATGGCTTCTATACGATGGCCACGGACGAAGCAGGCAACGTCGAGGCGGCGCCTGTAACGCCTCCAGATTCAGAGACGGTTTGGGATGTGTCTAAGCCGTGGTCTGACTGCATCGGCGGCGCGCCTGACCTGGTGGCAAGCACCACTATGGCGGTTGACTTCACGTCATCTGACCCGGTCGGCAATGGCGTCGTGCTGGTCGGCCTGTGGTATAACCTTGACGGCGGGCCCTGGAAGCACTCGGGGCTTGAGGCGCTTGACACCAACATCCTTTCCGGCACCTTCGATTTCACAGCGCTGGACGGCGACGGGCTTTACGGATTCTTCACGATAGCCGAGGACAACTGGGGCAACGTGGAAGACCCAGCGGCAACGCCTGACGACACAACGCTGGTCGATACTACGGCGCCTCAGTCAAGCTGCTCGTGCGCTTACAGCTATGTCAACGCGGCGTATGTCCCGGTGCCAGTTGATTTTGTTGCCTCGGATGGCACTGGCAATGTCTCTGGCGTTGACACTACGGGTCTTGTTTTCCGGGTGAACGGCGGCAGCTGGACGTGGGCAAGTGGTCATACACAGAGCGGCGAGTCCGGAACGTATATGTTTGATCCGCCATTCGGCGACGGCGCCTACGAGTTCTATACCGTATCGACTGATGTAGCCGGCAATTCGGAGGCCCATAGATATGCGCCCGATTGCACAGTCGTCTATGATACTCAGGCCCCGGTCTCGAGCGCGACATCGCCATACTGCGTCACCGGGCCTAGCATCGATGTTGACTTCGCTGCTACGGATGCGGGTCCTGCGGGTGTGTATTCAGTTTACCTCTATTATAGGTACAACGGTGGTGGCTGGCTCTATTGGAACCACATTTTTGCGGCATCCGGTACGTTTGCGTTTGTGCCGTCGCAAGAGGGAACCTATGAGTTCGCTACGCGCGCCAGGGATTCGGCCAGCAACTGGGAGGCATATCCTGGCGCGATTTCAGACAGCACAACACTGTATGATGCGACGCCGCCTGCTTCGAGCTGTGAATCACCCGCGTGTGCGGAGGACTTCGAGCAGATCGTCGTCTCATTTACTGTGGGCGACACGCTTTCTGGTGTAGCGAGCACAGAGCTCTGGGCCAGGCTTGACGAAGGGGCATGGGAGGCCACCGGCCTGATAGAGACTGGCACGTCAGGTCAATTCGTCTGGCCGATCGCTCCTTCTGACTTTGAGGGTGTGGTCGGGTTCTACACGATCTCGACTGACAATTGCGGCAATTCCGAGGACGCTCCTGACCTCTATCCCGATGCGATAACGGTCGTTGACTGGACCGCGCCAGAGTCGGTCTGCTCGGCGCCGGCCGAGACGGCTGAAGTGAATATCGAGATAACCTGGATAGCGACGGATGCGACGGCGGGTGTGGCTTACACGGAGCTGTGGTTCAGCGAAAGCAGCGATCGATACGAGAAGTTCGGCGACTATCTTGGCACGTCAGGCACAATCGACTTCGTGATGGCCGGCGAGGGCATATACCACTTCTACACTGTATCGGTCGATTGGTGCGGCAATCTTGAGGCCAGACCGGCCTACGCCGATGCCATTACGACGTTTGACGTAACACCGCCTGCATCGACGGTTACGGCGCCTGAGTATGCGAACTCGCTGCCGATAGTTGTGAGCTTCGCGGCGTTGGATAATGTGTCCGGCGTGGCGAGCACCGCTCTTTACTACAATCTGGACGGCGGACCGTTTGGGCAATTTGGAACTCCCGTTGCAGGGGCAGCAGGCGAGTTCCTCTTCGAGCCCGCGGATGTCGAGGGAACTTACGAATTCTACACGCTCTCAACCGACAATCTTGGCAATGTAGAGGCAGAGGTGACGCCTTTGTCGGCGAAGGTTGCGACGGTCTATGATAGAACGGCGCCATCGTCCTCATGCGCCTCGCCGGGCATTGTAACGAGCGTCCCGTTCGACGTGGCCTACTTGGCGATAGACAATGGCCCGGCTGGGCTTGATACGATAGTCCTGTGGTATAAGCTGGATGCGGGCGCCTGGCAGGAATACACGGGTGATTATGGCACGGCGCCTCTTGACTCAATATCATTCGACCCGCCAGGTGGCCTCGAGGGGAGCTATGGCCTCTTCACAATTGCGCTGGACAAGGCGGGCAACGAGGAGCCGAGGCCGGGTCAAGGTGGCCAGCCGCCAGTCGTTGATACGACGACGGTCTATGACGCGACTGCTCCAGAGTCCTCAGCCTCAGTTGCCGAGTACTCGAACTCAGCGCCAATTGCGGTCTCGTTCGCGGCGGTTGACAACGCCTCTGGCATCGCCAACGTGGGGCTTTGGGTCAAATTCGGGGCGGCAGGCGCGTGGGAGGCCACAGGTCTTACCTCCCCAGATGCCGCGGGCACGTTCGATTACCTGCCGTTGATTGGTGAAGGCAGTTACTTCTTCTACACGATTGCGACCGATAACGCCGGCTTCGTTGAGGTGACGCCGGTCGAGGCTGATGATTCTACGCTATTTGATAGCACCGCCCCATTGACGCAGCTTGATGGTCCGACGGGCGTTAGCGTCCTGCCAATTGAGCTCAATTTCGCGTGCGTCGAACCGGGCCAGCTTTCAGGCGCTCCGATTGCGACGGTTTTACTCTTCTACCGGTTCAACGTTGGGCCGTGGATGAGCACGGGGCTTTCGGCGGGCAGCGAGACAGGCACATTCTCGTTCACGCCTAGCGAGGGTCCCGGGATATACGATTTCTACACGATCGGGACCGATATGGCTGGCAACGAGGAGACTGCGGCGAGCAAGGTCCTGACAAAGGTCGCCTACGACGTTACTTCGCCGACTTCGCAGTGTTCTTGCGAAAGCACGTTCCGCGAGCAGCCGTTGGCGGTCAGTTTCGTCGCTGACGGGACGGGCTCTGACCTTGCTTCGGTCGAGCTTTATTACAACTACGGGGGCATGGGCTGGCTATCGACTGGGCTTTCGCTGCCCGTCGGTATGGGAGTCTTCCTATTTACGCCGGCAGAAGGCGATGGCCGATACGCGTTCTATACGGCTGCGGCGGACGCCGCTGGCAACGTGCAGGCCTGGGATGGGCACGCTGACTGCAGCGGTTTCCTTGATAGGGCGGCCCCACAGACGATGGCTACGGCGCCCGCTTGGACGACGGCCTCGCCGATAGTTGTGGAGTTCGAGGCCTCAGATGTGGGTATCGGCATTGCGGCAGTTGAGCTCTGGGCGCGATACGAGGTTTACGGTTGGCAGAAGGTCGATGAGAAGGCCGCTCTGACCTCTGGTGAGTTCATATACCACGCTGACGTAACCGGCGGTGTTTACAGTTTCTACACGATTGGGCGCGACCTTGCGGGCAATGTCGAGGCAGTGCCTGCCGTTGCGGATACTTCGACGGCCTTTGATAGGGCGGTGCCGATGACGCAAGCCATGGTTCCGGAATACGCGATCGACGCGTTGATAGATGTCGGGTACACAGCTGTTGACCAATACTCCGGGCTCGATTCCGTTAAGCTGTGGTGCCGCTACAGCCGCGGCGCCTGGTTCGACACCGGCTATGCCGCTACGGGAACACGGGGCACGATTGCTGTAACGTTGACGCACGGGCATGGGAAGTATGACTTCTACACAATAGGCATTGACAAGGCTGGGAACGTGGAGGCCGCGCCTGCCCTTCCCGATGGCAGCTGTTTCTACGATACGAGCAGACCGACGTCCAGTTGCTCTTGCGCGCCTTATACCACAAAGCTGCCGTTGAACGTCAGGTTCAGCGCCGTGGACACTGATACCGGTATTGCATCGGTCTCACTCTGGTACCGATTTGAGGACGGCGACTGGCAGGAGGCGGAGCCGGGGACGACGCCGCTCAGACCTTGGGGCATATTCGAGTTAACCGCGCCCGACGGCGAGGGCAGGTATGAGTTCTACACGATTGCTACCAACAATGCAGGTTGGCAAGAGCTTGCGCCTACGGCGCCGGATGCATTCAGCTTCTATGACACAACCTTGCCGAGTTCGAGCGTTGCCTCGCCGGACATCGTGACGGGCGACACTATTCCGGTGTCGTTCAGCGCGTGGGATGCGATGAGCGGCGTCAAGTATGTCGATCTTTGGTATCGCTACGAGGATCGGCTCTGGGGCAAGTCAGGCTATCGGGAGCAGGCCACATCCGGGACGATTGATTTCGTTCCTCCCGACGGAGTCGGGACCTACTCGTTCTGGACGACAGCGGCCGATTATTGCGGCAACACTGAGCTGGCGCCGACTACTGGGGCCACTGTTGCGGCAGTGACCGTATTTGACAACATCCCGGCGGAGTCGAGGGTTTCGGTCGATGTCGAATACACGAATGAGTCGCCGCTTTACGTGGCGTTTACCGCCTCAGACAAGGGCGTTGGCGTTGGGTCAGTGCGGCTCTGGTATCGCGTTGGCGGGGGTGCATACAAGGATACCGGCCTTTGGGTTACAGGAGCCACGATAGGGGTCTTTGATTTCGTTCCGATTGAAGGGGACGGCGCCTATGAGTTCTATTCGATCGCGGAGGACAACTTCGGCAACCGTGAGGCCGTTCCGTCTGTCCCTGACGCCGCCGCGGTGTTCGATACGACCTCACCATTCTCCTCAGCAGATTCTCCGACGGAGGTCAACGCGACGGCGGTCACGGTTGGCTTCGCAGCTACTGACATTCTCAGCCCGATCGAGTCGGTCGCGCTGTGGTATCGATATACTGCCTCGCTTAGCGGCGGCTGGACTGACTGGGCCGACACCGGCTTATTGGTAGTAGCCGCGGGCCAGGAGAGCTTCTTCTTATTTGAGGCCACGCACGGCGAAGGCTACTACGAGTTCTACACGATCGCGAGCGACGCGGCAGGGAACGTTGAGCAGCCGCCTACTTCCGCGGACTCCAGAACGCAATACAGGATTCTATATCCGGAGATCTCGATCTCACACGCGTCCTATGATTTCGGCGATACTCAGGTCGGGATCAGTGCATTCTGGTCGGGGCTGTTTGTAGCGAATCAGGGCGAGGCGCCGCTGACGATCGAGAGCATTTCGGTTGACAATCCTGTGTTTATTTGCAGCGTGTTAACTCCGATTACGATGGATTCCTGGACGGGTGCGTTCCTGCCGGTCGTGTTCACACCAACGGATGCTGGATTTGTTGAGGGCACGATGACAATCGTGTCGAACGATCCCGAGCATCCTGAGGCTGAGGTTGCCCTCTCGGGAACCGGCGTTGCTGCCACGCTGAAGATGTCGCTCGAGCTCGAGAGCAACGGCCGTGTGTTCTATCCGGGAGATGCTTTGAGTGTCTCGCTCTCGTGCTACAACCGCGGATACACGCTGTATGGCGTGGACCTCTACGTGAACCTTATCCTGCCGAACGGCAGCGTGTTGTATCTGCCTGATTTCAGCACAGACCCCGCGCCTTACGTTTCAGACTTCGACGTTGTAGGCGGCTTCCAGGTTCGTGACCACGAGCTCGCAAGCGTGACAATTCCTGAGGGCTTCGGGCCCGGCGAGTATGTCTGGCGCGCATACATGACATGGCACGGACAGGGCGAGGATGTGATGGCTTCGCTGCCGCTCGTTACGAAGATCGACATAAGGCCTGAGATCGACCTCTCGCTTGGCGGGACGTATCCTGTTTATGGTGAGGGCGAGACGCAAGTGCTGACGGCAAGGTTCAAGAACGACGGGCTTTTCAAAACGCTAGACCTTTACGTCGCGCTTCAGACGCCGGACGGTTCATTCCTCTTTGGCGCGGAATTGTCCCCCGTGTTTGCACCTTATTTCGACAACTATGAGCTGCCGATGTTCGCTGATGTCTGGCCGGTCGTCCTGTTCAGCGAGAAACTGAACCTGTTCCCGGCCGGCAAATACACGTGGTTTGCCGCGTTCTCGGATGCCGAATCCTTCAGCCTGATCAGCTCGATTTCACAAGTCGAATGGGAACTTGAGTAGAGTAGATTTGCGGACTTGTTCTAAGAAGGCGGGTGGGTCTGTCCTGCCCGCCTTTTCTTTTGCCCCGGTTCGATATTCTCTGGGCTTTCTGTGCCTCTTTTTTGCCGCTGTTGCTGTGGCACAGGCAGAGCAGAGCCCACAATTGCACACGCCAAAGCCTGTCCCCGCAAACGAAGAACCGCTCCGTCTGTCGCTTCAGGACTGCATAGATATCGCGATTGAGAAGAACCTCGGGTTGATAATAAGAAGAGACTCCGTGAGCACGGCAGAATCGTCGCTTGCGATTCAGCAGGGCAGCTTCCGGCCGATGCTGCATTCTACTTATCTCGGCTCAGTCTATAACTCGCATCTCGTTCAGGACTATAGCAACCAGCTGGGCTTCTCGCTCGCTCAGACACACAAATACGGCGGCACGGTGTCATTGAGTAGCAATCTCGACTGGACGGAACACGAATCGGAATACCGCGCCGACTTGGTGAGCTCCCTTTATCCCGACTCGTTCGGCTCGAAGTCCGAATTCGCGAGCTCGTTCGGCCTATCTGTATCGCAGCAGTTCTTGAGAGGCGCCTTCCAGTCAGCGGCGACCGCCTCGTTGAGGCAGGCAGAGCTTGACGTTGCGTTGGCCAAGCTTGATCTTGAGGACTTACTTCTTGACCTCTCGCTTTTGGTCAAGCAGTCCTTCTACGCTGTGCTCAAGTCCCAGGAATACATCACGGTGATGAAGACTGCGCTTGCGGCATCGGAGCAGGACTTAAAGATAGCGCGGCTCAGGCTTACGGAGGGACTTTCGTCGCGCCTCGACCATTCGAGGGCGGAGCTGGTTCACATAAACCGCAAGCGCGACCTCAACACGGCCAAGAAACAGCTTCAAAGCGCTATCGACGGCCTGGTTGAGCTGATGGGACTGGACATCGGCGCGCGGGTCACGCCAGTTCCGGGCGCCGGCAAGGAGCGGATACCGATTCGGACCGAGGAATGGATAGAGAAGGCTTTTCGCGCTAGGCCGGATATGAGAGCGATGCGAGTGCAGCTCGACAAATACAAAGTCTCTGAGGAGAGCGCGCGGAACAACATGCTGCCAACGCTTGAGGCAGAAGGAAGCTTCAGGATGTCGGAGAGCGACGACAAGTTCCGCGAGTCACTTGACGTTACCGAGCGCGTCTGGGGGTTCAGCTTGAAGTTTGACCATGGCTTCTTCGACATATCGGACGATGAGCTCCTCGTTCAATCAAAGATCGCGTCCCGCCAGTTTGCGAGGACGCTTAAGGACGCAGAACGTGAGATAGCGGTCTCGATACGGGAGCTTTCGAGGCAGCTCAAGAAGCTTGCGGAGGACATCGAGTATCTCGAAAGAGCCGAGCAGATAGCATCTGAGCAGCTTGAGCTGGCCAGATTGAGCTACGAGGAGGGCCTGATTACCAATAGAGACCTTATCACGGCTGAGAACGACTACACCGCCGCCAGAATCGACCACATAAGGGCGATATACGACTACCTCAGCACCGTCGCCAGCCTCGACCGCGCACTAGGAAAATGACCCTACCACAGAGACACAGAGATACAGAGAAGTACCCTTGTCCTTTCCCTCATACCCTTTCTTTCCGTTTCTCTGTGTCTCTGTGTCTCTGTGGTGAGAATGGGCCTTGTGAACATGATGTGAAGTTATGCGGCTAACCACTAGCCATCTGGGGAGTCTATTAAGAGCTATCAGCTTCCACCTGGCCAGGCGCGGCGTCGTGAGGCCGACACTGCCGATAACGCTCACGTTTTCGGTAACCAATCGTTGCCAGTCCAGGTGTAAGACCTGCCTGATATGGAAGTTCTACGAGGAGCGGCCTGAACTCGCTCCGGACGAGCTCTCGCTCCACGAGGTCGACAGAGTCTTCCGCAGCATGGGCAAGGTAGCTTTCTTTAACGTCAGCGGCGGCGAACCGTTCCTCCGCGACGATCTGCCCGACATAGTGATTTTGGCGGTTAACCGCCTCCGCCCGAACATAGTCCATATCCCCACGAACGCCCTGACACCGGAACGCATCGAGCGGGATGTCATCAAGATGCTCGGGCACATCGACAAGACCAGCCCCGGCGTGAAGCTCTCCGTCAAGCCCTCACTCGACGGCCTTTATGAGCAGCACGACGAGATACGAGGCGTTCCCGGCGCCTTCGACAAGGTCATCGAGACGATAGAAAGGCTACTGCCGCTCTCCAAGCGATACCCCAACTTCATCGTTGAGGTCGGCACCGTCATCTCGCGCCTCAACTCAGACAGCATCGACGAGATAGCGTCATTCGTCCACTCGCTCGGCGTCCAGAGCTATCGCAACGAGCTCGCAGAGGTCAGGACAGAGTTCGCAAACCGCGAGACGAACATCACCCCATCGGCGGCGGAATACCAGCGCGCGACCGAGCTCTTCAAGAGAAAAACCATCGAGAGCCTCAAAGGGAAGAGGCTCTACACCCGAATACTCGAATCGCTGCGCCTCGTCTATTACGACCTCGCCGTCAGGACGCTTCACGAGCAGAGGCAGGTCATCCCATGCTACGCTGGCATCTCGAACGCACACCTGGACCCCTACGGCGCCGTCTGGCCATGCTGCACGATGGCCGGCGACGCCTCGTTCGGCAACGTGCGCGACGCCGATTACGACTTCCTGAAGATTTGGCACTCAGAGCAAGCGAACGCAGTCCGGGCGTCAATCCGACGAGGCGAGTGCTTCTGCCCCCTCGCCAACCAAGCCTACTCCAACATACTCCTCAGCCCCGGCTGGCTGCTGAAGACCGCCGCCACGTTCGCCCGCCACGCGGCGTTCCGATAGGGTAGGCTGCGTGGTTGTGCAAGCGGCTTATTAGAGCTGGGGACAGTTCGCCGTACGGCGAATCCCCAGACCCCTCCGCGGCTTCTGTGCCATGCGCCGCACGGCCTACATGGCCAGACGTGAGCGAACGGAAACGCCTCGCCGCTCATATCGCTGCGCAATCTGAGCGACCCGCCATCAATCGCAAAGCGATTGAAGGTCTGTATAAAACGCAGCAGCCGGGCTGGTCTGCGCCTGCCAAAGGCCGCTCATACAAGCGCCAAGCGCAGTTCTTTAAGGCGAAACCAAATTGCACTTCCTGATCTCCGTTTCGCCCTGGAACTGTGACACGGGGATCAGCTCAGGTCGTCCCATGAACACGCCCATTATGATTCTCATTCTGACATAGTAGGTCTCGCCCGGCTTCACTCTTATCGTAAGGTCCTTTCTTACCTCAGTCTTGGCCATGACAACGACCTCCCCCGGGTCACATATGTGAGCGTAATACCCTCCGTTCGGCAGTTTGCAGATGAGTTGCCCGTCAATCTCGAGCTTGGGCCTTATCGCGGAGCCGACAAAGGTTGAGGGTCTGTAGACATAGATGATCCCCTGGTCCGAGGGCATGTTCCCCAACGGGACGAACATCGGGCCGCTTGCGCTGCAGCCCATCAAGACCGCGCAAGCAACTACAACGAATAAGACTGCTAGTGGTGTGCGAAGAGACCTCATCAGACCTCCTCCTTTATTATTGTGAAAGTAATACAACTGTTTCTTTGTTCTTGCGGCGGATCATACGATTCTGGTTTGTGGACTGCAAGCCCCAAGTGAACCATCTAACAGCGATGAAAACGACGCCTGGGTCTCCGGCCGAATCAACGCTTCGTGTCAGCCAACGCCTCGTTCGGCAACCTCCGCGACGCTGACTACGATTTCCTCGAGGCTTGTCAAGCAAGCCCATCAAGGGCCTTATTCCTTTCGCCCCCTTCCCCTTTTCGCCCGTTTCCGTTCCACGGAAACTCCCCGATTCCCGCTTGCTTTTTTGCTTCGTACCGATAATGTTTAGCCGCCACACAAACCACTCAAACCAAGGAGCGAAGCATGGCGGAAGAGCATGGAGCTCAGGCTGAGCACACGGATGAGAAGTCATCGGCCTACAAGACGCGGCTCGGCGTGAGGATGTTTCTAATCTACTGCGTCGTTTATTTCGGCTTCGTGGTGATCAACAGCGTGAAGCCGACGCTTATGGGTGCGGATATCGGCGGCCTGAACCTGGCCATTGTCTATGGCATGGGGCTCATAGTCTTGGCGTTGATTATGGCGATGATTTACACGAACTTGTGCAGCAAAGAGGAGCGGAAGCACGGCGAGACCCTCGGGGGACGCAGGAAGTGATATATCAGAAGTGCTATCTGGCCATTGCCCTGTTTTTTGCACTCGTTCTTTTCGTGATCTGGTTGTCGGTGTATCTCGGACGCCGGACGAAGTCTCCCAAGGGTTATTTCGCCGCGGGCGGAACGATCCACTGGTCGGTGAACGGCATCGCGTTTGCGGGGGACTATCTCTCTGCGGCGTCATTCTTGGGCATTTGCGGCATGATCGCCGTAGTTGGCTACGATGGTTTTCTCTACTCGATCGGGTTCCTAGCTGGCTGGATCGTTGCGCTTTTTGTCGTGGCCGAGGCGATGAAGCGGCTCGGGAAATACACGTTCACGGACGCTTTGGATTCCAAATTCCAATCGAAGGGTATCCAGCTGATGGCTGGCATCAGCACGTTGATTGTCTCCATGTTTTACCTTATTCCGCAGATGGTCGGAGCGGGAGCTCTGGTCACACCGCTTCTCGGACTGCCTCATTGGCTCGGCGTCGTAATCGTGGGTGGCACGGTTATCGTTATTGTGGCGACGGCGGGAATGGCCTCGACAACTTATGTCCAGTTCCTTAAGGGCGGCCTTTTAATAATCTTTTCTACGGTACTCGTCATCTGCCTCTTCAATCGCGGCCTCTCCACGAGTCCGGACCACGGCGGCGACAAGCCATACCATAAATTCAAGACGCTCGAGGCGGAAGTAGCTAATGATGACACATTGACGCTTTCGGACCCGTCCTACAATGTGCCCGCCGGCTGGCAGGACACACCCTACTTCAAAGATGGTTTCATGAAGCTCGAACAGGCCGGGATAACGTCCTTCTGGAAAATCGAGAAGCGAGGCGAGGGTTACACTCTTGAGGAAACGCTCACCGTAACGATTCGTCCTGACGGCGAAAAGCTCTACAACGGTGCCCCGAAGAAGGCCGGCAGGTTCTTTCAGGTGGGCCATCTGAAGGAAATCAGGATCGACGGCAAGCCGGTTGACAAGACAGGCTCGTTGGGCCCGATCTCGTTCCTTTCCGCGATCAAGGACAGCACGGTTGTCCTTTGGGAAAAGAAGGTCTTAAGGGACGGCGATGACAGGGTGACGGTCTATTATCAGAAGCCAACTGAGGGGCGCCGCGTGATGCGTCCGGGCCTGAAGTTCAAAGTGGGCCGTGCGCCTATTGAAACGTTGAATTTCATCTCACTGATGCTGGCGCTGTTCTTCGGGACGGCTGCTCTGCCCCACATACTCATCAGATATTACACTGTCCCAAGCGCGGCCTGCGCCCGCAAATCGACTATTGTCGCAATCGCCGCAATCGGCTTTTTCTATATTCTGACAATGTACCTTGGCCTGGGCGCGATGGTCAGCGGGGTTGTGAACATCACCGACAACAACATGTCCGCGCCGCTTCTGGCTCAGTCGTTTGGAACGACGCTTTTCTCGATCATCACGGCCATCGCTTTTGCCACTGTATTGGGCACGGTCAGCGGTCTGATCGTTGCATCGACAGGGGCGGTCGCCCACGATTTCATGGATAAACTCATGGGGATGAAGATGTCCGACAAGACGAAGGTTGTTGCCGGCAAAGTAACAGCTGTTGTGGTCGGCGTCGTGGCCATAATTCTGGGCATCGTCTTCAAGGGGATGAACGTCTCCTTCCTGGTCGGATGGGCCTTTGCGGTTGCCGCCTCGGCCAACTTGCCTTCCATCATAATGCTGCTCTTCTGGAAAAAGACCACAAAAAGAGGGATCGCCGCCTCGATTGGGGTTGGCATCGTTTCGGCGGTCGGGCTCATCCTGCTCTCGCCAAGCATGTATGTCAGGTATGGGAAGCTCGCGTCCGAGGCGCCGTTTGCGCTCGACAATCCAGGGATCATCTCGATACCACTGAGCTTCATTACGCTCGTGGTTGTCTCTCTTCTGACGCAACGCTCCACGGGCAATGAAAGCAGCATGGTGGCCACGGCCTGAGCGATTCGTGGCGCCCCGTGCCAGCTTCTTGCAGGGGTCGTCGGTGCGGTTTTTGCTTGACCAAAACCGACCTTTATGCTATTTTGCCGCCCTGATTTCGTCTAGTGGAGAAGCTGTGGACTTGCTGGAGTAGAAATGAACGACAAGCTAGCGAACCCTGCGCCACTTGGGCTGATGGGTTTCGGGATGACAACGGTTCTTCTGAATCTTCACAACGCCGGATTCTTCCCGCTCGACTCAATGATATTGGCAATGGGGATATTTTACGGCGGTCTTGCGCAAATAATCGCAGGCATAATGGAGTACAAGCAAGGCAACACGTTTGGCGTCGTGGCCTTTTGTTCATACGGGCTGTTTTGGCTGAGTCTCGTCTTCCTGCTAATTGCGCCCGCAATGGGCATTGGGAGGGCGCCCACGGACACGGCCATGGCCGCATATCTGTTCATGTGGGGCTTTTTTACTTTCCTCATGACGATCGCCACGTGGAGGGCGCCGGTCGCGCTGAGGGTGGTGTTCGTCTCGCTGACCGTTCTTTTCTGGCTGCTGTCGGTTGCCGACTTCACGGGAAGCAGATGCCTCAAAGTCGTTGCAGGTTGGGAGGGGATACTATGCGGCTTCTCTGCGATTTACTTGGCAATGGCGCAGGTAATAAACGTGCACTACGAAAAGGAGATCTTCCCCATTGACTGAGAGTGTGCGACGAATTTCCCAGCGTCACTTTCGGGAGAGCGCTCCTCATCAAAGAGTACTGTCGGAATAACTCAATTCGAGGTGGTCACAATGTCTGAAACGGAGGTTGACTTTAGCAAGCGACTGGTTCGACCCAGTGTACTGAAGATTCGGCCATATAAACCCGGCAAGCCAATCGAGGAGGTCCAACGCGAGCTTGGCCTTACCGACGTTGTGAAGCTCGCCTCAAACGAGAACCCACTCGGCCCATCGCCGAAGGCCGTTGCTGCCTTACAGAACTTCATGCCCAACGTCCATCTGTATCCCGATGGGGGCTGCTATCTGCTGAAGAAAGAGCTATCAGATCGGTTCTCGGCGCCGATGGAGAACGTCTTGACTGGCAGCGGCTCGTGCGAGCTGCTCGAGTTGATAGGCAAAGTGCTCCTCTCGCGAGGGGATGAGGTCATCTTTGCGCAGCCCTCCTTTATCATGTATCGGATCGTGGCAACATCTTGCAGCGCCCACATAGTTGCCGTCCCGCTCAAGGATTATGCTCACGACCTTCGGGGCATGGCCGATATGATCAGGCCCAGAACCAAGCTCATATACATCGCGAACCCCAACAACCCGACCGGGACACTCGTGGGGCAGGAGGAGGTTGACGAGTTCATGTCGCGCGTCTCGGACGACGTGGTCGTAGTCATGGACGAGGCGTATTTTGAGTACAACGTTGATGGGACGTTCCCGGACACGATGAAGTTCTTCCGCGCTGGCCGCAACATTGTCATATTGCGGACTTTCAGCAAGATTCATGGTCTAGCCGGCCTTCGTGTGGGCTATGGCTTCGGTCCGGATTGGCTCGTGGACTGCATCGATCGTATCAGGCGGCCCTTTCACGTCACCTCAGCCGCGCAGGTTGCGGCGCTCGCCGCTCTTTCGGACCAGGAACACGTCAAGCAAAGCCAGCAGGTAAACGAGGCGGGGAAGGAGTACTTCTACAAAGTGCTCCCGGAGATGGGCCTTGAATACGTGCCTACGAGCGCGAACTTCATCCTGATTGACGTTGGACATGACTGCGTCGAGCTTTATGACAAGCTGCTGGGGCTGGGCGTGATTGTCCGGCCAATGGCCGCCTGGGGCTACAAGACTAAGCTCAGGGTTACGATTGGCACGCAAGAGCAGAACGAGAAGTTCATCGCGACGCTGAAGCAGCTTCTTGAATAGCTGGCTGTGATCCTCTGCGGTCGGATGCGGCCAAGATGCAGATGTGTTGAAGAGAAATGCTGGAATCCACTAAGGCAGCGGCCGGCAAGTTCGGTCTGGACGCTGAATTCATTGAGACAAAGGCCGATACAGAGAAGAACATTCGTGTTCTGGGAAACGACCTGACATTTCTCGACATTCGGGAGTCGGAAAGGACCAAGCACGTTCATCGCCTCCACCCTTATCTCGGCAAGTTCATTCCCCAGCTCGTTCACGTGTTTCTGAAAAAGTACTTCAGAAGGGGTCAGACGATACTGGACCCATTCGCCGGTTCCGGGACAACTCTAATCGAGGCAAACGTCCTGGGGATGAACTCGGCGGGCGTAGAGCTATCGCCCTTCAACGTTCTAATCCAGAAGGTGAAAACGCAGGAATATGACATTCCAAGATTGGAGACGGAGGTCAGGGATGCACTAAGTAGGCTAAGGTCATTCAGCAATGAACTGACGAACGGCTCGAGAGCTTTGTTCCCACAAGGGACGGAGAGGTTTGATACAAGCAGTGATTATCTCAGGACTTGGTTTTCGGAACGGGCCTTGCAGGAGATGCTGTTCTACCGGAGTATCGTTGGCGATTATGAAAACAGTGATGTCCTGAGAGTTATCCTGTCCCGGTCCGCTCGGTCCGCGAGACTGATCCCGCATTATGATCTAGCTCGTCCAAAGAAACCGGTGAGAGAAACGTATTGGTGCATCAAACACAAGAGATACTGTGAGCCGATTAATGAGGCGCTGAAGTTTATCAACCGATATAGTCTTGACACTGTGAAGCGAATAAAGGAGTTCGCATCCCTTCGGACGGACGCGACCATCGAGATTCATCAAGGAGACGGGAGAAGTGTGCGGCTGGCCAATGATCTGGTGATCGATGGCGTTTTCACTTCTCCTCCATACGTGGGCATAATCGACTACCACGAGCAACATAGATACTCCTACGAGCTGTTTGGCTTTCCGCGGCAAGACGAGCTTGAGATCGGTCCCGCTAAAAACGGTCAAAGCCGGGACAGAAAGAACGAATATGTTAGCGGCGTTGCTGGGGTCTTTCGGAACACTTTCAATCAGCTGAGAAAGGCAGGGCTTGTCTTCGTAGTGGCAAATGACAAGTTCAACTTATACGCGAAGATTGCAGAACTGAGCGGGCTTCATCAAATAGATGTCTTCCAGAGACCCGTTCTAATGAGAACCGAACGCGATTCAAACAAGTACTTCGAATCCATATTCTGCTTTATGAAAGTGTAGGTCTATTACGGCGATATCAGAGGGCACGGCAGCGAGTATTCAGGACTTGTTGACGAGAGTTGTGAGAGAAAAACTGAAGAAATACAGCCCCGAGACGAAACACGTGCCTTTCCACGTTTGGCAGGCCTGTCTTGAGCTATACGACATGCTGATGGAGCGATACGTGATTGTCAGGCCAATAGCTGTCTGGCGCGCTATGCAAGACGAAGCTCAGGGTGACCATAGGCACGCAGCAGGAGAACGAGAAGTTCATCGCAACGCTGAAGCGGGTGCTGAAGTAGCGGGCTGGCCTCCAACCGCTACGGTTCAGCGCTGCCGATACATTCTCGAACAAGTGATTGAAGCTTCTTGCTCCGGTAGTCGAGATTAGCCACAATGGCCCTCAAGCTATCAGGTAGCTTCTTATAGCCCCACAGCCACCGCCGCTTGGTCTCCTCGGAACCGTTTCGGGCAAAATAGTGAGGCAGGTTCACGTCGAAGAAGGAGATTGTGTCCGCGTTTCTCAGAGTATCAGCATCCGGATCAGCGCCTGTCTCGTGATGGCATACGAGGTAGAACACTCGTTGGGTCAATTGCTCAGACACCTGGTACCGCCTCATTATTTCACGCAGAACCCTCCCGCTGTTCAGGGCGTGAGCTTCTTTGAACTCGTCGTAACTCCCGTGATCCTCGCGCCTGACCTTTCGTTCCTCGATCGCTCTTTCGATATCATGGCCCAAGGCGGCTATTTGCAGCGCCTCATCAGCGTCAGGCTTCAATTTGAGCAGCCAGCGCAGCGTGTTTTTGGAATGGACAATATCTTCAGGAACGGTGGAACCTTGGACAATCTTGGCGATTGCCTTCTTCAAATCAGCGACGCTCATTGGCAGATAGAAGCACGATCCTCCTCAGGTTTTCCACATTCGTCCCCAAAGCGATCAAGGCGAGCGTGGCAACAGGCTGGTTGACTAAAGCGCCAAGCAACACCACGAACATCCTGAGGTCGCGACCAATTCTGAAGTAGTGCCCCTTTGAGCCCAGTTTTTTCTTCATAAAACCGTCGTATTTGTCGGCCGTATAGCTGTTGATCAAGGTGCCTATGATAGCCAAGAATCCGATGACAATGACCGGGAGGCTTGCGTTTGGGTAGTAGGCGTGCCAAGTCAAGCCGAACAGGACAAAAGCATCTGCGTAGCGGTCCAAGACAGCGTCAAACCAACCGCCGAACTCTGTAACCTGATGCTTGAGCCTTGCTATCTCACCATCACAGCCGTCAATAATGGAAGACAGCTGCGCAAGTATGCCCCCGATAGCCAGGTTGGTGTAGCCTTTCTGGAAGAAGAAAACACTTCCTAAGATACCAACGGCAAACGCGGCAAATGAAACGGTGTTAGGAGTTACGCTTGTTCTCAGCAGAAGCTTCGTGATCCTGGTCGAGATTGGCCGGTTCAAGTGCCTCGAGACGGGGCCATCGGAGAGTTTCTTCAATCTGGCAAGAAGTCCGCTCTCCGCTTTCCTAAAAGCCCCCTCGTCATCGACGTCAATCCAGTAGTGTTCTCCGATATCGAGGGCCTTGGCTTTCTTTTCTTCGACCATTGCCCTTATGCCACCAGAGAGCGTGCTATCTCCCCTGGTCACGCTTTCTTCGAGGGCTGCAAATATCGCCGGAGAGCAAACAAAGGCGCCTGTGTCGAAAGCGTTGTATTCCTCTATGTTCTTTCCTATGTCGAGAATCCTGCCATCTTCAACCAGGACTTTGGTTACATCGTTGATATCGACGTTCGGGTTGCCCTTGGTCCTGTGATCTACGGCGAGAATCACCTCCCCATCCCGGACTGTCTCCTTTCTGAGTTTCACCAATATGTGTTCGTCGAGAATGTGATCCCCCATCAGCAGGACAAAATCGTCCGCCAGCAGGCCTTTCGCCTTAAGAACAGACAGACCGTTTTCCCTCTGCCACTCATCATTTACGACGTGGGTTATGCTTATGCCTCTTTTTTGCGCGAGGCCGTCAAGAAAGCGCCTGACCTTTTCGCCGTTGTGGCCTGTTACGACGTAGAAATCCGTCAGTCCGGCATCTTTGGCGGTCAGTATGACCCGTTCTATAAGCGGCAGCCCCAAAAGGGGGATGAGGGGCTTTGAATCACCCCTAGGCGATAATCTGCTCCCCCGCCCAGCGGCGATGATCAGGCATTTCATACTTGATCTTCTCTTCCCCATTGATGAAGTCTTCTGTCAATTGGTATGCCTCATCATCGGTGAACTGTAGTGGAGGATGCTTCATAAAATAGCCCGACGGAGCATACAGAACACCACTCTCACCTCTTTCAAGTGCTAGCTTGCAGCACCTAATGGCGTCTATGACAACGCCGGCGGAATTGGGTGAGTCCTCGACAGACAGGCGTAGCTCCAGCGATATAGGAACGTCTCCAAATATCTTAGCTTCGGCCCTGATGAAGCAGACTTTGTTGTCCTTCTGCCACGGAACCCAGTCGCTCGGGCCAATGTGTATGTTTTCATCGTCCAGCCGTCTAGACATCTGAGATTGCACCGCCTCGGTCTTGGACACTTTCTTGGAGGCCAACCGGCTTCTATCGAGCATGTTCAGAAAATCCGTGTTTCCGGCAGTGTTGAGTTGGTAGGTTCGCTCAAGCTTCACGCCTCTTTTCTCGAACAGATCGGTCAACACCCGATGGACAATCGTCGCCCCAAACTGGGATTTTACGTCGTCGCCGATGATGGGTATCCCCTTTGCCTCAAAACGTCTCGCCCACGCTGGGTCGCTGGCTATGAATACCGGCATGCAGTTTATGAACGCTACCTGCGCCTCCAGAGCGCAGTCCGCGTAGAATCGGACCGCCCTTTCTGACCCGACCGGCAGATAATTGACAAGAATCTCCGCTCCTGACTCTGCCAGGGTCCTAACTACATCCTCCTTTGTGGACTCACTTTGGTCAGACAGCACGAACCTAAGGCGCTCATCGTAGCTCTTCATGTGCTCGGCAAAGCTGTCAAGAATCCTGCCCATCCGCACAATCGTTCCCGTCTTGGGAACCTCTGGGCAGAAGCGCTTGGTGCAGTTTGGAGGTTCAAAGATGGCAACCGCCATGTCCTTGCCGACTTTTCTCTTGTCTATGTCGAACGCAGCTACGACCTGTATGTCGCTTGGCCTGCAACCGGCAATCTCCCAGTGCATCAAGCCGATAACATCCTCACTTTCCCTATTTCTGTAGTACTCAATGCCCTGGAGCAACGAACTCGCGCAGTTCCCAATCCCGGCAATTGCAATTCTAACTTTACCGTTCACTCTCAACACCTTCCTTTCCTCGTCAGTTCGTTCTTACAGGCGGGTAAAGTTTCACATAATTCTCATACACAACAAATTGTATTTGAATTGATTTCAGATGTCAAATCTTTTTCAAATCCCAACTTGGTGTGCTGCAAGAACCTACGAGGTGCCTATATAGGCTAAGCCTACACCTTGCTATCTATATGTTGTATGCACGCGGAGGTCTATTGCAGGTGCAGAATCGCATATCCCCCTAACCTGGCCCTTTGATCGGAAGAGGCGGCATGCTCAAGACGCTTAATTGCAGGACGCGCCTTCACCTTGTATTCACACCCATAGCCGACCGTTACGCTGCTGGAGCGATCTGACTTTCGGCGAACTGTTCTGTAAATCCCCGAGCCAAAGAGATTCGTGGGCTCGGATCGGGTTTGACATGAATCGCTCAACTGGCGCAGAATTGGCTCGCAATGGTGGAAAACCCTCTCGTTTCGATCGTTATCGCCAACTGGAACGGCGAGGCCCATCTGGAAGAGTGCCTCGGGAGCATTCGCGCGCAGACCTACTCGCATATCGAGACGATTGTCGTCGATAACGCCTCGGATGACGGCTCGGTTCAGCTAGTCAGGGAGAAGTTCCCCGATGTCAGGATAATCGCCAACGACGTCAATCGCGGCTTCTGCGGCGGAAGTAATCAGGGCGTTCTCGCAGGGTGCGGCGAGCTCCTTTTTCTCCTGAACAACGACACGGCCATTGCTCCAGATTGTGTTGAGCAGATGGTCGCGTGCATGAATGACCAGGACGAGCGCTGCATCGGATGCTTCCCCAAGGTCGTCTTCTACTCAGATCCGCACATAATAAACGCGATGGGAACGCATTGGCATGTCCGCTGCCACTGGCGGGACGCGAGGGTGGGGCAGATCGACCTGGGGCAGTTTTCGAGTTCTGAGCGCGTCTTTGGCTCCATATTCCCTGCGGTCCTCCTGAGGCGCGAGCACTTCTTGGAGATTGGGATGTTCGACGATGTGATGTTCTCGTATTGCGAGGACTTCGACGTGTGCTATCGGGCGAACATACTCGGCTACCATTTCGTCACTGCGCCGTCAGCTGTTGTCGAGCACAAGTATCGTTCGACTGCGGCGTCGGCCTACAAGACGCGCTGGCAGCATTATTTCTTCGTGCGAAACTATCTTTATGTCTTTCTCAAGAACTACTCGCTGAGGAACCTTGTTCGGCATTTCCCTTACGCGTTCTATCGCTACGTCGCAAAATCTGCGATTGCGTCGCTGAGAGGACGCGACTTCGGGGCGTTCATGCTTCATCTTCGGGCCGTAGCATTTATCTTGGGCAAGCTGCCGAAGCTCTTGAAGGCCCGGCGGTTTGTGCAGCGAAACAGGCAGCGGAGGGACGAGGACGTTTGGAGCCATTCGAGCGTCGAACACTACAACATATTTCATCATTTTGGGAAGCCCGTGCTGAGCCTTCTGAACGTTCGCGCGGGGTTGTCGGGGCTCTCTTCATATCATGTGGACGGAAAGAAGTATCAGATTGAGTGAGAGAATTGGGCCGCGGGGATTCATTGCTGCCCTCGCAGCTCTTGTCGCGCTTGGGTTACTTGCGTTCGAGGGCTGCTCTCATCTTGGCGTTGCGCCGCCTCGCCGTTCGGGCACAATCACAGTTCTCGAGACGAATGACGTCCACAGCAACCTGTTTCCCTCGAAGCACAAAGGCCCGTCAGGGCGCATTGTTGAAGTTGGGGGCCTCGCGCGTATCGCCACGATTATCGAGGATATACGCGAGAGCGAGCGCAACGTGCTAGTGCTCGACGCCGGCGACCTGTTCTACCCCAACTCGCTGGGTAAGTGGCATGGCAAGCCGGAAATCGGCGCCATGAACTTGATGAGATACGACTGCGCCGCGCTTGGCAACCACGAGTTTGATCTGGGGGACGAGCCGCTTGGGGAAGTGCTGGACCTGGCTATGTTCCCGTTTGTCTGTGCGAACGTCGATGTCCATGAGTCTGTCCAGCTAGCGGGCAAGGTCAGAAGCTACGTAATTAAGGACCTGGGCGGCCACAGCATTGGCATATTTGGGCTTATCACGCCGAATCTCGACGCCATCTCGGACCCTAGTCAACAGGTCGAGGTCGATCGCGACCTCGCCGCGAGGGCCGCAGTCATGGTCGCCTACCTGAAGCCCAGGACAGACCTGGTGTTCGCGCTGACGCATCTGGGTCTCAGGCAGGACGTCAAGCTTGCCGAAGCGGTCAGCGGCATCGACGCTATCTTTGGCGGGCACTCGCACGACGCCCTCGAAAAGCCAATGGAGGTGATGAACCCGGCTGGAGAACAGACGCTCGTCGTGCAGTCGGGCTGTTACGGCAGATACGTTGGCAAGCTCCAACTCGATTTTTCTGCCGACGGCGTTTCCTCTTTTAGGTGGTCGCTAATCCGAGTGGACAAAGATGTCGAGGAGGACGAGCGCGTTGCATCCTTCCTTGAGCCATTCCGCGTCGTTGATGAGGACCCAATCGGCATTATAGACGCCGAGCTTGAGCTTTCTGGAGCGGCACTTGGGGCGCAGGATTCGACCGTCGGCGCGCTCGTCTGCGAGGCGATAGCGGAGGAGTTTTCAACGGCTGCGGTCGTTATGATGAACTCCGGTGGCATACGCGGCGGGTTTCAACCAGCGGGGCCGATCACGCGGTCGCGCGTCGATGAGATTCTGCCGTTTTACAACAAGATAGTTCTTGTCTGGGTGACCGGGGCCGAGCTGAGGTGGATACTGGAGCGCTCGGTCAGCGCATTGCCTAAACCTAGCGGCGGGTTCCTTCAGATGCGGGGACTTGAGGTCATGGTGGACCTTTCCAGGCCGGCGATGCTGATGGCCGAAAGGGGCAAGCCCGTGCGGCCCGGCCGCAGAATCGTGGATGTATCGATTGCTGGGAAGCCTTTGGATAGCGGAAAGGAGTATCTCATCGCCACAATCAACTACCTCGCCGCGGGCGGGGACGGCTACATCGAACTTGCCGAGGCGCAAACCCGCCTCGAGACGGGCAGGAGCTTGAACGACATCTTCACGGATTACATAATACGGCACACTCCGCTTCGACCGAGGCGGGCAGAGACATATCGATTTGTGAACCATCACTAGCGGAAGGAGGCGCCTATGCTGGAGGAGTATTTCGACCTGAAGGCGAACAACACCACGGTCAAGACGGAGTTGACCGCTGGCGTGGTGACATTCATGACTATGGCCTACATTGTATTCGTCAACCCCGGCATTCTATCCGATGCGCACGGCGCCGGGATGAGTTTCTCCGGCGTTCTGGTGGCGACGTGCATCGCCTCATTTTTCGCGAGCTTGATGATGGGCCTGATAGCCCGCTATCCGATTGCACTTGCGCCCGGGATGGGCCTTAACGCCTATTTCAGCTACGTGATCTGCGGGGCGATGGGCGTTCCGTGGCAGATCGCCCTCGGTATCGTGTTTATATCCGGGCTCATCTTTACGATTCTGACGCTCATCAAGGCCAGGGAGTTGATTGTCAACGCGATCCCAGATGGTCTGAAGCTCGCCACCGCGGCGGGCATCGGCCTGTTTATCGCGTTCATCGGCTTACAGCACAGCGGGATCGTCGCTGCTGACCCTAACACGTTCGTTACGTTTGGCGATCTATCGAAGACGCCGGCGCTTGTGGCGTTGTTCGGCCTGATTCTCACCTCGGTCCTCGTTGCCAGAAGGGTGAAGGGCGGGATTCTTTTCGGCCTGCTCGCGACGGGCGTCCTCGCGGTTGTCTGCGGCGTCACCCAGTTCAAGGGCGTCCTCAGCGTTCCTGACTTCAGCTCGGCAATGTTCAAGCTCGACATCTTGGGCGCTTTTAGCTTTGACTATATCGTGCCGATCGTTGTGCTGCTGTTCTTCGATATGTTCGACACGATCGGGACGCTGATCGGCGTCAGTGAGCAGTGCGGCTTCGTCAAGGACGGGAAGCTGCCCAGGATCAACCGTGCGCTTTTGTCCGATTCGGTCGGGACGATGGCCGGGGCTGTCTGTGGAACCTCGACCGTGACGAGCTATATCGAAAGCGCCGCGGGCGTCATGGAGGGCGGTACGACCGGACTCGCCTCGGTAGTCACTGCGCTTCTGTTTCTGGTGGCCATGTTCTTCACGCCGCTTGCTGAGGCGTTTGCGACTGGGTGCGTAACGGCCCCTGCGCTTATCATCGTCGGCTGCCTCATGATGCGGAACGTCAGGAAAATCAGGTGGGATGATTTCACCGAGGCGATACCGGCTTTTCTGACGATCATCCTGATGCCGCTGACTTACAGCATTGCGCACGGGCTCGCGCTTGGCTTCATCAGCTATCCGCTGGTCAAGGCGGCGGCCGGCAGGTCGAAAGAAGTGCATTGGCTCGTCTATGTCTTGGCCGCGATATTCCTGCTGCGATACATTTTCATCTAGGGTGAACTATTATGCCTTTGAAGTACTCAAGAGAACATAGAGACCTTCTGACAGAGATAAACCGGGACATACCGAGAGACGTTGACTGGAAACGGGGCGCGGTTGAGTACCTTGGCCAGCTGATTGAGGAGCAGGGGCCGCAGGCTGAGAGGTATCATCTGATCAAACCGTTTCTAGGCGGCCCGGATTTTGGTCATTTTTTTACCGACATGCACAAGCTTCTGAACTTGCTTGCGAGGCTTGACCTGCCAATGAAGAGTTCCTTTCTCGACGTTGCGTGCGGGCCTGGGTGGATCAGCCATTACATCGGCAAGCTCGGTCATACGGTTCTGGGCATCGACATCTCGGAAGAGATGATTGAGATCGCGAGGCGGAGAATCGCGGCCGACCTTTTCCCTGCGTATCCTGAGGCGCCGTTTGATGTGAGCTTCATCGTTCACGATATCGAGAATGGGCCTTTGAGCGTCCGGACTCTTTTCGATGCAGCGGTTCTTGAGTCGTGCCTTCACCATTTCTACGACCCGATTGCTGTGCTTATGAACGTCGCTCAGAATCTCAAATCTGACGGGCTGATTGCGATTATCGAGGGCCGGGCTCCGGAGGTCGGGTCCTGCTATCAGAAGGATAATCTCGAGATCATGGACAAGTATCACACCCTGGAGAGGCCTTACACGAGGCAGCAGATGATAAGATTGCTGCGCCTCACCGGCCTTAAGTACTACGAGTTCTATTATCCGGTCAATGGCTTCTTTACGCAAACTCGCGAGGCTGCAAGCAGCGTTGCGGATCGGATTCTAAATGGACAGGAATGGAATGTCGTAATCGCGTCGAAGAGTCTTGAAGGGATGAGGCGGCTCGCTGAGAGATTCGAGAGTTCTTCTGAAACCGGCGATAGAATCCAGTTGGTCCAGGGGTTCTATTGCGAAGAAAGGGGGCCTGACGGTCTTGTATTCAGGTGGTCTAAAGCGCAGAGCTCGATCGCACTGAGCAATGTCAATGAGATGGAGCTTGTAGTAAGCAGCCACCTCCCGAGGATCGCCGACAGAGAGCAAGAAGTATTCATCTACATCGACAACGTATTGAATAGACGACTCGCGTTGTCCACACAGCAAGAGGCGGTTTCGATTCGACTGACTCGCCTAACTAACAACTCGAGAATGGACTTCTTTTCCGACTCGGTTTTCTCTCCCAGGTGGTATGGTGAGGAGGACGAGAGGATGCTATCGTTCATGATTCGCGTGGTGTCCGTCAAATAGGCTTGAACGACGCCTTCTCGCTATTCGAGCTTATTCGTGTTCATTCGTGGCTTAAAGCTTGCTCTGAACCGCGCTGACCTTGCCGTCCATGGTCAAATCCTTATCGCGGCGCTCGTCGATCTTGATCGTGGTTGACACCCTCATTACTTCGTCGGAAAAGAGCGAGCTGTGCATCTTGGCGGCAGCTGAAAGAACGGCGTCGAGCTCGCCCTCAACGATCGTCGCCATCGGCGTTAGCTGGCACTTCAGGCCGCTTTCTCTCAGCACCCTCAGGCTACTGGCAACGTATTGGCTCAAACTGGGGGATTTGGTTCCTAACGGGACAACTGTAATCGAACACACGACCATGTCCGCCTCCTCTTGATTGCAGAATGAATAGTGGATGTTGACGTGTTTTGGGGATTATACCACAAGAGACATGGCAATCACGCACACACGCTTGGACTGGTTAGACGCACTCGGCCAGGAAGGGCCTAACTGCACAGTGGTCGATGAGGCGCGACTTGAATCCCTTTATGGGTTTGGATGTAAGGATAGCCTTCTCCGTAAGGTATTTGGCTCTTCTGGCAGCCTCCCTGATAGGCGTGCCTGAGATCAGGAGACAGAGAAGGGATGCGGAGTGGAAGCAGCCCGTCCCGTGAACTGATGGCGTCGGACCCGACGAGGCCAGCTCTGTCTGCCCGGGTATGAAGCGCCCCTCGGCGCCATCGAGAAGATAATCCTCGCCGCCGAAGCGCCCGCTGCCCTTGATAAGGACCGCATTGGGGCCAAATGAAAGCAGCTTCTTCGCACACTGTTCGAGGTCTTGCCGGGTCTTGATCTGGACGCCGAAAAGGAGCTCGGCCTCGTCGATATTTGGCGCGATGACGTCGGCCAATGGGAAGAGCTTCTTTGTGATCGCCAGTCTTCCTTGAGCGTTCAGGAGTTGCTTGCCGCCTGAGGCGAACAGGATGGGATCGACGACGACGATGCCCTTAAAGCGTAGCTTCATCACATTGCAGAGCACGTCGATAGCGGCTTCGTCGCATAACAGCCCGGATTTCATGCCGAAGACCTTGAAGGCTTGCAGTGTGGTCTCAAGCGACCTGCGCATCTGCCTGGCGTTCGTGCGCGATACCTCAAGCACGGAATCTGGGGTCTGGACGGTTATGGCAGTTGCGATGCCGAGGCCGTAGAGGCCGAAAAGGTCAAAAGTCTTGATGTCCGCAAGCATGCCGGCGCCGCCGGTGTTGTCAAGGCCCGCTATCGTCAGGAGGCAAGGCTTGTCTTCCCCCGCGGTCTCAGATTCAACGGAGTCGGGCGACCTTGCCTCGGGCGCATTCACGTCTATCATCTCTTTGTGTGGCCATCTACTTCAGGAGCTTCGTCTGTCTTCGCCGGTTGCACACCGGCCTCGCCACGCTGATAGTATCGTATCGTGGGGTAGGCCAAGCTGATGTCATCGTGTTCGCTGAATCTCAGGAGAATCTCTTCCCAGAGATGGTGTTCGGTAGTCCTTCGTTCTCTTGGATGCGTCAGATGGCGTATCGTCAGTTCAACGCCATTTTCTTGGACTCTCGTATAAACGATTGGCGTTAGGTTCCGGAAGAATATCATATAGCGTTCGGCGGCCTTCTTGAGCTGTTCTCTGGCCTCCGTGGATGTGTCCGCGAGCACGCCGCCGGCGATACTAGAGAGTATCGATTTAGCCTTCTGCCAGTTGCTCTCGAAGGTTATTATGACCGAAAGCTCGTTCCAGATGAAGTTGAAGTCCTTTGTGTAGTTGATGAGCGGGTCGGTGAGGACCTTCCCGTTCGGGACGTGGATTATCCTGCCCGTGCTTTGATCGGCGTGAACCCAGTTGCCGACTTCGAGCAGTGTGAACTCGAAGAGCCTGATGTCGATCACGTCCCCCGTATGACTTGAAATCTCGATTCTATCTCCCACACCAAAGAGGCGCCGCGAGTGGATGAAGACCCACCCGGCGACGTTCGCGATGAGGTCTCGCACGGCCAAGACCAGGGCCGCGGCAACCAGACCCAGAAGCGTCCCTATTGACTGAAAGGTGTCCGACCATATCCAGCCGATAAGGAGAATCAGAAGCACTGTGACGGCATAGGTTATTCTGCGCCGCCACGTGTAGCTAAGGGTCGCGTCAGTAACGCGCTTGTGCAGGAGCCGAAGCAGCAAAAGGCGCAAATATAGAAAGGCCCCAATCAGAACGATCGAGGCGAGCGCCCTTCCCTGAAACGATGCGTGTGCGCACCACCACTGATGAATATCTGACAACATTTGACCTAGATGCACTGGCACAAATCCTTCGGCCGCAACCGGTACCGCAATAGAGGGCCCCAGCCAGGAGCAGCAGCGTCGGCTTTCATGCTAGACAGAAACCCCGGGCGCAGCTCACGGGACGAACGTGGCTAATTGCCGTCCTTTCTCAAAAGCGGCCTCAGGCTCTTTATCGCGCAGTATTCGCCGCACATCGTGCAGACATCCTCCACTCGCGGCCGTGACGAGGTCCTGACTTTGTCGAAGCGACTTGGATCGAGCGACACCTCCATCTGTCTTTGCCAGTCGAGGTCATGCCTGGCCCTGGCCATTGTGCAGTCCCGCTCGATTGCGGCGGGTATGCCTTTTGCAATGTCCCCCGCATGGGCGGCTATCTTAGTGGCGATGACTCCGGCCCGAACGTCCTCCAGCGTGGGCAACGCCAGGTGCTCCGATGGCGTTACGTAGCACAGGTAATCGGCGCCGGCGGCAGCCGCGATTGCTCCTCCAATCGCACACACTATGTGGTCCCAGCCAGGCGCAATGTCAGTAACCAGAGGTCCCAGAACGTAGAAAGGCGCGCCGTTGCACAGCTTCTTTTGCAGGATCACGTTAGCCTCGATCTCGGGAATTGGCACATGGCCCGGGCCCTCTATCATGCATTGAACCTCGGCCTCAAGCGCACGCTTCTGGAGCTCACCGATCTTCAATAGCTCCGCAATCTGACCGCGGTCTGTTGCATCAGCGAGTGAGCCTGGTCTTAGGCCGTCGCCGAGGCTCAGGCATACATCATACCTTTTTGCTATGGACAGAAGGCGGTCATACTGCTCATAAAGCGGGTTTTCCTGCTCGTTGAAAAGCATCCAGCTTGTAAGGAAGGCGCCGCCCCTACTCACTATGTCAGTCAGGCGCCCCTGACTCTTCATCGTTTGGACCACGTCCCAGGTGACCCCGCAGTGAACGGTAATGAAGTCAACGCCATCGGCGCAATGGCTCTCGATGGCATCGAACATGTCATCAGCGGTCATCCTCACAACGCCCTTCTTGGACCGTGCAGCCGAGACTGCGGCGTCGTAAATCGGAACCGTGCCCAAGATAACATCGCTTGCGTCGGATATCGCCTTCCTAATGGCGCGGAGGTCGCCGCCGGTGCTCAGGTCCATCACCGTATCGGCGCCTGCTTGCACCGCTGCCTGGGTCTTCTCTACTTCGAGAGCAGGGTCTATACGGTCTGGCGAGGTCCCGAGGTTGGCGTTCACTTTGGTTGTCAAGCCCTTGCCGATGCCGCAGAGTCGCCTGTGTTCGCGGACAGTGTTGCAAGGGATGACAATGTGCCCCGATGCAACACGGCCCCTGATGACCTCGGGGTCCAGGCCCTCATCCTTGGCCACCTGCAATACTTCAGGAGTTGTGTGGCCCTTACGCGCCTCAGGTATCTGCGTCATTCTACTCTTGTCAGCTCTTTCAGTTTACGATTCATGTGCGCCGTCCAAATCGGTGCTCGGTGCAATGCCCGAAAAGCAAAAAAAGAAGGGCGAGGCGCAGAATCCTACCTCGCCCTTCGTTGAGCTCAAGTGTTACTCGTGCTTATCTGTGGACTGAAGGCTGGACAAACGCCAGCGGGTAGCTTGTCCTATTTGTCAGGTCTGTTATCGCACCGTATAGCAGGTATTCGCCCTCGTCCCAGATGACAGTTCCTCGGCCGTTCATCTTGGTCGGGTTGACAAACAGCACGTCTCTGACGTCAACCAGCCAGGTGTCGTTCGGTGAAATCTCGCGATCGGCTATGCCTACGAGCGCACCCGTGTTATCGAAGAGGTTGATGATAACGACGCCGTCATCTTCGCCTCGACTGGCGACCGAAATCCAAGTATCAACGCCATACTCATCGTTTATTGACCAGTATGGGATGTACATCGACTGGCCGTGTCTCGACTCGAAGTTAAGAGTGAAACCAGTATCGAATGTGTCGCTGCGGATGATACCCCAGACGTTCAGGACTGGATTGGCGATACCCATGGAGATGGTTCCGCTGCCGTAGCCCTCTGGAACAAACGTCTCACTCAGTTTTATCATCGCCGAGCTGTAGAGGCCTCCGAGGTCTGCCTGGACCATCCCCATAACATCTCCGCTTGGGTTGAATAGACTGACTACGCCGGCGCCGGCGGTGTCCGTCAAGTTGGTCACCACGAGCCAAGTATCCAATTGCTGGGCGGCTTCTGTCACGGTGATTGTGTAATGCGATCCCTCTGGAACCTGCACGACGGTTTCGCCATCAGAGAATAAGAAATAGAACTGGTGTCCGCCCGCCGTCAGGAATGTACGGTGCGAGTAGCGGCCATCGTATGGCTCGCCCTCTTCCAGCGTCATCTCTCGGTCATCGCCGTCGATAACAATTGCCGCAAAGACCGGCGGGTCCATGTCCTCATCATAGTAATCAATCACAAACGTGATCTGGTCCAACGTCGTTGGGGCTTCTGGGGATATCGTGAAGTCAGAGAGCACGGGTGGTGCCTTATGCCCGGACTTGACCTCAGGCGAGGAGACTGGTGCGTTGACCGCGATAGAGCCGCCAGGCATCCCAAACTCGGGCCTTCGGGCCTTGCGCAGCGCCTCGAAATCAACGCGACTGCTCTCATCAGCGGGCAGCGGGCGAGCGAAGTCGAGGGCGTTTGTGCTCGGCCCTTTAGTGAGTTGAAGCATATCTGGCTCAAACTGGGCAACCACGCCGCGACGCAAGGCCGCTCTCTGATATATCCAGTAGGGAAGGTCCGCTGACAAGCCAAAGGGCTGGTTGAAGGCAACCTCGTATGCTTTGCCGGTGTCGTCAGATACAACCATACCCCAAAGCGCAAGAATCCCGCGTTCCCAGGTTAGCACGGCAGACCCGACCGCCTCAGCATCATCAATGATCTGGCTTAACCAGAGTGGAAATAGGACACGAGGCTCGATCGTAAACGTTGTGGCCCCGAGCGAGTTGCCGTCAAAATCGTAGAACTCAACGTCGAGGTCAACGAACGTGCCGCCTATGTTACTCACCGCAAGGAGAGTGTCGATAGTCGATTCACTCGAGACTTGCCAATAGGGCAGATAGGAGCTTCTGATCTGTGGGTCTTTCAGTGTCATTGAGACTGCTTGTGATTCACCGTTCCTGATCATCGCCCAGACAGCGATAGAGCCGCGGTCCCAGGAGATCTTCGCACATCCGAAGCGCCCAAAGTCGTCGTCAAAACGCTCTGAGAAATCGACTTTGACCTGTTCACCAGGCGCTATTGTGTGCGAAATCGTGTCAACCTCCATGCCCAAGGGCCCTGAATACAGATGCACGTTCACGTCAACCAATGACGAAAGATGACTAGTTCCCGCATTGCCGATGACAAGGGTCGTATCCTGCCCCGCAGCATTGTTGACTTGCCAATAGGGGATGTAGATGCCGGGCTCGACGATTGCCGGCCCGCTTATCGCCTCGCTCGTATCCATAGGGAACCTGGCGGAGGAACCGCTGTCGTCAGTCGCCTCGAAGTAGAACGAGTGATCGTCGCCGAGACCGATGTTGGTCCCGTTAATGGTTCTCTCGTAGAGACCATCGGTGATTATGCCCTCCTCCAACGTCAGCGCATAACGAACGCCGTCAAGAACCATCGCCACTTCGCTTGGCCTAATGCCATCGGGGTCGGCGAAATGCACGGAGAACGTGAAATCGACATCGGCATCGCCTGAGATGGGCGAAACCTGTCCTCCGGACAGCGTCGGGATCGCATTGATTGACGGGCCTCGATACGGCTCGAGCGGGGGCGCAGGAAGCATCGTTGTTCCGTCCTCGGTGTCCTCAAAGTCGAAGTAGTAGATGTGTTGGCCGTAACCTATGAGATCACCCGAAATCGTGTATCTATAGGTTCCATCCGAGTCGAAATCGCTGTAGAGCGACATCTGGTGGGAGATGCCATCCACGACGACGTTAGCCTTCACCGGCGGGTGATTATCCACGTCCTTATAGTGGACGGAATAGGTGTAGTCGGCGTCGGTGTCTCCGGTCGTGGGCATAACCGTCCCAGTTTCGAGGACCGGCGCGTTGTTGACGGTCAGGTCCGTCGATTCGCCAACGACCGGGATTCTGATCCATTCGTTGACCGAATACTCAAACTCGAAGTGGTAAGTATGATCTCCGACGCCTAGCTCGGAGCCTGTTGTTGTGTAAGTGTATATGCCATCAGACGGTGTCTCCCCTTCTTCCGCAGGCTCAGAAAGTGCGTGACCGTGGCCGTCAATGAAAACGAGCCCAGACACTGGTGGGTCTTCGTCGGGATCGGAGAAATAGACCGAGAAGACGAACGCCTGGTCATAGTCCCCGTATGCTGGCGCCACCTTTGCGTCGGAAAGGTCAGGCTTGTTGTCAATGATCGGTCCCGAATACTGGTCCTCAGGCGCGTTGTCCGGCAGATAGACGGGCGCGTTACCCACCCAGTTGCCGTCGGTGAACTCGAAGTAATACGAATGCGTGCCTTTGCTGAGCGTGAAGTCCGTGTACAGCTCGTATTCGCCGTTTGACGGGGCGCCAATCCCGGTGAACACCATGTCGTAAGCGACATTGTCGATATAGACGTTCTTGACGAGCGGCTCGTCGCCGTCTGCGTCGAAGAAGCGGACGCCAAACCGGAACGACTGAGCGCTGTCGCCGATCGATGGCGAGATTGAGGGATCGGTCAAGACTGGCGGGATGTTGAGGCCCCTATCGGATATCTTGTAGAGGTTGCCGTCCCAGCAGCCAAAGAATATCTCGCCATAGCCGCCATTTCGGACTCCATATCCGTCGCCGCCGTAGCCATTAAGCGGCGATATCGACACGCCAGATATCCACATCTTGCCCCCGACATTCTGCCACCAGACGAGCTCGCCTTCCTTGCGGGCCACGAAATCAGGATCGGTGGGCGCGCGAACCGCATACATCTTCGCGTCGTTCGCGCCAAAATAGACCACGCCATCGGCGTCCACGGCGATCGTCCCGAATATGGAGCCGCCCGGGACAAACGACCAGCCGAGCTGGCCTGTGTCCTTGTCGATTGCGTAGAGCGCATCCGAGGCAACGTAAACGAACTGGCCGTCAATGCCAGGCGACGAATACTGGATAGGTGCGCCCGTGTCATATTTCCAAATCATCATCGGTTCTGGCCCAGCCACCGTAAAGTCGTAGTCCAGCCTATACAGGCAGTGATCGATTGAGCCGATATAGACGGTATCGACATTGCCATTGGTCTCAACCGAGGGGGAGCTGTTGACCATGCCGCTGGTCTCGTAGGTCCAGAGCAACAGGCCTGCGGAGTTGAGCGCATAGACGTAGTTGTCGTAGGAGCCGAAATAGACCGTGGAGTCGGTCCCCTCGGCCGCGCTGCCCTGCACAGCGCCACGGGCCGGGAGGTCATAGGACCAATTAAGCGTGCCCCTTCGGCCGTCGATTGAGTAGAAGGTTCCCGAGTAGGAGCCTATATAGATATCACCGCTCACGCCTATGCACGGGGAGCTGTCAGCGATGTTGGCGGCGCTGAATATCCACCTGAGCTCTCCCGTCCAGGAGTCGAGCGCGAAGACCGTCCCGGACCTCGACGCGACGACGAGGCTGCCCTCTTGGCCAAGAGCGGTAGTGCAATCGACGAAATCACCCGTGTCATATTCCCACAGAATCTGAGAGAAATCGCTTGCTATGGCATAGACCTTGCCGTCTCTAGACCCAGCGAAGATCGTGGATTCAGAGCCTCCGATTACGGGAGTGCCCTTGATCGGCTCACCTATGTAAAGCGTATCCATTATGGGCATGGAGGGGCCAAACACCTGGTTATCGTGTGAGTTGTTATCTTGATAGCGATTGAACGAGGGCCATTGGGCGATTGTCGGCCCCACGTATTCAAACTCCGGGGCAGAAGTTCTAGCGATAGCCGGGGGCGGATTTCTCTCGACATCGGCATTCCCAGGATCGGATGTTAGGACACCGTTGCTTCTAGGCTGGTTGTAGAGCGGCATCTGACCTTCGTAGTAGAAGTCGAACTGGAACGTGTGCTCGCCATACTCGGGGTAGAACGTCTCATAGGTGTAAAGGCCGTCGAACTGTGAGCCGTTCCCCGGCAGAAGCTCCATATCATATTGGACATCATCGATGTAAACGTGAGCATTCAGGCAGCCCACTTGACCGGTGTTGATGCCGGAAGTTCGGCCCTCTGGGTCAAAGAAGCGAACGCTATAGGTGTAGATGCCCGGCGGCCCGACGGCCGGCGTAACTTTGCCGTCCCGCAACAGGAGAGTGAATAACTGGCCGTATTTAGGATGCCTCGTCGCACAAGGCTCAGCTGCGTCTCTCGGCCAATCCGGATGAACCGCAGTCGGATTGTCCGTGAACTCGAAGTGGAAGCTCGGCGTGTCGCTGGTGGTCGTCATGTGGAAGGAATATCTGTCCTCCCACGACACGGACGCGTTGCCGATGACCGCGTTGCCGTACATTGAATACGCGATATTGTCCAGATACACCTCTCGCACTCTCGGCGCGTCCTCGTCCGAATCGTAATACCAGACGGAGACGTCAACGACGCTTTTTTCCGGCCTCGAAATTGTGCCATCGAAGATGACGGCGGTTTTGACGAAGTAAAGCTCGGGACACATGTTCGGTCCGGTATTGATCTCGGAGACTATCGGCGCATTCAGTCCGAAGCCATCGACCGTCTCGAAGAAGTAATTGAAGCAGCCGTTCTGGTTGTAGTAGATGTATTCCCGCAAAGCCGGCGCCGACACTGAGCCGTCGGAAGTATACTCGTAGGTCCCGAGGCGCCGCTCGTCATCGCCTGTCTCAAGCTGATACAGCATCCCCTCCCAGATACCCCAGGGCGGGTCGGCGTAAGCTGCTGGAACGGCGGAGGGGTTAGGATCGCGCGGGTCGACGTGGAACGGCGGATAGCCTGACATCACATCGTCATATCGCCAAAAAGCGTGGAATCCATCAACGTAGAGGATGATGGGGTTCTCCTGATGCGGGACGTCATCATCATAAACACCTTTCGAGCCGCAGTCCGGGTCGTAGTAATCGACGTTGTAGGTAAACACCGTGGGGAGTCGGTTCATGCGGTTTTCTTCTGTGTAGCCGACCTTGGGGTTCACGTCCAAGAACCTGAACCTGCCTGTAACGTTCTCCTTGATCTTCATAACCCAGCCGGTGTCGTAAGTGTCCCCTGTCATGGGGTCTTCGCCCAGGCCCTGGCCGGAAACATAGACGTATCCGCCCGAAATGATCGGCGAGCGGATCATCTCTAGTGGGTCATGGGGGAAGGCTGGTGAGTAGAACGGTGGGTTCTCTGTGCCCCGGTGGTGGTCTTCGCTGGGTGTGAAATAAGAAAATACGACGCTGCCGGCTGCGTAGCCCAGGGAGTCGTTGTCCATGGACGAGACGACGTGCAGCCACCCATCGCTCGTTACCAGCCAGATTAGCCCGTTGCCGCCAAGCGCCGGGGACGGCGCGACGCCCAGGTCAGGGTGCGCGGAGAAATCCCACTCGGCATCGGCGTCGCCGTCGGCTGCGCTTGTGGCCCAAAGTGGATGACCCTCAGTCAGACCGTAGTAGTCGGTCAACGGGTCAGTGCCCGTCGTGATATCGATAGCGTGCAGTGATGTTTCATCCGCCACGAAAATAACTGTGCCCGTCAGAATCGGCGTCGTCGCAACCGGGCCCAGGAAGTCATACGACCATCTCAAGTGAGTCGTGTAACGCCGAGGGAAGGCCCCCACAGGTATGCCTGGAGGCGGAATATCGGGACCCATTACGTACTCGTCGTTGTTGTCAATCCATATTGGCATTGGCGGGTCACCCATCCAGTCCTGGAATTCCCAGTCGTGATCTTCATACCATGAGTCTTCGATGCAGAGAAGAGTCCCCGCTGGATCGCAGATGTAGATCGTGGACGTCGTGACGCCAACGTGGTTATACTTCATTGACGGTGGCACTCCCTCTGGAGGGGGATCACCCATGACGGGATCCTTCTGGAAGTTCCAACTTCTCGGCACAACGACAGGCGAGCTCACCAGGGCCGAGCCGTCACCGCTTACCGTGTATGACCACTTCAGATGAACAGGCGATGGATCGCCTGCCGGGGGTGGCGGAGGAGGAGCTAATATGGGAGGCGGAGACCAGACGGTGGCCGCAATCGTGTGCATCGCGTAGAGGTTGCCATCCGCACCCGGTCCGTATATCGTCCGTGGTTGAGCCATGCCCTGCCAGTATGTGCCTTGCCCTGGCATATCTCCTGGTTCATATTCGTAATATGTGTATTGCGTAGTGCACAGGACCGGTGAGGCGCATATATCTGCGTCAATGCTGTCGTAGTCCGTCGGGAGGTCGATGCCATACCACCAGATTATCTGGCCTTCCAGTTCTCCTCCCATGGCGAATCCGTAGGCAGTTGATGTGCCGGCGGAGTTACCGAATACATAGAGACGGTGGTCATTTGTGTCAACGAGGATGTCGGAGGCGTCCGTCCCGCTGTTTGTGAACGGTGTGGAGAAAAGAAGCAGAGGGGCCCCGGGGCTACTTGGGTCGCCCGCAGGGTCGTAGCAGTCGAGGGCCAGACCGGAAGGGCCTTGCCCCGCAAAATAAAGCCTGTCTCCGGTCGGATTAAGCGCCCCAGTATTCCACGTGCTTGATGGATAGTAACCCACTTCGGTCATCCAAAGCTGCTCGGCGACGATGCAGCCGGCCTCGTCAGGTTCCGCCTCTCGGGCGCAATAGAGCATAGTAGCGGGGCCCAAAGAGCCGACTCTCGTGCCGAATGCGAAGATCCGCCCAAAAGAGTCAATAATCGGGTTCGATCGGCCGGCGCCCGAATCTCCGCCGCCGCACTCAAAGCTCCAGTGGATCGTGAGATTCTGCGTAGCGAGGTCAGGGCCGGTATCAATCGTGCCTCGCCTATTCTCGTAGTCAAAGTGAAGTGAAGGCCACGGGGTCCCGCCAACGACCTGTCCCAAAGCAGCAGGCGCGAACATAAGAACGCACGCCCCTGCCATCAAAACCAAACCGATCGTAGAAGCCCTTTTCATAATTCCTCCTCAGGTTCTTCAATCAAAAAACCATAACCCCAAAACATAGATATGCCTGAAACACACGGCAATTATTGCTACTTAGCTATGACGTGCTTGCCACAATAAAGAAGAATAGTACATGTCAACAGCAAGCGCACTTTCAGCGCTTACATCCACTCGCACAATAAATATGCCGTATTGTAATGTGTGAAGTCAAGGCTTATCGTGTCGTGTAAGGAGTGTATCTAGCCCAAACTCTCAGCGGCCCATAAGAGGGGAGAAATTGAGCGGCGGAACGTATTTGATTCGGACGTTTGGCTGTCAGATGAACAAGCTGGACAGCGAGCTGGCTGCGGGCGAGCTTGAGACGGCGGGATTCACGCCTGCTGAAAGCGATGAGTCCGCGGACCTGGTCCTTCTGAATACTTGCTCTGTCAGGGCAAGGGCGCAGGACAAGGCAACGTCGATGCTCTGCAATTACACCAGAGACGAGAGGGGACGAAGTGGACAGCGACTGGTCGGCGTAATGGGCTGCGTCGCGCAGCAGATGAAGGAGAGGCTCCTCGATGCGCCGTGTAACGCTGATTTTGTTCTGGGCGTCGGCGCCGTCTCTCAACTGGGCGAGATACTCGACAGACTGGCGGCCGGCGAGCGAGGAATCCTTGCGCTTCAGGCTGATTGCTCAGGTTGGGACTACGATCCGTCCACCGTGCGGCGACAGAATAGAAGGAGCGCATTCGTGGCCATTTCGAGGGGGTGCAGCAACTTCTGCAGCTATTGCATCGTGCCCTACGTCAGGGGCCGGATTAGGCATCGAGAACCGGAGAGCATAATCGATGAGGTGAAGCTGCTGGCCGAGGCGGGCTACATCGATGTCTGTCTGCTCGGTCAAAACGTTAATGCCTATAGGCACGGCGAGCTCAAGTTTGTGAGCCTTCTGGAGCGGCTGGCACGCATCGACGGCCTGAGGCGCCTTCGGTTCATAACGACGCATTCCAAAGACCTGTGCCTGGATACGGTGAGGATGATGGCGCACCCGCCCTCTGCGCCCTACATCTCCCTGCCGCTTCAATCTGGCTCGGACCGCATTCTCCGTCTGATGAATCGAGGCTATACGAGGAAAGAATACCTCGAGAAGGTCTCCTGGCTGCGACAACACGTCGAGGGATGCTTCATCTCAACGGACATAATGGTCGGATTCCCCGGCGAGTCGGACGCTGACTTTGAGGACACGCTCCAGGTCGTGCGCCTCGCCCAGTTCGACAATGTCTATAGCTTCATATATTCGCCTCGGCCATTCACGAAGGCGGCCAGTTTCCGGAATGATGTCCCCAAGGAAGCGATCAAGGCGCGTTTTGAGAGGCTGCTCGCGTTGCAGCGCCAAAACCACGTTCAGCGACTGCGGCCGTTCGTGGGGAAGACCGTCGAGGTCCTTGTAGATGGCGTCAGCAAGAAGGACCGCGGCGCGCCGTGCGGCCGGTCTCCGCAGCACGTCATCGTCAATTTGCCGCAAGATAGATGCGAAATCGGCGAACTGGTGTTGGCTGAGATAACTGAGGCTGGGATACGCACTCTAATCGGCAAGGTTACGAAGCGCCTCATGCCCGCAGTCAAGCGCTGACGACTGAGCAGCATCCGCACAACCTCTTACTCCCTGTCAGGGATACTTGCAGGGCAACAGCCTTGCTACCTAACGGCTCTCGGCACCTGCGCCTTGAATCCACGACAGTCGCTGGCAGGCTGGAAAGCCCGCCCTACACGGCCAACTTGTCCGCCAGAGCCTGGCGACGGCGGAACTGCTAACTGCCGATTGTGAATTGGGTGAAGGCGATGTCGCCGACGGGGCGGAAGGCGCCGGTCAATGATAGCGCGGCGGCGAAGACGTATGTGCCTTCCGGCAGGCTGCCGGGAATCTGCGCCTCGAACACGCGAATCGGGAGTGAGGCGAAGTCCGTTGGGAGGTGCGATGTGGCGGCCCAGGGGACGAGGTCGGTCGTGAGGCCCTCGGGCGAGACGCAGTAAATGCTGCCGTTGGGCAGGATGAAGCCCGCATAGACATCGACCCAGACCGGCAGCCCGCCGTTTTCGACGCTCATCGAGGCGCTGAGCGCATCGCCTGGGTGCAGGGGTTCGTGGCCGGCGGAGACAAAGCAGTCGATGGTGGGCGGCGTCGCGGAGTAATGGTAGCCGATATCGACTGTGCCCGTGTCGAACTCCCCGTCGGTGCGAGTCGTCCGCCAGTTCACGCCGGCGATTGAGGCGCTTGTGGAGCCCGCGTCCATGCAGGGGCTGTCGGCGTCCTGTCCCGCCTCAACGGACGACAGGTAATAATCCCCCAGCGGCCCCGAAACGAACATCGGGTCCGCCACGAAGTTCCCCTCGCCCTCGAACTCCTCCTGCAAGCAACTATGATCAATGTTGTATGGCACTGAGTAATATCCCTCCATGTTGGACCAGTGAACGTCAAAGCGAACTGTGTTATCCGAGAAGATACAATCTTGGACCGGCAGGCCATCGGAGCTAGTAGTGGTCGGTTGGCGCTCTCCTCGCCGACGTGCCAAAATAGGCCCATTGCCGACGATCGTGCTTCTTCTTAGCTCGATCTGCTCCTGGTCATCCATCAGCGGGGTGCGCGTCACAACAGCGGGACAACGCTTCATGAGGTAGTAGGCTTTGGTGCAGATCAGGCTCCCGCTCTCGGGAACGTTTCGTGCGATGAGGCTGTCCTCCACCACCAGCCTTCCCATATAATAGCTGATAAACCACCCTCCGCTCTCTAAATAGAAGATTGACTCGCCGCTTGTGTTGCCATCGATCACGCAGTTTCGGATAACGCATGCACTGCGCGTTCCAAATAAGGCGCCGTTGCTTGTGTTGCCTTCGATCACGCAATCTCGGACAACGGACGGGCCCCCCAGAAACAGGCTGTCGTCGCTGACGTTGCCCCTTATGATGGTTTTCTCGATCAAGAGGTTGCCACCAGACTTGTCATAGACCCTGGCTTCATTCTCCTGGATCAAGCACTCGGAAGCCGTGAGGTCGCCAGTCGATGCGAAAAGACAGCCCGTATTCATTAAGAATGTTGAGTTCATGACTACACCCTGGGACACTGTGTAAAGGTTCGTGCAGACATCGACGCATACACCGCCATTCCCAACGAATAGCGACGATTCTATGGCTATATGGCCGGCACTATGGATGACACCATCGCAGATGATGCTGCCTTTTTCGTTGTTTCTGAAATGGCAGCCTCTTACGAAAAGGTGCGTGCTAATGCACTTGAGCGCGGGTTCTGATGCCGCATTAATGATCCCAAGGTTGCTTATCGTTACGCTGGATACACGGTTGCAGGAAATGACGGATATGCCCGCACGTTTTTCGGCGTCGAGAAGCGTGGTTTCTGGATCATTGCCGACAAGCGCTAAATGGCTCCTAATTGGCAGCGGGAACGCCTCGCCGTTGGTTGAGGCGGAGTATGTCCCCGCAGCAACGGATACAGTCGCAGGCGTATCTTCGCTCGGCTGAATCACCTCGAGCGCGTATGTTATGGTCTTGAAAGCCTCGTCCGGGGAGAGACCGGAGTTGGCGTCGTCACCGTTTATTCCATCGACATAGTAGTCGGTGGCATAAGCAGCCGCGACGCTCGTGATCACAAACGCCATGATCAGGGCTGAAGTATAAAGAGTCTTCATTTGTGCTCCTCCTGTTCGGATTCTGGGGAGGCGGCGCGACGGAGCACGGCCGCCTCGCCGTCTCTCCTCGATTCGTTACTCAGTTAAGTCTATCCAGAAGAGGGCAGGCCTGCAATTGTGTCTAGTCGCCATGATTCCTATCTCCTATTCTAATTCGAAAGCAAACGCCGCAAAGGCGATGTCGCCGATGGGGCGGAACGGCTCGCGGGCGCGCGAAAGCGCGGCGGCGAACGCGTAGGTCCCGGGCACGACGTGCTCGTTCAGCGCGAACTCAAACACCGGCGCCGGACCGAAATGAAGCCCGTCGTCCAGCCGGACGTCAATCGCATACGGCGTGAAAGCGCTCGTTAGCCCGTTCGGCGTGATGTAGAACACAGTCCCATCCGCTGCGATGAAGGCTGCGAACACGTCTGCCCAGAAAGTCCATCCATCGTTCTGAACCGTAACCTGCGCCGAAAGCGTGTCACCAGGCCGTAAAACCGGCGCCTCGTCCAAGACAGCTGCAACGGTTCCGCCAGTCGTGATTTGGCATACGATTGTAGGAGGCGTGGCGGAATAGTGGTAGCCGATGTCGGTTGCGCCAGCGTCGAACGCGTTGTCGGTCGTGGTCGTCATCCAGGCCACGCCGTATTCGGCAGGCGTTCCGTAGCCCGCGTCGAGGCATGGGCTGTCCGCGTCCTGTCCCGCCGCTACCGACGACAAGTAATACTCCCCGAGCGGCCCAGACACGAAGAGCGGGTCAGCCTCGATGTTGCCTGTGCCCTCGTAGCCGCCCTCAACGCAGCAGTTCGCCAGGCTCATCGACCCGCCTTCGTTCAGAATCTCATAGGGGTGGTTGCCCCAGAAGATGGAATTGCGCACGGTCGTCTGGTCGGTGAGAAACGCTCGAATCCCAGCAAGTGAGTTGTTGACCACGGTGCAGTGCTGAACGGTCAACGAGACAAGGCCATACGAATGAATGGCTCCGTAATACTCGGTATCCTCGCTGTTCCCAGAGACAAAGCTGTTGTGCACAACGGCGTCTCTGAACCACGTCCCATCGATGCCCCGGACGTGAATGCCGCCGCGTGGGTGGCCGAGGACCCGGCAGTCGGATATCCTAACGTGGCATGGCGCGTAGAATTTTTTGGAGTCGCACAGGCAAACGATGCCGAGACGATTTCCCGAGACAGTGCAGTTGCTCATCTCGAGCGAGAACTCGTCACTCAAGGTCATGCTCCTGCCTGGGAGCATGGGCTGGATTGAGGCGAAAGTGGACGGCATGTCCCCCGAGAATGACCAAACCTTCCATTTCACGCCGGTGTCGTCAGGCGCGTCCGCTATGAGGCAATCTCGGATGATGGTCTCACCGCTCACGCCCGGCCTAGCATACCAGCAGTCGCCTTCTATCCCGCCCCCGATTATCTTGCACTTCTCGATGAGATTGTAGCCGAAGCCAAAAGATATGCCGCCATCATAAAACTCGCACCGCCTAACCTCCGCCCCAAACAATAGATCGGCGTCAATGAATGTGCAGTCCTCGATGGTCATTCTGCCTGTTCCCCCCAGCACTCCACCAGCGACGAAGGTGGAATGCCTGATCGTAGTAGTACTGCCGGTCGGACCTGCGGAAATCGCCATCCAAAAGCCCACTATGTTACAGTGCCTGATGCAGACCTGCCCATCCGACCCGCGGACACGGACTCCGATGGGCCATTGGAACGGGCCGGTGCTGGGGGTGGTCTCAATGGAAAGGGCCTCAATCGCTACGTTACCGATCGCCTGGCAGTGTATGCCCTCGGTATCTTGGTTGCATAAAAGGGTCGTCAGCCCGGGCCCCTGGCCAACCAGAGATGTTGCTGAAGTCATACTAAGTGGGAATGTCTCGCCGTTCGTATCAGCTGAGTAGGCGCCCGCTTCAAGGTGTATCGTCGCCGGCGTGGTCCCGGCCATCCCCAGGGCGTGTGTAATGGTCCTGAACGCGTCCTCTTGTCTCAGACCGGAGTTCTCATTGCTGCCACCGACCGGATCGACGTAATAATCGGCCGCGAAGGCCGCGTGAGCTAAGAACGGCCCCAGGAAGCATACGGCAGCGATACAGAATAGAAACACTGACTTCTCTAGAACTGGCGATCTAAACATCGGATCCTCCTAACTGATTTTGGGTCTGCGTTGGAGCTGCAACTGCAATAGGTTTGAAGACCACGGCGGATTCGGCGTGTGGTGGCCGGACCCCCCCCAATAAAGGCCGTTTAAGTCGCATCATATCCCCCATAATAACATGTTATTGCCGCTAGAACAGAATATGGCATATTCTTGAGGTCGATGTCAACAGTGTTTTCGGAGGCGATCTCCTTTGTCGGTTTTCGCCATAACTGGGATCATCGCCGCCGTTTTTGACTTATGATTGTGGTATGGTCATAATCCTGTCGTCTTTGCACGTTTGTGCATTTGGGCGCGTGGAACAAAGGCTAGACTGCCGTGTTTCGCCTATGATTTTGGATTGCTCACATTGGAGGCAGATAAGTATGCAAGAGAACATACACCCCAAGTATTATGAAACGACGGTTTCGTGTGCTTGCGGTAACAAGTTCAAGACCCGCTCGACGAAGAAGGGCATAAAGATCGAGATATGCTCGAAGTGCCACCCCTTCTTCACCGGCAAGCAGAAGCTGGTTGACACCGCCGGTCGCGTGGAGCGGTTCCGTAGGAAGTACGGGCTCAAGGCGGAAGAATAATGCCGCTTACCGTTGGGGGGCAGGCCGTAATTGAGGGGGTAATGCTGCGCTCCCCCAACGCGGTAGCTGTCTCAGTGCGCAAAGCGGACGGCTCGATTAAGTCCAAGGTTTACAATATCAAACAGCCGTCCCAGCGATTCCTTTTATTCAGATGGCCGTTTGTTCGCGGCATCGCAACGTTGTGGGATTCCCTGTCTCTAGGGATAAGATGTCTCAACTTCTCGGCGCAGGAGGCGCTGCACGATGAATCTTTGGAGCGCAAGAAGAAAGGGACCTTTTGGCCGTTCCTGTTCTCGATGCTGGCCGCCATAGGCCTTGGCTTTGCTCTCTTCTTCGTTCTACCTCTCTTATTCACGGAGCTTTTGGGGTCGCAGTTTCCGGTTCTGAAGGACTCTGGCTGGCTTTTCAGTCTTGCCGATGGGACCTTTAGGCTTATGATTTTCTTGCTTTACATACTCGGGATTTCGCTGATGCCGGACATTAGGCGAGTGTTCCAGTATCACGGTGCGGAGCACAAGGTTGTGCATGCGTATGAGTCGAACGGTAAAGTAACCGTGGAATCCGCGCGCAAGTTCGACGTCCTTCATCGCCGCTGCGGAACCAGCTTTCTGCTCATTCTCTTGGTGCTCGTCGTCCTGCTTTTTTCATTTGTTCCGCACGAGGAAGACCCTCTGGGCAAGGCCGCGACGCGGTTGAAGTTCCTGCCGATAGTGCTGCTTTTGGCAGCCGGTATCTCTTACGAGCTTTTGCGTCTTTCGGCCAAAGCCAGCGATTCGGTTGTGGTCAGAGCGATGACAGCGCCCGGCCTGTTGCTTCAGAGGCTTGTTACAAAGCAGCCGTCCGACGAACAGGTCGAGGTCGCTATCGCCGCTTTGTGCGCGGTGCTTGGAGTAGAGGACAGGCTTCGCGAGGAGCCGAAGAGCAAGGCTTGCGATGGAGGCGACTCAGGTTGAACCCACTCCTTTCTGACCTCGACGGGCTCAAGGCCAAGCTCGAGAAACTTGCCCAAAGAATGTCCAATCCCGAGGTTCTAACCAACCGCGCATTGTATCAGGAGCTCGCGGTCGAGCACGCCCGCGTGTCGGAGCTGGTCGAGTACCTCGTCAACCTCAAGCAACTGGAGACTGACATCGCCGAATCGACCGAGTTGCTCGAGGATGACGAACTCAGGGACGAGGCCCGACAGGAGATTGAGAAGCTCCAGACCGAGAAGGCGGCGCTTGAGTCCAAGATACACCGGTTCCTTCTTCCGAAGGACCCGATGTTGGGTAAGGACCTGATCGTAGAGATTCGCGCGGGTACCGGCGGGGGGGAGGCGGCTCTTTTCGTCGCGGACCTTCTGGAGATGTATATGCGCTTCGCGGAGCGCAAGGGCTTGCGCACCGAGGTCCTGGTACAAAGCCCAACGGCTCTGGGCGGCTTCCGTGAGGTGCTGGTTGAGGTGTCCGGCAAGCAGGCTTACGAGAGCTTGAAGTTCGAGGCCGGGACGCACAGGGTTCAGAGGGTTCCCGTGACCGAATCATCGGGCAGGATCCACACCTCAGCCGTTACGGTCGCTGTGATGCCTGAGCCTGACGACATCGAAGTAAAGATCGATCCGGGCGACATCAAAGTCGATAGGTTTCGCTCTACGGGTCCCGGCGGCCAAAGCGTCAACACCACAGACTCTGCCGTGCGTATAACGCATATCCCGACGGGTCTCGTCGTTACTTGTCAGGACGAGAAGTCGCAGTACCGCAACAAGGAGCGGGCGCTGCGTGTGCTTCGGGCAAGGCTTTACGAGATGGCGGTTTCGCAGCAGCAGGAGAAGATGGCGAGCGCAAGAAGGTCCATGGTCGGCTCCGGGGACCGCTCCGAGCGCATAAGAACCTACAACTTCCCTCAGAATCGAGTGTCCGACCATAGAATCAACCTCACGCTTTACAGGCTTGACGCGGTCCTACAGGGCGATCTCGATGAGATTGTTCATGCGCTATCGGCGGACGAAGAGGCCAAACTACTGGACGAAGTTACGAAGTCCGCCCTGAGCGATTCCAATGCGAGTCAAGAGGTCGCCACTTGAAAGTCCATCTAGAGTGCTTCCCGTGTTTCTTGAGACAGGCGATGATCGCAGCAAAGCAGATCAGCGACGACCCACGTCAGATAAAGAAGTTCATAAACCTCTCGCTTGGGCCCGTTCGGGACGCCTCGTTGGACGACACGCCGGCGCACATAGCGACCGAGATATACAGAAAGATCAGAGCCGAACTCAACGGCGCCGATCCGTTCAGGAAGATCAAGACCCGATGCACGGAGCTGGCTCTGTCGATGATTGCGGGCTTCTTGCCGATCATGCGGCGAGCGCCGAATCCGCTTGAGGCGGCGATTAGGACCTCGGTGGCCGGCAACGTGATAGATTTTGGGATATACTCGGACGTCGATCTCGGGTCAATCGTCGGGAATATCATGCACGAGGAATTTGGTGTCCTTTCGCTGCCGGAGCTTGAATCGGACTTGACTGGCGCCGAGAACATACTCTTTCTTGCTGACAATGCCGGCGAACTGGTATTTGATGTGCCATTGGTTGAATACCTTCTGAGATTCGGCAAGGTCAAGGTCGCTGTCAAGAGCGTTCCTGTGATAAACGACGCGACGATGGAAGACGCGCGGGCCTCAGGACTCCCTTTGGACGCGGAGCTCATTGAGAACGGGAGCGACTGTGTCGGGACCATCCTTGAGATGTGCTCAGAGGAGTTCAGAAAGGCGTTTGGCGACGCTGACCTGATCATTAGCAAGGGTCAGGCCAACTTCGAGACCCTGGACGACGTTAAGGACGCGAACATCTATTTCCTTTTTAAGGCTAAGTGTGACGTAACGGCGGGCATAGTCGGTGTGGCAAGGGATTCGTTGTGTGCTGTATCCAATCGGAGTCTTCGGCGGTCCCAGGACGGGGACACGCCGAATGGCAGGCCATAGGTCGGCAGTTGGCGGTTAGCGGTTCGCAGTGTGGGGCAGGCTTTCCAGCCTGCCATTGTCTGCGCCAGCTGGCGGTGTTGTGTGGGCGCGCGGTCTCAGACCTAACAACCAGACGCATATTTTGGTTTGTGAGGACTGTTTACAGGTCCCCACTAGTGGGATTCTCCGATGGGAAATAATGGCAGTAATAGCATACGCAATATAGTGATATGGAGTTGTCGGTCACAGCACGCATCCGGCGCACCATCGCCCGGCGCAAGCGGTGGCGATGCAAAGGGTTACAATTGTTCTAACCTCCGAATTCATTCGGGGGCCGGCGTCGGCGGCTGCCGCCCTCCTTCGATCCTTTTCGGGACGGGGTTCTTTGGAGGGAGGAGGGGGTCTCGGCGTCCTCAGGCCACCCGACTGAAGTCGGGTGTTATGATAATGAGAACCATCTATATCACCGCGTTGAAACGCGGTGATTCAGATAAACACACCACCCAGAATATGCGTATAATTGTTAGGTCTCAGACCCGCCCGTTCCAAGTTGATCGCCAGGTCCCGCCGCGACGTCTAATTGGATTGAGAGTAGCGGATGGGAGCAATTCCGTTCTAGACTGAATTGACGAGGTATTTGGAGTAAGTGCGGATTCTCGGATTCGGGTCAAAGAAACCTAAGGACAACGGCAAGGTAGTTGCGAAAGAGGCTGCCGAGCAGGTGGTCAGCGGCGAGAAAGTCGTGACGCAAACCGCGGCCGACAACTGCCTGGCGGTAAGCGAATCTCGCCAAGAAGAACGTTCAGAGCGTAATGAGGCGGTGCGCAGCCGCTGGGCGAATGGCCTCTTCAAGACGCGAGAGAGGCTTTCGACTAGCCTGGGCCGGATATTTCTTGGCGCCAAGCGGATGTCGCCCGCGCTCTTTGCGGAACTGGAGGAGGCGCTGATCTTGGCCGACGTCGGCGTTGACACGGTCGAGAAGATCGTATCCACGGTGAGCGAGGACCTGAAGCGGCGTGAGCTGTCGAAGCCGGATGTGGTCAAGAACTCGGTGAAGCAGGCGATAATCGAGATACTTTCGTCCGGCGAGTCTAAGCGTCCGCCTTCGATATTGGACACCTCGCAGCGACCTTACGTCTCGCTGATAGTGGGCGTCAACGGGACCGGCAAGACGACGACGATAGCGAAGCTTGCGTGGCGCTACAAGCAGATGGGGATAGCGCCGATACTCGTCGCGGCGGACACGTTCCGGGCGGCGGCCATCGAGCAGCTGAGCATCTGGGGCGAGCGGGTTGGGGCCGATGTCATAGCGCACAAGGAGGGCTCAAGTCCGGCCGCAGTGGTTTTCGATGGCATCGCGGCGGCGAAATCCCGGCGAGAGGACATAGTCATAATTGATACTGCCGGGCGGCTTCATACTAAGAGAAATCTCATGGCGGAGCTGGCTAAGATCAGTCGGGTCGCTGCGGCCAACGCTGAAGGCGCGCCTCATGAGACGCTGCTCATCCTGGACGCCACGTCGGGCCAGAATGCGGTCGCTCAGGCCAAGCAGTTCGATGAGTGGCTTGAGGGTATCACCGGCATCGTCTTGGCGAAGATCGACGGAACCGCCAAAGGCGGTGTTGTAGTTACAATTGCGGACGAGCTCTCATTACCGATATTGTTCCTTGGGACTGGGGAGAAGGTCGATGACCTGGTTGAGTTCGACCCTCAGGCGTTTGCTGACGCCTTGATAGGATAGGCGCCGATTTGCTGTGCAGGCCCAGGAGGCAGAGACATAAATGCGAAGAGAAGGCTGTGTAGTGGCGGTGCTTGCCCCGTCACTACGAAGCTTTAGATGCCCATTACCAGCAAGACAGCGGATGATGGTGTGAGTGATAACAGATACAACCAAGTAGAAATCGAGAAGAAGTGGCGTGCTCGATGGGAGGAGTCGGGCCTCTATGAGACCGACCTGAACTCCGAGCAGCCGAAGTTCTACAATCTGACGATGTTCATATACCCGTCGGGCGCGAAGATGCACATGGGCCACGCCTACTGCTACTCCGGTTGCGACACCTACGGGCGGTTCAAGCGCATGTGCGGCTTCAACGTGTTCCAGCCGATGGGCTATGACGCTTTTGGGCTTCCAGCAGAAAACTACGCCATCAAGCACAACGTGCATCCCGCTGTCTCAACGCGAGACAACGTAGAGTTCATCAAGAGGCAGCTCCGCACGCTTGGGGCGATGTTCGATTGGACGAAGGAGATCAACACATCCAGCCCTGAATACTACCGCTGGACGCAGTGGCTCTTTTTACAGCTCTATAAGAATGGGCTCGCGTACAGGAAACAGGCGCCCGTCAACTGGTGCGATTCGTGCCTCACCGTCCTGGCGAACGAGCAGGTTGTGGCGGCTCAATGCGAGCGATGCGGCTCGCCAGTCGTAAAGCGCAATATGCTCCAATGGTTCTTCAGGATAACCGATTATGCCGAGCGGCTGATAGATGACCTTGACAACGTTGACTGGCCGGAGACGGCGAGGCTGGTGCAGCGCAACTGGATTGGAAGGAGCCAGGGCGCGGACGTCGTCTTCCAGGTGGTTGAGAGCGATGTCAAGATAAGTGTCTTCACGACGAGGCCGGACACGCTCTTCGGCGCGACGTATATGGTCCTGGCCCCGGAGCACCCGGATGTGCAAAAACTCACGACCCCTGAGCGCAGGTGCCAGGTCGAGGAGTATATCAAGCAGGCGGCGAGGAAGAGCGAGCTGGAGCGAGTTCATCTAGACAAGGAGAAGACCGGGGTCTTTCTGGGCACGTTCGCCATAAATCCCGTCAATGGCGAGAAGATACCGATCTGGACCGCCGATTACGTGCTAGCGACCTACGGCTCAGGCGCCGTGATGAGTGTCCCGGCGCACGACACTCGCGATTTCGAGTTCGCGACGAGGTTTGAGCTCCCGATTCGAGAGGTTGTTCTCGCTCCCGGCCCGACGGCTGGGCAGGCGCTTTTCGAGGCATACACCGGCGAGGGAACGATGATCAACTCCGGCAAGTACGATGCCATGACCTCGAGCGAGTTCAAAAAAGCTATTGTCGATGACCTAGCGTCGAGAGGGCTTGGCGAGTTCAAGGTCCAATACAAGATGCGGGACTGGCTCATCTCGCGGCAGCGCTACTGGGGCGCGCCGATACCGGTCATCTACTGCGATAAATGCGGCGATGTTCCGGTTCCCGAAAGCGACTTGCCTGTGCAGCTGCCCGAAGTAGCCAACTTCGAGCCCGACGGCTCCGGCAGGTCGCCTCTTAATCGATCGCCGGAATTCATCAACACGCTTTGCCCCAAGTGCCATGGCCCGGCCAGACGGGAGCCCGACACCATGGACACATTCGTCTGTTCAGCCTGGTATCATCTGCGTTACCCGTCGGCGCACGACGACGAGGCCCCGTTCGATCCCGCACTCACGAGGCGCTGGCTGCCCGTCGATCAATACACCGGCGGGCCAGAGCACACGGTCGGCCACCTGCTCTACTTCAGATTCATAACGAAGGTTCTTTATGACCTGGGCTACCTGCATTTCGACGAGCCCGCGCTGCGACTCCGCCACCAGGGCACGATAACACTCGGCGGAAAGCGGATGAGCAAGTCGGCCGGCAATATCGTCAATCCCGACGACTCGATTGAGCAGCACGGCTCGGACGTCCTGCGACTCTCGCTCTTTTTCATGGGGCCGTTCCGCGAGGGCGGCGAGTGGTCGGAAGGCGGCCTGGTCGGTATCTCGAGGTTCCTACTGAGGGTCTGGAATCTCGTCCAAAAGCATATCGAGGCCTCAAAACAGAGCCAAAAGGGGCAGACGCTAGACGACGATACGCTGCATGTGATGCATACCTCGATCAAGCGCGTCCGCCGCGACCTCGAGCACTACCATTTCAACACCGCCCTTGCCGCGCTGATGGAGCTTCAGACCTCGCTTGCGAAGTCTGACGCTTACAGGAACCGCGAGGCTATCGAGACGTTCATCCTCCTCCTCGCCCCCCTCGCGCCTCATCTATCCGAGGAGCTCTGGGAGCGGCTTGGCCACACGGAGAGCATCTTCGACGCGAAGTTCCCGGAGTTTGACGAGGCGCTGACGAAGGCGAGGATGATCGCAGTGCCCGTCCAGGTGAACGGCAAGGTCCGGGCGAGGCTGGAGGTCGAAAGCGACATCTCAGAGGAGGAGATACTCCAGCTGGCGATCTGCGACAAAAACATCAGGAAGCACACCGACGGCAAGGCCATCAAGAGCCAGCGCTACGTCAAAGGCCGCATCGTCTCCATCGCCGTCGGCTAGCCAGCATTATTCAGAAACTGCGGATGCGATGAGATGTGGGGCGGCTTTCCGAGGCTGCCTTCTGTACTGATTGCCGTATTCCTCACATGGAACAGTCTCTCGCGCCAGGCCCTGACTTTGGCAGGCTGGAAAGCCTGCCACACACAGACGAGAGTCACGGCCTTGAATTATTCCGGTTAGAAGTCTCGTCTCTGGCCCTTGAGGATCGAGGCAATTGCATGGGCGCAGATTAGGACGTTAATCACACGGGGACGGGCAGGGCGCCGGGACGCGCTATGAGGTCAGCGGGAGCCGTCTCCAGTTACTATGACCTTCAACGTCTCCAAAATGATGAAGAGGTCGAGCCAGACCGAGAAGTTCTGAATGTAGCCGAGGTCGTACTTGATCTTGATATCGGGAATCGTCGCGTAGTTGCCGTGTATTTGGGCCAGCCCGGTTATGCCCGGAAGAACGGCGAATCGCTGCGAATAGCCGGGTATCCGCCGACTGTATTCCTCGACAAAAACGGGCCTTTCCGGCCTGGGGCCAACGAAGCTCATCTCACCTTTGATGATGTTCAGCAACTGAGGAAGCTCGTCCAGGCGAGTCTTCCTTAAGAACCGCCCAACCGGGGTGATGCGATCGTCGTCGCTCGTCGAGATAACAGGCCCGGTCGCGCGCTCCGCGTCGCGGGTCATCGTTCTGAATTTAATTATCCTAAAAGGCTCTCCGTCCTTGCCTATTCGGTCCTGTTTGTAGAAGACCGGGCCCTTGGACGTCAGCTTTATGGCGAGTCCAATGACCGCGAAGAGGGGTAAACCCACGAGGAAAAAAACGAGCGACGAAAACGAATCAATCGCGCGCTTGATCGCTAGCTGAAAGGCTGGCTTCAGCGTCGATTCAATCTCAATAAGCGGAACGTCCAAGATTCTGAAGTCCTGCAATCGCCCAATGAGGACTTCATAGTCGGATGGGATTATGGACACGTGGGCGTGTTGGGACCCGTAAAGGAGCTCCGGCAGGAATTCCTGCTGCCAGCAGTTTGGCGAGGCGATGAGGATTTCGTCCACGGACATCTGCCTCACGATTTCGGGCACGCGCGAGACATCACCCAGGACAGGAAAGCCGCAGATTGCGGGCTCGTTATTCTGCTCAGTTGGGGCGTGCACGACGCCGACAACTTCGAGGCGCATTGTGCGGTCTTCGCTCAGTCGTTCGAGAAGTGTTCTGGCGACGGTCGATGTGCCGACTACGATGGCCTTTTTCTTTGGCCTGCCCTTCACGAACATTGAGAACGATACGGCTCTGAAAACACCTATGAAGATGCAATTGAGAAGCCAGAAGACCGGGAAGATCGATCTGGGAAACGGGACATCACCCGCAAAGAAATAGAAGGCGGCGAGAAGAATGGTCTCAAGCGTAATTGCACTCACAATCGGCCGCACCCGCATTCTGACCTGGAAGGCGTCAAGCGGTTCATAAAGACCGAAGAAATAGAAGATGACGAGCTGGCCGGGGATGAGGAGCCACACGTAGTGGCCCACGTCGTAAATGCGATGCGGCGGCATCACGTCTTCAAACATAAAGAAAGCGAAGTTCGTGCGGAGCCAAAACGCGCCAAGATACGTGATAAGCGCGATTGTGACATCCCCAATCAGCAAGAGGAGTTGCTCAGAAGCTATTCGGGTCGAGCGCCTGACGCCCAGAGCCCTTCTGGCTGAAGGCGCCTCCGTCCTCAAGCTTCCAGTGCCTCGGCTACCCAACGCACTGGGAATACCGCGAGACGAGCGATCATTTTGGGGAATGCGAGTGCCCATACTCCAATGAATACCATAATCCCGAACGCAAGTGAATGCCTCCGGCTCAAGTGCTTCCTGTAAAACTGAAACATCGAATTGTGGAAGTGAAAAACCGAGGCGACCGGGCGCCGTCGCATGGAGACACCTTTGCGGTGAACGACCGACGCGGACGGCACGAACCAGACGGGGTGCCCCGCTTCTGCGGCGCGAAGACAGAAGTCGAGGTCCTCCCCAAACAGAAAAAACCTCTCATCGAATCCGATCTCTTCGCCCACCTTTCTTGAGAACATGCAGAAACTTCCCGATACCGCGCCGACCTTGCGAGGCCTGTCGTCGTTGCACTGAGGCAGATTGTATCGCGACAGACGGCGCGAATTGGGGAAGAGCAATGAAATACCACTTAGCCGCAAAAAGGCGGACCAAGGGGTTGGTATCGCCCTCACACAGGCCCTTTCCAAAGTGCCATCAGGGTTGAGGACCTTTCCACCGACGACGCCATTCCCGCCTCGTTGCTCAAGAAAAGCAACAAGCGGCGAGATGAGGTCCGATCGCGCCTCAGCGTCCGGATTCAGGAGTAGGACGTACACTCCAGAACACTTGCGGATGGCTGCGTTGACGGCCCTGGAGAAGCCCAGATTCCGCTCGCTCCGAATCAAGCGGATCCTGTCGAGAATGTCCGCATGAAGGATCAGGCTGTCATCGCTGGAGGCGTTGTCCCAAACGACAATCTCGACGTCATCTCGATGCGCGAGTACCGACTTGACGCATCGGCGAAGGTAGTCCCCCGTGTTGTAGTTCACAATGACCACGGAGACCTTCGGGTGCGTTTGCCGCTCAGCGTTCAAGGTCGAGGATGGTCCATTTCGATTCGATGTTTGTTTGACTGCGATCATTGTCTGGGCTATTTTCGGGTTGGTAATTAAGAGAAAGGTAGAACTTGAGCGTGGACGTGGGAACAGATTCCTCTAGCAAACCCAAGGCCGGAACTCGCCTTTGTGCGGGCATGCTATGGGCCGCCGGCGTTGTTTTCGGCGGCGTGATCTTCGGCGCCATCACGGCTTTTAGGCCGCTCCTTCTGAGAGTGAACACCTCGCTTCCTCTATTCTGTTATACTCTGGCCCTCGCCGCGTTCGCCTTTCTCTTGACGGGAGTTTGGTCTGTTGCAGCAGCGAGGCCGCAGGACCCAACTATACTATCCCGAGTGCTGCGAAACGTCACCATCAGATTCCTGGTTCCAGTCGCAATTCTGATTGGACGGGCGCTTGGCGTTTCCAGAGGCAGACTGATGTCATCTTTCGTTGAAATAAACAACAAACTGACGATGAGCAATCGTTTCTCACTCAGGCCCCAGGAGGTCCTTGTCCTGCTGCCGCAGTGCCTGCAAGCCTCAGACTGCAACCACAGACTGACCAACAACATCAACAACTGCGAAAGGTGCGGCAAATGCGACTTCGCGCGACTTCTAGATATTTTCGACAAACACCGCGTTGATGCGTGGGTAGTTCCCGGGGGGACGCTCGCAAGAGAATTGGTCAGAGCGAAAAAGCCAAAGGTCGTCATAGCGATTGCCTGTGAGCGAGAGCTTTCGTCCGGTATCGCTGACACACATCCGACACCGGTAGTTTCCATAATAAATGAAAGGCCGAATGGGCCATGCGTCGAAACCCGGGCATCATGCGAATCGGTCGATGAGATTCTGACGCAGTTGCTTGACGAGGGGCCTTGTGCTAATAATGCGAAACTGGTGAGCGGTTTGCGACAACGCAAGGGCAACGGCCAAGATCAGAGCGAGGGAATCGAAGTTGCAAATTGAGTTTGATATCTCGGCCGAGGTCGAGCGTATCCAGGACCAGCTCAACAGGTTAATACAGCGAGTTACCGCTCATGGCTGGGATATACCACTTGAAAAGGAACGTTTCCAGCCCTCGGTCGATGTGTATGAGACTCGAAAGGCGTTGACAATAGTCGTTGAACTGCCCGGAGTGTGCGCCTCATCCATCCAGGTCTATGGCTTGCGAGGCGCTATATATGTGGAAGGCGTCAAGGAGGCGAACTATCCGCCGTCCGGTGACGCGATGTTCCACGCTTTTGAGCGGTGTTTCGGGAAGTTCGAGATCAAGGTGATGATCCCTTGTCCCGTCCAGTTCCATGAGGCGAAGGCGCGCTACTCAGATGGCCTGATCAGAGTCGAGCTACCCAAGATCGAGGAGCGGCGGCGGAAGAAATGTGTTGTCCCTGTCGAAATCGCGTAAGACGAGGCCATGAAAAGACGGAGAAGCCGCGTTGGGGCGGTGCTTGGAGGCTGGGACATAAGTCCGCGGACAGTCGCGTGTAGGGGTGCTGCTTGCTGCACCCTTTTGCCTTTAGGGCGGGGCAAGCACCGCCCCTACAAGATTGAGGACAGGCCCCCGTACCGGCCTATTCCAACGCCCTCGAATGACACCGAGCAAGGGAGACCGAATTGACTGAACCGCTCGTTGCGATAGTCGCTGGCAGCAGGTCCAACACCGAGTTGATTGACGAGGCGTCGCGGACGCTTCTGGAACTGGAAGTGCCGCATGAGAAGCGGGTCATTTCTGCGCACAGAACTCCGCAGACGGCACTGGAGTACGCGTCCAGTGCGAAGGATCGGGGCCTGAAGGTCATAATCGCCATAGCAGGAAAGGCCGCACACCTGGCGGGCGTCATCGCCGCAAACACCTCGCTCCCTGTCGTAGGCGTCCCCGCCGGGACCTCTGACCTCGGGGGGCTCGACTCGCTCCTCTCAACGGTTCAGATGCCGTCTGGCGTGCCCGTCGCGACCGTCACCATCGGAAAAGCTGGGGCCAGGAACGCCGCGCTGCTCGCGGTCGAGATTCTCGCGCTTTCTGACGACGCGCTTGCGAGAAGATACGCCGATTTCAGGGCCGAACTCGCCAAGAAAGTCGAGCAGGACGACAGGGAGATCTCGCCCCGTTAGCAGCAGGTTTGACCGATCGCGGGACTGCCCGCTCTGGGCACATCAGAACGCGAATCTGCGCATTTGGACGCTTTGGAGAAGGCCCAACATGATGAAGAGCGCAACAAGCGAGGAGCCGCCGTAGCTCACAAAGGGCAGCGGCAGGCCCGTTATTGGAAGAAACCCTATCACCATCGCTACATTTATCAGGAATTGACCCGCGATCAGCGATGTGCAGCCGACCACCAGCAGCAGGCCGGTCCGGTCCTTGGCGCGCACCGCTATGGAGAATGCTATTGCCAGAAGGAGCGTGAAGATGAGGATCACAAGGATCGAGCCCAGAAATCCCTGCTCCTCGGCGTGAACCGAGAAGACGAAATCGGTGTGCTGGGCCGGCAAGAAATGTAGCCGCACCTGCGTACTCTTGCAGAATCCCTTGCCAACAACGCCTCCCGAGCCCACCGCGATCTTGGACTGTATGGCTTGGTAGCCGGAGCCAAGCTCGTCATAGGCAGGGTCGATGAACGCGATGAGCCTGCGACGCTGATAGCCCTTCAGAAAAAACCAGCCCGGTATGGTGGACAGCAAGCCAACTAGAACAGTCAGAACCATTGGCCAGAGCCGGCGCTGCGCTACAAACGTCAGCACAACGAACGGGATGACCAACGTCACAGCTGTGCCAAAATCGGGCTGCTTGACAATCAGTGCGGCGGGAACACCGACGATCACGAGCGCGCCAAGTATCTGGAGCCAGGGCCGCTCGCGAAGCCGCTCCGAGGAGAATAGGCGCACGAGCGCGAGCACAGCGGTGACCTTTGCCAGCTCCGAGGGTTGAAACCTCAAGGGCCCAATGACGAGCCAACGCTTGGCGCCCGCGATTGGCTCCGCGATCAGAAGGACCCCAAAAAGAACGAGAACCGCGATAAAATGAGTCAGACATGCAGTCTTCACAAGGCGATTATAGTCTAGGGACATTATGACCGACATGGCCACGAGGCCGAGCGCGAGCCACCTCAGTTGGCTCTTGTAAGCCCCGCCGGCCTGCCCCTGTGTCGTGTATGTCGCGGCGTAAATCGTCGCAAGCCCGATGAGGGACAGCACTACTGCGACCAGGATCAGCCACCAGTTTACGTTTTGGATTAGGCGTCTATCTAGCATTTAGTTCCAAGTTCCAAGTTGCAGGTTCCAAGCTGCAGGTTCCAAGTTGGAAGTTCTGAGTGTAACAGGGTGGCTGGGGCCGCATTCCCGTGGCGCGAGGTCTCGGACTTCTCCGTTCTGATTTCATCTTAGCTCATCCTTGAGATCATGCTTGGGAAACGCCGCCTCAACGATTCTTCTGGCGAACGTCGCGGCAGCGTGACCACCGGCGCCACCGTGCTCAACCAGAACAACGAAAACCATCTCCGGATTATCGGCGGGCGCGTATCCGGCGAACCACGAGTGACCACGCCGCTCATAAGGAATGTCCTCCAAGGTTGTCTCCTCGTCATCTATCCGCTGCACCACCTGAGCCGTGCCCGTTTTTCCCGCCACCTTAGGGAACTCCACCCTGGCTCGCCATCCTGTCCCGCCCTTTTGGTTGACGACGCCAAGTAGCGCCTCACGAACGGCCCTGATGTGTTCCGGAGCAACGGAGACCTGCCCCTTCACTCCAGTACGAGACCTTCTGAGCTCCTCTCCTTCCGGGGTCACCACGCGGGAGACAATAAACGGCCTGAGCAGCCTCCCGCCGTTCACGAGAGCGCTGAACGCAACGGCCATTTGGAGGGGAGTGACCAGAATCCTGCTCTGCCCGATAGAGACCGAAGCAACGTCGCCAGGCCAATAATCAGGGAAATCTTGGCCGGTTGGAATGTGGCCCGGCGTCTCACGCCGAACGTCGAAGCCGGTAGGCGTTCCCAGACCAAACTGCCTCGCCATATAGGCAATGGGGCCTAGCCCGCAGGCCAGCCCTACTCGGTAGAAGAAGATATTACAGGAATGAACGATAGCGGGCCCAACCGAGAGCTCGCCGTGTCCCGCCTCCTTCCAGCAATGAAACTCCGTGTTACCCAGCTTCATAACGCCAGCACAATCCAACTGCTCGTCGATCGTGATAGCGCCCGACTGAAGAGCTGCGAGGGCCACGAATACCTTGAACGTGGAGCCCGGTGGATACTGACCCGCAACGCACCTGTTGTTCATGGCGGTATCGGGATCATCTTTCAGCTTCTTCCAGTCCGCCGCTGATACTTCGCCCTGGAAAGCGTCGAGGTCATAAGCGGGCCTGGACACCATAGCCAGAATCCCTCCCGATTCGGGCGCCATCACGACTACAGCGCCCTTTCTGACGTCAAAGAACTCCTCAATCGCCGACTGAAGGCCCAGGTCCAAGGTCAGCACAACGTTGTCCCCCGGAACTGGGGTCTCCGCCCGCCTTAGCGTCCGCAGTATGCGACCCATTGCGTTCGTCTCGACGAGGCGCCTGCCGTCAGAACCCCTCAGATACTCGTCCAGAAGCAGCTCAACGCCCGAACGTCCCATCCTGTCGCCGGGCCTCATTCGGCCCTCGGAGCGATCTATCTCGCCCTTGGTTGCCTCACCCAAGTATCCTATGACATGACATGCGAACGTCGGCTCTAGGTATCGTCGTTTCGGCCGAATGGCTACCTCAAGGCCAGGAAGATCGACCCGACGCTCTTCAAGAATGGAGAGCGCCTCGAAGCCAATGTCCCGAATAGCGCTTGCCGTCCGGCCGCTGTTCTTCACTCGAGAGACCCGGTCTATCCTCGCCTCAGGTATCCCCGCCATTCGCGAGAACCGATTGAGGCTTGCAAACGCCGAGCGATTCCCTCTATCGACTAAGACCTCGTACGAGGGCCGATTCCCGACCAGCTTCCGATTCTCCCTATCGAAAATCACTCCCCTGGGCGCCTCATCTATGACAATGCGGATTCTATTCTGTTCGCACAGCTCCGTGTAGTAGTCCGCCCTCAAAACCTGAAGGAACCACAGTCTGCCGACTATGATGGTCGCGAAGACCATGAACGCGATGAAAACAAACCGCGCCTTCTTTCGCAGCTGGTTCAGAAGGTTCTCGTCCTCACCAAAATCAACCGGCACTCTGATGCCCCCGCTCTATTACTTCGTCGGGAACGCGCGGAGGCTTGAAGAACCTGTTCTTGGAAAAGAATCTGAAGACAATCATCCCGAGCACCGTCGTAGAAAGAACCCCGGCCAACATCAGCATGGCGAATCGCCCCGACTTCAGGCTCGCCGGAGCTGTAAGCATTTGCAGTAGATACAGAAGGACGTGGTTGAGAAGTGAACAGACCAGCAACGCCAACAGATGCGCGATGGGGCTGTTGGGAAGGACCTTTCTGCCCAAGACACCGCAAAACACGCCGACCAATGTCTTTGCAAGAGCGTTTGTCCCAAGTGCGGCGCCAGAAAGTGAATCCTCGATAAGGCCCACTACAAAACCGATAGTCATTCCGGACCGTGCCCCTCTGGCGAGACCCGTCCAGATCACCACTATCAACCCCAAATCAACGAAGAGCATCTGAAACGGCCAGAAATGCAATATGGTCGTTTGAATGGTGATCGCTGAGACGACGAGGACGCCGTAAGCAAGAACACTATGAGTCGCCTTCGCGGCGTTCGGCATTAGGCCCTGCCCCTGGTTACTTTGTCCACACGAGGCGCCTGTAAACCGCAAGCACAGACTGCGCCATCTGGTCAGCGGTAAACCCGCTTAGAACCCGTTCTCTCGCGCATTTGCCGAGCCGTGCGGCAAGCGCTTTGTCCGACAAGAGCCGGCTGATAGCTTTGGACAACGCGTCGGAATCCATCGGCGGTACAATGAGCCCTGTCTTGCCGTCGAGATTGACCAACGGCACCCCTGAATCTAATGCGCAGCTCACGACCGGCTTACTGCAAGCCATCGCCTCGAGCTGGGACACGCCGAACGCCTCGCTCCTATAGATCGAAGGAAGGCAGAATACGTCGCAGCTATGGTAGTAGGCCGGCAGAGCCTCCTCGTCAACCGCGCCAGCAAAGAAGACCTTGTGCTTCAATCGCCTCGCGCCGCAGTAGCTTTCGAGCTCCTCTCGCATCGGTCCCTCGCCGACTATGACGAGCCTGGCGTCGAGATTCTGCATCGCGTCAATGAGGAACTTGAGCCCCTTGTAATAGCGCAATATGCCGACGAACAGGACGATCCTGTCGCCAAAGCGCGATCGCAGATCCAAGGCCCTCTCAGCGACCCTCACGGTCGGAGAAAACTGAGACACATCGATTCCAAGCGGGATTGGATGACACTTGGGCAGGAAGCGACACAAGAACGGCGACGAGCGAGCGTAACGCTCTGAGGTCGGCAGGATCACGTCACACTGGTTTAGGAATCTGAGCAAAAACGGTCGGTAGAGCGGGAGAAACCTCGCCTGACGAACTATGTCGCTGTGCCACGTAACGACAGTTCTGCCGGACGGCCGCACGAGCATGTAGGAGAGAACCGCGGTCGGATTCGGGAGGTGGAAATGAAGCACGTCGTATCGTTCTCGGCCCAGATAATAGCCAAAAAGCGGCGAAAGCGGCGCTGAGAAGAACCGCCCCAGGGTTCCCGCCTTAGTGACCTTGATGCCGTCTATGAGGTCCTGCTCGGCTCGCAAGCGCCGATTTGCGACCAGCACATCCACGTCCGAGACGGACGACAGCCTATTGCAGAGAAGCGAAAGATGCTTCTCGATCCCGCCGAATACTGGGGGACAGTAGTCCTTGTAAATCTGAAGAACCCTCAGCATCAGGTCGCCTCACATTTCTGGAAGGATGAAGGATGAGTTATGAAGGATGAATAATTCATCAGAACGGTCTTCCGCCTTCATCCTTCATACTTCCGCCAGCATCTTGGACGGCTAGCGGCCCTAGCGGCCCGTGCCGCCTCACCCACGAGAGCATCGCAGTCGCCGCAGCCCCGGTCAAGGCTCCTGTGAGGAGGGACATCAACAGAAAATATGGCATCAGCCTCAGTATCGCCGCGTGCCTGACGAACAACAGATACGCTACAAAGAACTGCGACATCGTATGGGAATAGGCCCCTACGACACTCACCCCAATGTATGAAAGCCATCGTCGAAAACAATACCATACAATTATCATCGAAATGCAGGCGACGATTCCGGCGCAAAGGCTCAGCCAGAACCCAGGCGACAGAAATGTTCCCATCAGGATTGAGGCAAGCACTATTCTGGCCAGGTTGACGAGAAGTGCAGCCCTTCCTCCGAACGACACGAGAACAACCAAGACGGCGACGTTCGCGAGCCCAAGTCTCAACCATGGCAGCGGTGTGGGAATGACGATTTCGACGGCTCTAAACGCGACAGCCAGCACTGTCAGCATCGAGAGTCGCATCATGGCGCCTTGGGGAATGGCCGAGCCTTTCGGGACAGTCCGCCTATTCATCCCAGGGCTGTTCAACGTAAACCCTGTCGATCCTTTCCGAAAGGCCGCAGAGGATTTCATAGGGTATCGTCTGCGCGAGAAAGGCTAGCTCTTTCACAGTGACGCTCTCGCCGCCCTGTTCGCCGATGACTACCACCTCGTCGCCGACTGAAACCTCGCCCGATTCCCTGATGCCAACCGCTATCATGTCCATCGATACCGCGCCAACAACGGGGCGCCGGACGCCGCGGACCAGAACCTCCGCCTGACCTGTGAGACGGTAGTCATAGCCATCCGCATAGCCTATCGGTACGATCGCGACTTGCATGTCGGAAACGGCCACAAACGTCTGCCCATACCCGACGCATTCGCCCGGCCTCAACCGCGCAATCCGCACCACTCTCGAAATGAGTTTCAGGGCCGGCCTGAGAGTGAGCCCGGGCGGCGTTGCACCTGTAGGTGATAGTCCATAGAGCATGAGCCCGGGCCGAACCATGTCATAATGCGACCGCGAGTACTTCATGACGGCGGCGCTGTTGGCGGCATGTGCTACAACCTGACCAGAAAGGCCAGAAGAGGAAACGAAAGAATCGAAACGATCGAGCTGCTGCATCGTGAAGCTGCTATCCTGCGCGTCCGCAGTCGCGAGGTGAGTCATCAACCCGACCACGCCCACGTGGGTGAGTGTCCTGAGCCTCGAAAGGAATGCGAGTCCCTCGTCGTAGCGCACACCGAGCCTGGTCATGCCCGTGTCAATCTTGAGGTGAACGGGGATCTCCTTACCCAGCCGTCTGGCCTCACGGTCCAAAGCATAAGCCTGATCGAGATCATAAACCACGGGCAGAAGTCCGGCCTCAATGATGGCCGCCGATTGCTCGGGCAGAGAGCCGCCCAAAAGCACAACCTTCGCGTTCGGGAGCAGCTCCTTTACGCTCGTTCCCTCGTCAATTGTTGCCACACCAAAGACATCTACTCCCTCCTCAGAGAGAGCCTTGCAGATGCCCTGCACCCCGTGACCGTAGGCATTTGCCTTCACAACGGGCATTATCTCAACTGACTCGCCAACCAAGAGTCTCACCTGAGACAGATTGTGTCTTAGGGCAGCCAGGTTCACATAAGCTTTAGTAACCGTGTGCAATTGTTCCGAATCCCCAGTAGAGCAAGGCAGACAACGTGAGCAAGCACCAACCCAGCAATTATGACGCTGCGCAATCCCCTGTCAAGGTTCGCCGCCGCCGGTCTCCCCGTTCAGTAGCTCCTTGGATCGCTCTCTTGACGTAGCCCGCGCCTAGCCCTAGTCTAAGATAGGGAAGACCTTTTCTATTGTCCCATACTTTTCTATTGTCCCATTATTCTAGAGAGCAGATTCGGCTTCATGATTTGCCGAGAGCTCTCGAATAGACTCAAGAGCGAGAAGACACACTGGGTCGGACGAGGTGATACTACGATGAGAAAATCGAAGGGATTGATGCTTATCCAGGACGGATTGGGTGATCGCCCAATCTACAGACTGGGGCGCAGAACGCCACTTGAAGCTGCCAACACGCCGAACATGGACAACCTGGCCCGTAATGCGGTCAACGGGCTCGTTGACCCGCTTGCGCCGGGGATTCGCGTCGGGACCGACGTGGGGACCCTCGCTCTTTTCGGCTACAACCCGCTCAGAACCTATTGGGGAAGAGGGCCGATTGAGGCGATGGGGATCAACATGAAGCTTGTGCCTCAGGACGTTGCGCTTCGCTGCAACTTTGCGACTGTCGATGATCAGATGAGAGTTACTGACAGGAGGGCTGGTCGGATAAGGGAGGGTACCCGCAAGCTCGCTGGCGCCCTTGATGGTCTTGACGTCTCAGACGACATTGAGGTTGTCTTCAAGGAGGCAACGGAGCATCGGGCCGTCCTCGTTTTGCGAGGCGAGAAGCTATCTCCCGAGGTCTCGGACACCGACCCCGGCCCGTCCAACGCGGGCGAGAGGGTGCGAAGATGTGAGCCATCGGAGCCCGGATTGAAGCTGGCTCAGCGAACAGCCGACGCGGTCAACAGGTTTGTTGAGCGGTCGCACGAAATCCTAAAGGATCATCCGATCAACAAGGCCCGTGCCCACGAGGGCAAACTGCCGGCCAATATCGTTCTGACCCGAGGCGCAGGCTGCGCGCTCAAAATGCGCAGCATCACGGAGCGATTTGGGCTCAAGGGCGCCTGCATCGCCGGAGAGAGCACCGTCGTGGGCGTGGCAAGGATGGCGGGCTTTGACATCTTCACCTCGCCTCGCTTCACGGCCAACGTCGATACGATACTCGACGAGAAGGCTAGATACGCAACCGAGGCGCTGAAGGTTCACGATCTTGTTGTTCTTCACGTGAAGGGGACCGATATCCTCTCGCACGACAATAGGCCGCTCGACAAGATGCACTTCATCGAGAAGATTGACGAGATGCTTGGTATTCTCCTGTCCCAGATTGACGACAACGTCTATGTCGGACTTGCCGCCGATCACGCAACCCCTTGTGAGGTCGGCGAGCATACCGCGGACCCGGTGCCGGTCACAATATACGGTCCGGACGTTTTGACGG
>CBDVDH010000008.1:0-80393 GCA_965372715.1 uncultured bacterium | reverse complement strand
CAGGCTGGAAAGCCTGCCCCACACCGACGAGAGTCATGCCCTTGAATTATTCGGGCTAGGCAACGCAAACTCGCACAGATCCTGAACCTCGCGCCGAACCACATCGCAGGGTAATACACGCGACGTCATTCCCATCCTGCTCTGCAACCCCGATCTCAACCATATCACTTCAGTAACTAGGAAATTGAGGCTATGAATCTTCTTGACCTTGTTGGGAGTGTCTGTTAGTTTCAAGGGTTGACCGCCTGGCTAGAATGTTAGAACTTGTGCTCAGTGATGGGCTTGGGGGATGAACGTTGGCAGTTTCCTCATGCGGCTCGCGGTATTCTGCAGGCTCTGCCGTCCCTTGGACGGTTGGACGGCAGCCCAATACAAGGGGCAGCCATTGTCCTTTCCCCAAATCGACAAGGCGACTTGGCGTCTTCGTGTGCCACACACTTTGGAGGGCAGACTCGTGAAACGTGGCTTTCTCAGTCCTTTGTTTGTTTCACTCTGTTTTATTCTGTCGTTATCGGCGGGGGCAATGGCTTTGCCGTTAGGGCTTGGCTCGTATCGCTTTGATCCAGCGGTCTCGGGCATACCCGACTTGCCGCCAGCGCTGCGGTTTTCCGAATGTGCTCCGGGTGTTGACGGGTATTATATTGCTCAGTTTAGCAGGCCCATTGACAGGCAGCTTAGGCATTCTTTGGTTGGGACGGGTGCGGAAGTAATGGGCTACGTCCCAACCTTTGCGTTCGTCTGTAGAATGTCCAGAGAGACGGCTGCCTCCGTCAAGAGACTCAATGGAGTTATCTACGTCGGGATATTCCAGCCGGCCTTCAAGCTGCCGCCATACTTCCAGCCGCACCGCATCGAGGAGTTTCTTTCCGAGCCGGAGCGAGGCGACATCATCGAGCTCGTTGTGCAGGCCTTCCGAGGCGCCGATGTTGCGGAGATCGAGAGGGAGGTTGAGGCGATCGATGAGCGGGTTTCCATTGTTGGAGGTTGCTGCGGCCAGCGTCGTCCTCGGCTGAGGGTCTTGGTTCCGGAGGAGGTCTTCACGAGCGTGGTCTATTCGATGGCGCGTATTCTTAACGTGGAGTGGATTGAGTATTACAGGCCGCCAGTTCTGTTCAACGAGAAGGCGCGATGGGTCGTGCAGTCAAATCAGGACGACTATACACCGATCTGGGATCATGGTCTCACCGGCGAGGGTCAGATTGTTGGTATAGGGGATACCGGCGTCGATGCGGACATGTGCTTCTTCTACGATGAAGAGGAGGGGCTTCCGGACGAAACGGTCAACCACGACCAGCGCAAGATCATCGTCTATTACGACCTGGCCGGCAACGGGGACTGGGACGACTACGGGCACGGGACCCACTGTGCTGGCACGATAGCCGGGGACAACTCTGCGCACGAGAATGAGTATGACACGAACGATGGCATCGCCTACAACGCGAAGCTTGTGTTCCAGGACATTGGCCGAGGCAGCTCCTTGTCCCTTCCGGACGATCTGTACCAGGATTACTTCCTTCAGGCATACGACGCTGGCGCCAAGCTGCACTCCAATAGCTGGGGCTGGAGCTACTGGGATGACTACTCAGTCTACTGCCAGGATGTTGACGCGTTCATGTGGGACTACAGGGACTTCCTGATATTCTTCTCGGCAGGCAATGAAGGCCCATATAGCGGGACAATCGGCAACCCGGCCTGTGCCAAGAACCTGCTCACATCTGGCGCCTCCGAGAATGCGTACACATATTATGATCCCGAGAACATGGCATATTTCAGCAGCCATGGCCCCGTGGCGGATGGCCGGAGGAAGCCCACGGTGGCCGCTCCAGGATATGAGGTCGATTCTGCCGACTGCGATTTCAACATCGGGTCGTATAACTGCGGGACCGCAAAGCACTCAGGAACGAGCATGTCCTGCCCTGTCCACGCAGGATGCGGTGCGCTCGTCAGACAGTATTTCACAGAAGGCTACTACCCGTCGGGCGAGGCGATTGAGGGAGACGCGTTGGAGCCGAGTAACGCTCTTCTCAAGGCGGTTTTGGTTAACAGTGGCAAGAACATGACGGGGTCCTACAGGGACGGCGACATCCCATCAAACGGTCAGGGCTGGGGCCGCGTGTTGCTCGCTGATACTCTGCATTTTTCGGACGATGACATTCAGCTGATCGTGGTGGATGAGACGACCGGGCTCTCAACATCAGACGAGGCGCCGTTCGAGTATGAGGTTGGCGGTTCGAGCAAGCTGGAGGTAACGCTCGTCTGGACCGATTATCCGGGCGAGCTCTATTCCAACCCGAGCCTCGTGAACGACCTTGACCTCGTCGTGTCCGGCCCGTCCGGGACATTCAAGGGGAACAACTACTCAGATGGTCAGTCGGAGGAGGGCGGCACCGCAGACCACTTGAACCCAGTAGAGGCGGTGCAGCTGAACAGCCCGGAGCCTGGCACATACACGATTACAGTTACTGGCTACAACGTACCGGAGGGGCCTCAGCCATTCGCGCTAGTCATCGTCGGCGCAAGCGAGTTCGTTGGCGGCCCGTGGCCAATGTTCATGCACGACAGGACGCACACCTGCCGCGGCGAGGGCAACTTGCCAGGCTCGGTCGGTATCAAATGGTCTTATGAGACTGGTGATTCGGTCAAATCATCGCCAATAATTGATGGAGAGGGCAACGTTTACTTTGGCAGTGACGATGGCAAGCTGTATATAATTGACGAACATGGGTCCCTGAACGCCCCGTTCGACGCGGGATCGCCCATATCATCGACCCCATCTATCTACACCGCAGGTGACATATTCTTCGGCGCCGAAGACGGAAAGATATACTGCCTGGCCTCGGATGGCTCATTCAAATGGACTTACGACACCGGCTCGGCGATCTCGTCTTCCCCGGTCATTGGTCCCCACGGCTCGCTTTATATAGGGGCGGCAGATGGCAACCTCTATTCAACGTCGGTTACCGGGAACCTCAGATGGAGCTATGAGACGGAGGGCAGTGTCGTGAGCTCGCCAGCGGTCGGTGCTGATTGTCTCATCAGGTTCGGCTCAAACGACGGCTTGTTTCGAGTAGTCGATTCATCGGGCGATCTCGTAGGCAGCTACCAGACCTCCGGCGAGGTCAAGAGCTCGGCTGCTATAACTGAAGAGGGCATCTCCTATTTCGGCTCGGACGACGGCTACCTGTATGCTGTTGAATCTGATGGCTCGCTTCGCTGGTCCGTCGAGTTGGGCTCCGCAGTGGGTGAGTGTTCTCCCGCGATGGATGCTAGCGGCAACGTCTATATAGGCGCGAGCGGCGGGAACTTCTTCAAGTTCAATTCATACGGGACCCTCCGCTGGAGTTATGATGCGCAGAGCGCCGTTTCGGGGGCGCCCGCCATTGGACAGAATGACCGAGTAGTATTCGGGACCCAGGACGGCGTGCTCTATTGCCTTTCCTCTTCCGGGTCCCTGGTCTGGTCCTATGAGGCTGGTTCTGAGGTCGGGACCTCAGTCGTGATTGCCGGAGAAATGAACTTCATGTTTGGCCTCCGGAACGGGAAGGTCATTTCGGCGACGCGTTCCAACGCGGATCCGAACCTTACGGACGGCGATGTTTCTCCCGACAGCGGCGACAAGGACACCACATTCACTTACACGGTAGATTACAACGATGCCGACGAAGATGACCCTGAGGAGATACTGGTCTATATCGACGGCGCCCCACATGAGATGTCGCTTGATTCGGGCGATTCGCACAACGGAACCTATACGTACTCCACAACGCTTTCAGAGGGCGATCATGAGTTCTATTTCGCTTGCGAGGATGTCTGTGGAGGCAGGGGCCGCGACCCTGAGACCGGGACGTACGACGGCCCATCAGTGAACTACGGCCCTGCGCTGTCCGATGGCGACGTCGAGCCCGACAGCGGCACCGAGGAAGAGACGTTCACGTATTCTGTCTATTACTACGATCAGGATGGTAGTTCTCCGATCCTTGAACTTGTCTATATTGACGGCGCCTCGCACACAATGACGCTGTATTCCGGCGATGCAGCCGACGGTGAATATCGCTACGAGACGACGCTGAGCCACGGCGGGCACGAGTTCTATTTCTTCTTCACTGACGAGGACGGCTCGTCGGTGCGGCTGCCGAAGCACGGTTCGTATGATGGTCCGGACGTTACGGACAACTACGAGCCAGATGATTGTTGTGAGGACGCCAAGGAGCTTGAGACGGACGGAACCAAACAGGATCGCTCGCTGTATCCGGCCGCCGACGAGGACTGGGCTTACCTTGAGGCGATAGCGGACGCGGAATACGTGGTACAGACCTCAGAACTCGACGGCTGCGACACACACCTTTACCTCTATGAGGACGATTGCGAGACGTTGATCGATGATGACGACAACAGCGGGGGCGGCTATGCCTCGAAAATAGAGTGGACCTGCACGGCCAGCGGCACATACTACGTCAAGGTCGAGGATAATAGCGAGTCCAGCACCGGTGAATATAAGCTCTCCGCCGAGATTAACAGAGGCCCGGAGCTTTCGGACGGCTCGGTCTCGCCAGATTCCGGAGACAGCTCGACCAATTTCACATACACGGTTGCCTACTTTGACGCGGACGACGACGCGCCCGCAAGGATTGAGGTCCTCATAGATGGCGAGGCGCACGGGATGACTCTGGATTCTGGCGACGCTGCTGACGGGATATATACGTACACGACGACGCTGTCCGGAGGTGAGCACGATTACCACTTTGAGTGTGACGACGAAAGAGGCGCCTCGGACAGACTGCCGGTGAGCGGCGAGTATGATGGCCCGTCGGTCAACTACGATCCGGAGCTTTCGCATGGATATGTTGACCCACCGTCCGGCAACGAGGATACAGACTTCACGTATTACGTTGACTATTATGACCGGGAGAGCGAGGTGCCAGCGGTAAGGTGCGTTTACATTGATGATGCGGCACATGAGATGTCGCTTGCATCCGGCGAGGCGTTCGATGGCACCTACAGTTTTGAGACGAGCCTCTCAGAGGGCGCCCACACCTATTACTTCTATTTCGAGGACACAGGCGGCGGCAAATGCCGTCTTCCATCGTCAGGCTACTACTACGGGCCGTCATTCGGGATATGGCCAACCTTCCAATTCGATAACCAGAGAACTGGCTGGTCCCCTTATCTTGCTCCGCTTGCGCCAGAGATAAGATGGTCATTTGAGGCGCAAGGTCAGATTCGTTCCGCTCCGGTCATATCTTCCGGCAATGAGGTCTGTTTTGGCGACTATGAACACAACGTGCTTTATTGTCTCGATTCGTCCGGGGCGCTTCTATGGACGTTCGAGACGGAGGGGAGGATAGACAGCCCCGCCGCACTGAACAGCGACGACGAGATCGTCTTTGGCAGCTGGGACGATAATCTCTATTGCTTGGCATCATCGGGGACGCTTCTGTGGTCGTTCGACTCGGGCGGTGACATCTCAAACAGCGGGCCTGCCATTGGACCGGAAGATGAGGTCTATTTCTGCTCTGCAACAAGTAACAAACTCTACTCAGTCGATTCTTCTGGGGGCTTCCTCTGGAGCTTTGAGGCCGATGACAAGACCGACTCCACGCCCAGTCTCACGGAGGATGGCACGGTCCTGTTCACCAGCAGGGACCGGAGGTGCTACGCGGTGTCTGCCGATGGCGATCTCGTCTGGTCGTTCGACTCCGGCGCCGCAATCAACGTCGCGCCTACGGTGCTGCAAAGTGGGAACATCGCATTCGGGAACTGGGAGGGAACGGTCTATTGCCTCGACTCTACCGGTTCGGTCGAATGGTACTATGATACGGACAGTCCGATCAAATCGTCGGGAGCGGCCGATTGCAATTGCACATTCGTTGTCGGGACCGAGGAGGGTACGTTTTACGCCATCGAGTCCGACGGGACGCTGAGGTGGACATACGATGTAGAAGGCAAGGCTATCTCCCCCATAATCGACCGGGACGGTGTGGCGGTTCTTGCTTGTGAGGATGGCTATGTGGCTGTGGTTGACATCAGCGACGGTTCTGAGCGGTGGCAGATCGACCTGGGCGGCATTATCACTTCGCCTTTGGCCCTCGACAGCGAGGGGGTTCTTTTCCTGGGCCTCGAAGACGGCAGTCTGGTTGCCGTTGGCAACTATGATTCGGGCCTTTCTGACGGCCAAGTTGCGCCAACCAGAGGGACAAGCGAAACCGACTTTACCTACACTGTCAAGTACTGTAGCTACACACGCTACGTCCCCGATGAGGCTCTCGTCTATATCGACGGCGAATCGCACGAGATGACGCTTGACGACGGCTTTGCGTACTGCGGCGTTTATGCGTTCACCACAAAGCTCGCCGAGGGGAGTCACCACTACTACTTCCACTTCACTGACGAGAAGGCCAACGAATACAGGCTCCCAGAGACTGGCGCCTATGACGGGCCGGAGGTATCGGACGAAGCGGCAGGGCCATGGCCGATGTTCAAGCACGACATGCCTCATTCGTCGCTGTCTGACTATTATGGGCCTGTAAGCTGTGAACCGGCCTGGAGTTACAGCACCGGCAGCGAGGCTATTTCATCCTCCGTTGCGATTGACGCCGATTCTTACTACTACTTTGGCTGCGAGGACGGCTACTTCTACTGTTTGGACTCATCCGGATCACCTCAATGGAGCTATGAAACAGGCGACAGCGTAACGAGTTCCCCGGCCGTATCGGGCTACGGCAACATCTACGTCGGCTCGGACGACGAGTACCTCTATGCCTTCTCATCAGAGGGCGACGTGCTTTGGTCATACGATGTTGAGGCCTCGGTGGGCCGTTGCTCGCCCAATATAGACGACAATGACGGCACAATATACATAGGGACGCTGCAAGACGCTCACCTCTGGGCGATAAATTCAGACGGCACGCTGAAGTGGAGCTTCTACACCGAATGGGAAATAGACGGCTCTCCGGCTATCGATGAGGCTGGTAACGTCTATTTCGGGAGAGAGGATGGATACCTCTACTGCCTCGACAGCGACGGTTCGGCCAAATGGTCATATTACTGCAGCCAGCCCGTCAGGTCTAGCCCCTCGATTGACAGCACCGGTGACATCTACTTCAGCTGCGACGATGGATACCTGTACGTGCTCGATTCGGATGGCTCACTCGACTGGAGCTTCTCCCTGGGGGGCGAGGAGACAACGCTTTACGGAAGCCCCGCCGTTGACGAGAACCTGGGCGTGGTTTATGTCGGCTCGTCGGACGAGAAGTTCTATGCCATTAATACCGATGCGGCGCTGAACTGGACCTTCAACGGCGGAGGGCTTTGGGAGGGTTCGCCCGCGCTGGATCAGGCCGGCCGGGTCTATGCCGGCTCCCTCGACAACAAACTCTACTGTTTCTCGCCCAGCGGCGAGATCATCTGGTCATACAACATGGGCGCCGACGTCAGCGCCTCGTGTGCGATAGATGCCGACGGGAGCCTTCTGGTTGGGAACTCGGACGGTTTGCTCTTCAAGTTCGATAAGACCTCCGGGGGCCTTTCGGACGGCCGCGTCACGCCTACATCCGGAAACACCGACACCGATTTCAAGTATCGCGTCTATTACTGCAACGACTATGGCTACGACCCGACCGTCGCAAGGGTCCATATCGACGATGACGCTGGGCACGAGATGACGCTTGAGTCGGGCGACGCTAACTACGGCACGTATAAGTACACGACGAAGCTCGATGAGGGCGACCACAATTTCTACTTCTATTTCGAGGACACGTCAGGCGAGAGCTACAGGTTGCCGGAAGAGGGCACTTACGACGGTCCTTACGTGAGTGAGGGCTCACCCCACCCGTGGCCGATGTTCAGGCACGATAGGAAGCACACGAGCTGCACCGACTTTGAGGGTCCACTGACGCCGCTCATCAAGTGGACGTTCGATTACTCAGAGGTTGACCCGATCAACATGACAACCCCGACGGTTGACTACGATGGGAATATATATTTTGGCTCTCAGAACGGGAACCCGACCAAGTTCTACTCGCTCAACTCAGCTGGCGAGATTCGCTGGACGTTTGACCTTGACCCTTGCAGAATAAACGCCTCGGCAGCGCTTTCAGACGATGGTATCCTGTATTTCCCCACCTCCGGCTCCTATCTGTACGCGATCACGGTTGACGGCGAGGTGCAGTGGAGCTACCACATGGGGGATACACACGAGATCTGCTCCCCGGTGATAGGCGCCGATGGGAGCATATACCTCGGCGGGGAAAGCCCATACAAGTTCTATGCGATATCGTCCGCCGGCGACCTTCTCTGGAGCTACGACGTTGGAGGCAGCATCGTCTCTTCTCCGGCGCTTGGCGACGACGACGTAATCTACTTCGGCTGCCACGATAACAAGCTCTATGCGTTAGAATCAGATGGTTCGTTCAAATGGAGCTATCAGACCGGCGGCCTGATCGACCCTTCGCCCTCAATAGACGATGAAGGCAGCATATACTTTGGTTCAAACGACCAGAAGTTCTATGCCCTTGAGTCCGATGGGAGTTTCAAGTGGTCATATAACACCGGCTCGCCGACCTTCTCGTCTCCCGCCCTGGCGACAGACGGCACGATATACTTCGGGGTCGAGACGGCCAAGATATTTGCCCTCAATTCGGACGGCTCGTTTAAGTGGACATATCAAACCACTTCTTCCGTCCAGGGCAGCCCATTTGTGGACAAGTTCGGCGATATATACGTTGGCAGCAATAAGCCCGGCTACAGGGGTGAAATACTCGCCTTGCACCCAGACGGGTCGCTAAAGTGGTCATACGAGACTGGCGACTGGGTGACTGGGTCCCCGTCCCACGACTCGTATTGCAACCTTTATCTAACCAGCTGGGATGGCATCCTGCGGTGTTTCACCAACTACGATGAGGGCCTCTCCGATCCCCAGGTTCTTCCCGACTGCGGGACAACCGAGACTAAGTTCGCCTACGAAGTCAAGTATTTCAACGTCTATGGTTATGACGCGGTCGAGGCGTTGGTCTATATTGACGGCGACCCTCATGACATGGACCTAGAGTTCGGTAACCGCCACAACGGGATATTTCGATTCAGGACAAAACTCGCCGCTGGAAGCCACAACTATTACTTCTTCTTCGAGAATGAGAATGGGGCAACATATCGTTCGCCCGAGGCTGGCGCCTTCGATGGGCCAGATGTCTCTGAGGACAACAAAGGCCCCTGGCCGATGTACCAGTGCCGGCGAACTAACGCGGGAAGAAGTGAGTATAGCGGCCCGGCCTCGCCAACTTTCAAGTGGTCTTACGACGGTTGCGGTGTCCTTGCCGCCTCGCCCGTGCTGAGCCCCGACGGCTCGATTTACGTCGGCAGTTTCACGCTAAACAAGGTTTTCGGCATAGGCAGCGACGGCTCGCTGGACTGGTCGTTCGATTGCGGCGCCCAGATTTACTCCTCGTGCGCGGTTGATAACGACGGCAACATCTATGTGGGTTGCTACGACGATTACCTGTATTCATTTGATCCGGATGGCCACGTCCGGTGGAGTTACAGAGCGGGCGCCGACATCCATGCCTCACCAACAGTCTCCGACGAGGGCGTTATCTACTTCTCCAGTTTTGACGCTAATCTTTACGCCATGGATCGTGAAGGCACGCTTCTGTGGACTTACGACTACGATAGCGTTGCTTACGCAGCTGCGGCGGTAACTGACACCGGGGATGTGGTGCTTGCAGACGATGACGGCTACCTCCACCGAGTAGGCTCTGACGGCTCGTTTCAGTGGACCTACGACGCAGGCTGTCAACTAAAAGGGACTCCCGCTATCTCGGACAATGAGCGTGTGCTTACTGGTGACTACTGCGGGGTGATCCGGGCTATCGACTCGCAGGGCAATCTCTTATGGACGTTTGATACCGGAGGCGCTATTAACAATGGGCTGGCCATCGCGTCGGATGGGACCGTGCACTCTGCCTGCAGGGCAGGGTTGCTCTGGGCCCTCGAAAGCACCGGCGAAGTCAAATGGTCATACGACTTCCAAAGCGACAACTCCGTTTACGGCTGCCCCATCGTGGACATCAATGGCGTTGTGTACTTTGGCGCAAGGAATCAGAAGCTTTTTGCCATAAACCCCGACGGCGGCTTGAAGTGGAGTTACGACTGCGGTTCAAGCATTGACGATTCGCCCTGCATCACCTCCGACGGTAAGATCTTTATCGGCACCACAAACGGCAGATTGTTGTGTTTTGGCAACACGAACCCAGAGTTGTCAAACGGCTCTGTCAGCCCCGAATCGGGCAGTCCGTCAACGACGTTTACTTATTCGGTCGATTATTATGATGCCGACGGCGAGGCCCCGGCCGAGAAGCTGGTTTATGTAGATGACGAACCATTCGAGATGGCGCTCGATTCTGGGGACGCGCACGACGGGACCTACGCATATCAGACCACGCTTAATTCCGGCAGCCACGACTACTACTTCTTTTTTGAGGACGAAAGCGGCGGCTCGGACAGGTTGCCCGCCTCAGGAAGTTACGATGGCCCTGACGTCAGCTACGCCCCTGAACTATCGAACGGCGGGGTCGAGCCCGACTCTGGAACAACCTCGACGCTGTTCACGTATAGCGTTGACTTCTTCGATGGCGATGACGACGCACCGACCTCGATACTCGTTTATATAGACGGCGACTCATGCGATCTCACGCTTGAGAGCGGCGACGCCTGGGATGGCGCCTACGAGTACAGCGCTTATCTCTCTGAGGGTGCGCACAACTTCTATTTCTACGCGGAGACTGGGGACGGCTCTGACAGACTCCCCGAATCGGGCACCTACGACGGCCCCGACGTCAATTGTAACCCCGTGCTCTCGGACGGCACGGTCGATCCCGAATCGGGCACATCCGCCACGGTCTTTGAGTACTCCGTCCATTACTACGATGCCGACCAGGATACCCCGAGTGAGAAGGTTGTTTACATTGATGGCGACCCCAAGACGATGACGCTCGACTCTGGTAACCCTGCCGATGGCGTCTATACCTACACGACGCAGCTCAGCCAAGGGTCACACTACTACTACTTCTACTTCGAGGATGGTAACGGCAGCGGCGATCGGCTGCCGGCTTCAGGTGATTATGACGGGCCGGAAGTGAACTATGTCCCGACGCTCTCGGATGGGGCCGTTGACCCGACATTCGCCGGCGTCAGCACCACGTTCGCCTATAGCGTTAGGTATTACGACGCCGACGGCGCCGCGCCCCCGACCGCCTCGGTCATCGTCGATGGCGCCGCGCACTCGATGACGCTTTCAAACGGCGATCCGGCCGATGGAACGTATGAGTATGAAACAAGCGTTGACAATCTTCTCTCCTTGAGTAGGGTAGGTTCAATAGTATAACTAATGCGTGTAAGATGCGAGACTCTGGGGACGGCTGACACAAGCGGTTCCTATACCGAAGTCGATTTGGCTGCGACTCCGATATACTTGCCAGCCAGTTCTGCCTTTCCCGAATGAGCCTCTAGCGAAAACGGTGACCTTCTTACTGGAGGATTGACGAGGTGAAGAGGATCATTTCCAAACATTCCAAAGCATTTGTTGCTTTGATGGCCGTGTTGCTCGTTGTTGGCATCGCTGCTGCTTTCGGGCTGACTGGTGAGTCGAATGAGGCGAAGCCGGCGGATGCAGATTCGGAAGGGGCCGTTCAGCGGTCGCCGCTCGACGCCAGCTTCAACATCGACAAGTTGTCGGGCGCTCTGATCGATGCTCTCGAGAAGGCCAAACCCTGGGACACGTTCCCTGTTGTCATATGGTGCAAGATGCCCACAGTCGAGCAATGCGCCTCGCTCTGCCCCGTTCAGGGTCTCGACGATTCGGATGTCGTCAGCGAGGTAATCATCAAGGCGAGACAAGCTGAACTTCATGGCCAAGTCGAACGCGCCGCAGTGGACCAATGGCTCTATCAGCTTCATTCAATGGCAGAAGCCGAGGTCCTCGAGTTCTTGTGGGTGGAGCACGGAATAGAGGCCTATGGATGCAAGATGGTGCCATTTGTTGCCGCGGATTTGACGCCTGAGCAGACCACCAACATGTCGTATCTGCCCTCTGTTCTCAGTGCATACCTGCAAACTCCGTCCTACGCTCATTTGGATTTGTCGAATAAGACTGTCCGTGCAGACTTGGCGTGGAAGGAAGGATACAATGGCTACTACGACGAACGCCAAGTGAGAGTCTGCATTTGCGAGGTGCCCGACAGAAATTACCGTCGCTCAGCGATCTATTATGACCACACGTGGCTTGACTCATACCCTCCCCATTATTTCAACGACGCCTTCAGCGACGAGGGACCGCACGCGACTGGCGTTGCTTCCATAGTAGCATCTCAGAATGGGACTTTCGCAGGTACTTCCCATGGGATTCCGGAGATCTACAGTGGCAACTTATCAACGAACTCCTGGAGCGGCGCTTTAGCGCAATTGGATGAATGCATGGCATGGGCAAGGGAGCTTGATGTGCGAATATTCAACTGTAGCTGGGGAGGACACGCTGGAAGTGGCGAATATAGAGATGAGGCAGACGACTTCATGGCCGTTGATGTTTATATGGACTACTATATCGACACGTGGGGACTGAGCGTTGTGATGTCTGCGGGAAATGTGCTTTGGAACCACGTAGGTGACGAAAGCAAGTACTCATATTGGGTGTCGTCGCCGGGCAAGGCATTCAATGTGATAACAGTTGGCAATCAGGACGAGTACAAGTCCGAAGGATGGGTTGATGATAGGATGTCGACTCACTCTTCCTATAAGGACCCCGAGTCTGACCACGGCGATATAGAAAAGCCAGATGTTGCCGCCCCCGGGACGGACATCACCATGGCTGGCATTGGCGACACCTATGACGACCAGGAAGGTTCAGGGACTAGTATGGCGGCTCCTCACGTAGCGGGGATGGTTGCGATACTCCAAGCCATGGATGAGGAGTTATGTACAGTTTACCCCATGTCAGCGAAGGCAGTAGTCATGGCATCCGCGGCGAACAACGTCGACGGGCTTGACATCGATTCCACGGACGATGGCAGGCGATATGGCAAATGGCGAGGAACTGATAAGGACGGGGCCGGAGCCATTAGCGTGATCGGTGGCGTTGAGATAATGGAGCATGGCCAATATGCGAAGCTGGTCCTGGACCGCGGTGAATTTACGGGGGATTACTACTTCGTGACGTTTGAGTCTGCTGATGTGTATATCCCGTTGACAGAGGGCAAGAAAATACGGATCGCGATGTGCTGGAACGCACATCCAGCAGATAAGGATGACAGTCCCGGGGACCATGAAATCACAAACGACTTTGATCTTAGGCTAATGAATCAGGGTGGCGATGAAGTTCTCGCGAAGAGCAACCTATACGACAACAGCGCGGAAGTCATTGTCTATACGCCGCAGACAACGGCCTGGGGAGTGATTGCGGTATTTGCTCCGAACATTGGCAGCTTCAATAATACCGAATTGGTAGGTGTGGCGTGGATGGAGGAGTCTCAAGCGGTCCCGAATCTTCCGCCAACCCTGACCCGGGGGCGAGTGTCGCCGACCTGCGGCTATTATGATACAGATTTCGAGTTTAGGGTGCATTATAGAGATCCGGATAAGAAATCGCCATCCGTTTATCAGGTATTGATCGACGGAAGTTCTCACGACATGGAGCCAGCTTCAGACAGTCAGCACGATTACGACGGAGAATATGTGTTTGCTATCAGTGGCGCCGATTTGGGAGACGGCGTTCACGAATTTCACTTCTATTTCGAGGAGGGCGAGTGGGAGGATTACGAGACCTATTCAGTCAGATATCCAGAAGAGGGCGAGCGAGAAGGTCCCCGGGTCGGTGATTGCACTGGGAACTGGCCGATGTTTGGGTATGACGCATCGAACACTCGTCAAACACCCTATCATGGGCCAAGCTATCCCCGCATTGAATGGTCCTATGAACTACCTTCGGAAATGGGTCCAGCCAATTCCGATGTCGTAACGGACGAGAATGGCAATGTCTATCTTGGTGTCAATACGTATCTCTACAAACTCAACTCAGATGGGCTATTCCAATGGTCATATGCGTGCAGGGATGCTGACGGGTACTACGCATCAATTCACGGCGCACCACTTGTTCTTCCTGATGGCCATATTGTTGTCTGTCTCGATTCTGGTCATGCAAGCGACGTGCTTGCCGTAACTCCCTCTGGGTCTTTCGGTTGGTCCTACCATACAACGGCTCAGATGTATGGGTCCCCTGTGATGGACGATGTATACATCTATTTTGGGACCGCGGACGATTATGAATCACATGAAGGAGAATACTGGGACGGTTCCGTTAATAAGTTGGATTTCTCGGGTTCTCTGCAATGGTCAATAGAGGTTGACGACTGGGTAACAAGTTCACCTGCGCTAAGCGCTGATGCTGAACGGGTGTATGTGGGCACAGACGACGGGACGGTCTGTGGGCTTGACAATACTGATGATGGCAAATGGAAATGGACATACGACGCCTCAGGCGACTTCGAATACCTAGCCCCGTCCGTGGACGAGCAGGGAAATGTGCTTATCATGAATAGCACTGGAGTTTTGTATTCCCTGAACTCGAGCCTGGGTCTCAACTGGAGTTTTGACACGGGGGAGGGTGGAACGAATTATAAAGGCGAAAGCTCTCCTGCCATCGGAAACGCTAGGACCCTCTACGTAGTGGGGGAGGATTACTTGTGGGCAGTTGCCTCTGACGGGCAGCCTAAGTGGAGCTTCTATACGAACTTTGAGGTTTCCTCTCCATCCATCGATGGGCTAGGGAGAATATACTTCGAGCTTGACGATTACGCGTGGTGTATACGAGACAGGGGTCATCACGGTGAGCTTTATTGGACATTGGAGCAGCCCGCGGATAGTCGGACTGCGCTCGCTATCGGTCCGGACAAGACGTTGGTATATGCGGACAACGACTATGTGCGCAAGATTGTATCGGGGAACTGCCCGACGCTGACAGGCGGCGAGGTGTCGCCTGAGACCGACAACTGCGAAGAGACATTTGAGTTCCGCGTTACTTACTATCATGAGGACGGCAAGGCGCCTCAGGAGAAGAAGGTCTATATCGATGATGATGAAGGCCACGACATGGACCTCGAAAGCGGCGAGGAACACGACGGCGTTTACATGCGCGAGCTTCCCCTTGGCAATGGCAGGCACAAGTTCTATTTCTACTTCAAGGACGCTCAGGGCGGATTCGCGAGAGATCCCGAGTCGGAAGATGACCAGCACCAGGGTCCCAGAGTAGGCGGCCCGTATGTCATCCTGACGGACCCAGACGAGACAGAGACGCTTTGCGTTGGTGATAGCTATGACATCAAGTGGCGAAACGAAAACGGTACCCTTGATAGCATCGACCTCTATTATTCAACCGATGCAGGAAGCAGTTGGGACGAGATAACGACCGGGACGCCGGATGACGGCTCGCATCCGTGGACGGTGCCGAATGATCCGTCAGATGAATGCCAGATCAAGGCTATTGGACACCACTCATGCGGTGATGACACGGACCTGGGCGTCTGCTGCTTCTCGATAGAACAGAAGCCTAACATTACGGTGGACTGGCCGGGGGATGCCGATTCGCTTTGTATAGACGAGACCTACGATGTTCAGTGGTCTTCATCCGGTGGTTCATTTGACAGCGTCGATCTGTATTATCGGACCGACAGCGAAAGCAGTTGGGAAGAGATAACCACTGGGACAGCGGATGACGGCTCGCATCCGTGGACGGTTCCGGATGTCGATGAGTGCGATGAATGCCAGATAAGGGCGGTCGGGCACCACACCTGCGGCGATGACACTGATCTGAGCGACTGCTGTTTCTCAATAGAGGACTGCAGCGATAATACCCCGCCTTGGTCATCTTGCACATCCCCACCTTACTCTAATGAGGCAAGCGTGGATATGACGTTTGAGGCTGGCGACAGTGGGGGCAGTGGTCTGAAGGAAACTGTCCTGCACTACAAGTACGGGGCGTCCGGGACGTGGACCGACACGGGGCAGAAGAAAACCGGGGAAACCGGCTCGTTTGACTTCACGATGGCAGACGGCGAAGGAACCTACTACTTCCAGACGATAGCGGAGGACAATGCAGGCAACAAGGAGTCAGGGCCTTCAGACAGTGGTGATTGCTACACCATCTACGATTCAACCGCACCTTCTTCATATTGCACTAGCCCCCAATACAGTTCTCACCCCAATATCGGGGTGAGCTACTCATCGTCCGACAGTGGTGGTAGCGGACTGAAAAAGACAAAACTCTACTACAAACACGGTTCGGGTGGTTCCTGGACATACTACGACTCAAAGACCAGCTCGGCAGGAACGTTCGGTTTTGTGCCTCCTTCGGGAGAAGGCACTTATTACTTCCAGACGATAGCCGAGGACAACGCCGGGAATACAGAGTCCGGACCCTCAGCTAATGGGGATGATTCGACGATCTATGATGCCACAAAGCCTTCTTCAAGCTGTAACAGCCCAACCTACTCCAAAAGCTCTGGGATAAGCGTTTCCTTCTCCGCGTCTGACAGCGGTGGCAGTGGGCTCAAATGGACAAGACTTTACTACAAGTTTGGCTCAGGTGGGTCATGGACCTTCTACGAAGAGAAAACGGGCGCGAGCGGATCGTTCAGTTTCAACGCCTCCGAGGGACAAGGCACCTACTACTTCCAAACGAAGTCCAATGACAACGCTGGCAACGAAGAGGCGGACGCCTCTGGAGACGGCGACGATTCGACCATTTATGATGCCACGGCACCTTCCTCAAGCTGCGAGAGTCCTTCGTACAGCAACAGCTCGGTAATCAACATAGATTTCAATGCTTCCGATACCGGTGGCAGTGGTCTTGGTGAGACGCGACTCTACTACAAGTTTGCTTCAGGCAGTTGGACGGACAGCGGAGACAGCAAGACCGGGGCATCGGGAACGTTCAGTTTCACGGCGTCGCACGGCGAGGGAACGTACCACTTCCAGACAATAGCGGAGGACAACGCGGGTAACAAGGAGTCAGGGCCGTCAGGTAGCGGCGACGATTCGACCATTTATGATGCGACCGCGCCTTCGTCAAGCTGCGAGAGTCCACCTTACGCCAACTCGTCGCCTATCGTTGTGACGTTCACGGCGAATGATGACGTCTCAGGTATTGACGATGTTGCCCTTTGGTATAGCCATGACGGCGAAGGCTGGACAGACAGTGGACTTTCTGAGAGTGGGACCTCGGGCAGTTTCGACTTCACCCCGACAGATGGTCAGGGGACGTATGAGTTCTACACGATAGCGAAGGACGATGCAGGCAACGAAGAGTCAGCACCGGAGACGGCAGATGACTCGACCGTCTATGATAGAGTGTCACCCGCGTCGGATTGCGAGACCGACGAATACAGCACCACGACCTCGACCGTAGTCAGTTACTCGGCCTCGGACGACCTTTCTGGTGTCGCCTTCGTCTATCTCTATCACAGTTACAATGGCGGGGGCTACGTGCTGTATGAAGAGCACGGGACGGAGAACTCCGGCAACATAACGTTTGTCTTTGAGGACGGCGACGGGCCTTACAGCTTCTACACAATTGCGGAGGATAGAAGCGGCAATCTAGAGGATGCGCCATCGACCGCCGACGCGAGCATCTTCCTGGACACTGCCGCGCCCCAATCGGTCGCGAGTTGCGATGAGTACGCCAGCCAGACGACAATCGAGGTTGGTTTTGCCGCTTCGGACGGGGCCGGCAGCGGCCTGCACGGCGCCTGGTTATATTACAGCTTCGGCGGCTCCGACTGGGAGGCGACAGGCGATTGGCTGGATGGTGCGTCGGGCAGCTACTCGTTTGAGGCGGCGGAGGACGGCAGCTACTCGTTCTGCACAGTCTCGCAGGATATAGCTGGGAATACGGAAGAGCTGCCTGAAGATGTGGACTGCTCGATTCTTGTAGATACAACCGCGCCTGCCTCGGATTGCGCCTCGCCGGACTATGCCAGCGGCGCAACCGTTGCCGTGAACTTCACAGCTGCCGATTCCGGTTCGGGTGTTGCTCTCACGACGGTGTGGTTTAGGATGCAGGGCGGCCAATGGGTCGAGTCGGGTATCTGGGAAGAGGGCACAATCGGCACCATCGCGGTCGAGATAGCGACAGAAGGGACCGCTCAATTCTGCACAGTATGTCGCGACATTTTGGACAACACGGAAGAGCCGCCGACACAGCCAGACGCTGAGACCGTCGTCGATAGGACGTCGCCTGTCTCGTCGTGTGAGGCGCCAGAGCAGACGGCCTCGTCCCCGATCGATGTCTCGTTCGAGGCGCAGGATAGCCTTACCGACATCACGGATGTGCAGCTGTGGTATCGGGTCAATGGCGACTGGGAGCTTTACGACAGCAGGCAGAACATGGGCTCCGGGACATTCACGTTTGGCCCCGAGGCCGACGGCCTGTTTGAGTTTTATACCCTGGCAAAGGATACCGCTGGGAACCTCGAGTCGCCGCCGACACAAGCAACCTGCACAACGTGGTTCGACACATGCTCGCCGAGCTCGGTCGCTACTTCCCCAACCGTCGCCAACGCCTCCCCGTTTGGCGTGGGCTTCATTGCTGATGATGAGGCGGGCGTGGGCCAGCTAACTGTCAGGCTGTGGTATCGCTTGGACGAGGGTGACTGGACCGACTCTGGGCTCAGTGAGGAGGGAACGTCGGGCTCGATCGAGTTTGGCCCAGACTTAGAAGGCATTTATGATTTCTACACAATCGCCTCCGATGGCGTCGACAACGTGGAGTCGGCGCCGGAATCGCCGGATAGCACGACGGTCTTCGACGTGTCCTTGCCTAGGTCCACTTGCTGGGCTTCGCAATACGCCAATTCGCTTCCCATCGTGGTCGATTTCGCGTCCAGTGATGAGGGTGACGCGGGGCTTCTGGAGACTGAGCTGTGGTATAGCTTGAATGGCGGCGAATTCATCAGTGCCGCTTCGCGAGAGGAAGGTGAGGCCGGCCAATTCGATTTCACGCCCCAAGAGGGCCCCGGTATCTACGATATATACACTGTGGCTACCGACAACGCCGGCAACGTCGAGTCCCCACCCGAGGGCTACGACGCAAGTGTCATCTACGACCCAATCGCAGCCTGGTCATCGTGCACTTCACCGGAGTTCTCCAAAACGACTGCGTTTGAGATTGCCTTCGAGGCCGGCGACGACGGGCCCAGCGGCGTTCTTGAAACAAGGCTTTGGGTCTCGTTTAATGGCGACTCCTGGGAATACACTGGGCTTTCTCAGTCTGGTGAGAGCGGGGTATTCAGTTTCGCGGCCCAGACGGGCGAGGGTAGATACGACTTCTACACGATATGCCTCGACAAGGCTGGCAACTCTGAGGAGGCGCCGAGTCAGCGCGATTGCACCACTGTCATCGACCTAACCGGTCCGGTCTCCTGCTGTTCGTGCGCACCCTGGGGCAACGGCTTCCCGGCCGTCGTTGAATTCACGGCCAGCGACACGGGTGGCAGCAGCCTTTTGAGGACTGAGCTCTACTTTAGCCAGGACGGGTCGGATTTTGCCTCGACGGGCCTCTACGACCAGGGCCAAAGTGGGGCCTTCAACTTCACAGGCGCCGTTGGCCAGGATGTGATCTATGCGTTTTATACCGTCGCCAGCGACGGTGCGGGTAACGTCGAGTCTGCCCCGACCGAATCGGACTGCACGTTCGTCTATGACGTCTCCGCACCGTCATCGTCGTGCAGCTCGCCGCCAGTAACGAATACGGCTCCTATCCCGTTGGCCTTTACGTCTGACGACGGTGTAAAAGGGAGCAGTTTGGCCACCGTTGGCCTCTTCTACGCCTTCAACGGCGACGATTGGCTCAAGGCATCACTTGAGGCGACGACCTCAACCGGCCAGTTTGACTTCACGCCAAGCGACGGCGAGGGAACCTACGGCTTCTGCACGAGCGCGCGAGACAGGGCGGGCAACGCGGAATCTATTCCGGATGGGGCCGACACGCTCACCATTTATGACATAACTCCGCCGACCTCGTCGTGTTCGTCGCCTGCATATACAAATGTCTCTGTTGCGCCGGTGGTGTTTGAGGTGAGCGACGGGCTGTCCGGCGCTTCTGGTTGCGGACTGTGGCATCGGACCGAGGCAGGCGATTGGCAGGATTCGGGCCTTTGGCAGGATGCGGATTCGGGGACGTTTGACTTTCACGCGTCTTCTGAAGGCAGGTATTCGTTCCAAACGGTTGCGGTCGATGTTGCGGCAAATCGACAGGCAGAGCCTACTGAGGAATCGCCAGGTTGCTCGACTACTGTTTATGACGCAACACCACCGACAGCCTCAACCACTACCCCTGAGATTAGCAATCAGGCGCCCATAGCGGTCCAGTTTGAGACCTCTGACAATCTCTCGCCCGTTGTGCGCTGCAGGCTCTGGTATAGATTCGAGCACGGCCTGTGGACAGACACCGGCACCGCGATTGAGGCGTCCTCAGGCCAATTCGAGCTCGCTCCGGCCAACGGAGAGGGAAGGTACGACTTCTACGCACAGTCCCAGGACATGGCGGACAACGAGGCGCCGGACCCCGACGCTGCTACGGAGCCCCACAGCTCGACGGTTTATGATACCGTGTCGCCATCGGTCGTTTCCTGCACCTCGAGCGAGGTCGCCAATAGCCTGCCTATCGCAGTGCTCTACGAGGTCGCCGAGCTGACGACGCAGATAGCGGCGGTTCATTTGTGGTTCAGACACGACGGCGGCTCGTGGGCTGATAGCACACTTCAGGCTACGACATTAACAGGCGACTTCGCATTTGAGGTTCAGGACATTGAGGGCGCCTACGAGTTCTACATAGTGGCCGAGGATACCGCGAGCAACAGTTCGCCAGAGCCGCAGGCGGGCACGGCGGGGCTTTCCGAGACGCTCTACGACAGGACGTCTCCTACTTCTGAGGCCAGTGCGCCGCAGTTTACCGTAACACTTCATGTGTGGGTAGATTTCACCGCTTCCGACGCGCTTTCGGGCGTGCGCAAAACCAGGCTCTGGTTCATGCCTGAAGGTAAGGACTGGCAGTACACAGGCATCGAGCCTGCGGGCGAGTCGGGAACTTGTGAGTTCATGCCCTCCAACCCCAATGAAAGGTATATGTTCTACACGCAGGCGATCGACAACGCCGGGAACCAAGAGCCAGAGCCGGAGACTCCGGCGGACGCCAAGGCTCAGACGCTTTGCGACAGGATCAAGCCCCAGTCACAGGCCAGCTGCCCCGGATACACATCCGATCGTAGCCTCTCAATCGATTTCTCCGCGTCCGACGATGGTTCCGGCGTAGCGTTGACGGAGCTTTGGTACAGGTTCAATGACGGGGAATGGCTGAAGACAAGCATGTCATCCGGGGCGCTTTCGGGCCAGTTATCCCTGTCGCTTCCTGGAGGGGAGGGTCGATACTCTTTCTATACCCAGAGCAAGGACCGCGCAGGCAACGCCGAGAACGCGCCCACAGCATCGACCGAGTGCAAGTGTTCAACCGTCTATGACGTCACTGTTCCCTCTTCCCAGTGCAGCGTCCCACAGTATCCTAAGACCAATCGGTTGGATGTCGAGTTCGATTCGGTGGATGCTCTCTCCGGCGTTGATAGGACGCTCCTCTGGTATCGGTTCGAGTCTGGCGCTTGGGTCAATACCAGGCTCGTTTTGGGAGAGGCGTCCGGCGAATTCGAGTTCGCGCTTGGTGACGGTCAAGGAGCATACGAGTTCTATACTCAGGCCGTCGACCGGGCAGGCAACATCCCGCCTTCACCGAGCTCGCATACCGCCGCAGGCTGTGGGTGCGTCTATGATGTCCAAGCTCCGGTCTCCAGCAGTTCCTGCCTTGCCGAGGTCGATTCTCTGCCGATCCTCGTGCATTTCACGGCTGGTGATGTTGTCTCGGGCGTGGATACAACGAGGCTCTACTACAGCTTCGACGATGGCGAGTGGACGGACAGCGAACTGGCGCTTTCAGGCAAAAGCGGGACATTCGAGTTCGACCCCTCCGAGGGGCAGGGCACGTATTGCTTCTACACGATATCTACCGACGTCTCCGGCAACGTCGAGAGCGTCGAAGGCAACATTGACCCGACCGAGTGCTGCGTGTTGTATCAGGAAGAGGCCGCTGCCCCGAATGTCGCGGTTGCGATCGGCAGCAACCTGACATTCTTCTGCCTCGCCAGCAATATGGAGATATCGCTTGAATATGAAAACACTGGTGGTCCGGTTGTGGCGGACCTGTATCTAGCGATCGAGCTTCCTCAATCCGTGGGTGGCACGCAGATATTCTGGACCGGCACAGGCCTCGAAAGCCAGGCCACGCCTCTGGAGGAGAACGTCGAGCTGTATTCGGGTATAAATAGGCCCAGCGAGGTCGTGTTCCGGTTTGGCCCGATGGGCCACTTACCTGAGGGAATCTATACATGGTCGTCGTGGTTCTGCGAGACTGAAACGGACGAGATAGTGGGTAATGTCGCCGAGCTGACATTCGAGTTCACATCCGAATGCATGAATCTCTCGCTTTCAACGAATCAGGAGCAATACTCCCAGGGCGACGACTTGTTTCTGTTGTGCGACGTTGAGAATGCGGGAGAGAACGATGAGATGGACTTCTACTGCGCGATCAGGATGCCAGATGGCACGTTCTTGTTTCTGCCTACTTTTGGCGAATCGATGCAGCCCATGATGTCGAACCTGCTGCTTCCGGTGGGGCTGTCGATCACAGACTTCCCGATATTCAGCTACCGTGACTTGCCTGAGTTGCCTCAAGGTCAATACACCTGGTATGCCGCATGCCTGAATAGCTATACTGGCGTGTTTGTCAGCGATTTAGCCCAGGCAGAATTCACGATAGCGCCGTAAAGCATACAGCTGGCCTTCTTTGTGCCGGCGAATCTTGCGACCGGAGACCAGGGATACCCCTTGCCAGCACCGATGATCGTTGCATTCACAATGTCTGCATCCCAGGGGCCAAAGACCTTAGCCCGAATAATTCAAGGCCGTGACTCTCGTCGGTGTGGGGCAGGCTTTCCAGCCTGCCAAAGACAGGGGCTTGCGCAACAGAGTGTTTCACTTGAGGGATACGGAGATCGCTGCAAAAGGCAGGCTGAAAGCCCGCCCCACATCTCATCGCATCCTCAGTTTGTGAATAATACGGGTTAGGATGATATTCTGGCCGTTGAACCCGATGTTCTCGTAATACGTCCCCGGATGCACAATGACGATGTCACCATCCACCGCGGCGTCGGGCTTGACGGTCTGGTAGTCCGCGGCGTAGGCCTGGCGGCTCGCAGTCCGTTCGCCCTTCCGAGCACCAACTGTCTCGTCCATCTCGCTTTCCAGAACCTCCCGAACCACCGGCCGTATCAGCGACAAGAGAAAGTCCTTGTCATCGCGAAGTTCCGCTTTCAACAACTTGACCAATCCGATAATCCAAAGATCGTAATTATGATTGCAGGGCATTTCCCCGCAACCCTGTTTTAACCCTCCGATGTGTGCCGTTATTGTGCCATTCACAAGACAACGAATGTGTAAGAATAAGGCTAAACAAGCGAAGTAGGCCTTCAACTGATCGAAGGGGTCAAATATGCGGAAAGCCTACTATGGAGTGGCGCGCCTGAGGGGATTCGAACCCCTAACCCCTGGCTCCGGAGGCCAGTGCTCTATCCATTGGGCTACAGGCGCCAAAAACCCGAAGTGAACGTACGTCTGGAAATGCTAGGCCATCACTCGTCGCGATGTCAAGCCCGCTGGATGATCCGAATCCCGCCCCACATACACCGCGTTTTTCGTTGATGCAATGCCCTGCACATGAGGTCCGCGCTGCCACGTTGCAATGTTCCCACCGCACCTATACCATGCGCGTCTGGGGTTCAGTAACATGGTAACTCTGTGAGCGTCAAGTTCCGAGTGTATATGTTCTCGTAAGAAATAGTCCAGGCCGCTACGGATTGCGGATTACAGCCAACTGCCAACTGCTAACAGATGTCGAGAAGAAGCAAACAGCCCTGTTCGATTATCGTTACCAACTACAACAGCAAGCACTTGCTAAGCGAGTGTCTGCCGTCCGTAATTGAGGCGGCTCGGCGACACGACGGCCGGGACGAGATCATTGTCGTGGATGACCGCTCGAGCGACGGCAGCCGGGAATACGTGGTTGAGCATTTTCCCTCGGTCAAACTACAGGCCAATTTGGCCAACGTAGGGTTTCAGCGAGCGACGAATATCGGCGCCATGATTGCCAAGTTCGCCATAATAGTTCTGCTCAACAACGATGTCGCGGTCGAGCCGGACTCGATTGCGAGGCTGTGCGACTGCTTTGAGCGATGTGACAATCTCTTCGCCGCGTCGGCTAAACTGTTTGGTTGGGACCGGGACAAGTTCCTGGCGGGGCGTCGAGTCGCTGTGTTTGAACAGGGCCACTTCCGCGTCCGTGACGAAGGCGGCGACGAGGACCGCGACCGGCTGACTCTGTTCGCGACGGGCGGCGCCGCGGCCTTTGATCGGGAGAAGTTCCTCCGGCTCGGCGGCTTTGACCCTATCTATCATCCGCTTTACTGGGAGGATATCGACCTGTGTTACAGGGCCCACAAGCGGGGCTGGCCGGTGGTCTATGTGCCCGACGCCGTCATGTATCACAAGCATCAGGCCACAATTACAAAGACGACCAACCCCAAACGGATGCGCCTCATCACCGCGCGTAACAGCTACATCTTCCTCTACAAGAACGTCCTCGACAAGAATATGCTGAGGCAGCATTTCCTTTACAGCCTCAGGTTCTTCCTGATGGATTCGCTCAGGGGGCAATTCAGGTTCCAAAGGGCCTTTTTCATGACGCTTCCCAAGCTCTTTCAGATACTCAGAAGAAGGAGAGCGGAGAGGCGTGCCGGCCTCCTGCCTGATAAGCAGGTGATCCGAAAAATCCTCGGCGGAGAGGTTGATCACAAATAGGGGCACCGGAACGATATTTCCGGCACCGGGCCCTCAGCTGAAGAGTGAGTGGATATATCGTGAGCATTCCCGGCGGCGGGATACGATGGTCTTGCGCTTCTTGAGCATTTTGGGCAAGAGCTTGATTGCGCCGAGGAGGCCCTTGAATAGGTGCGGCTCGAAGAAGGGTACGTAAGCCCACTGCCGGAGCTCAAACCAGAGGATGTGGTGTAGGTCGCGCATGATGTTCGCAAGCGAGAAGTTCTTGACTATCATCAGGTAACGGTTGCGCAGCTGAAGCTGGCGGAAGCGCCTCGGCATCTCCCTTCTTTTGTCAGGCGCATATCCCCTGACGTGATATGCGACCGCATCCGGCGTAAATAGGCACTTCCAGCCCTGCCACTGTGCTCGCCAGGCCAGATCGACCTCGTCCCTGTAGATGAAGAAATCCTCGTCGAAGAACTCGCCCTCAATCTCCACATCATCAAGCATCTCGCGCCGATATAGGGGAGCCGCACCGGATGCACCAAAGATGAACCCAGGCTGATCATATTGGCCCTTGTCCGCGTCCAACTGGCCACGTTCGAAGTTCCTACGCGCTCGCGTCAACACGGCGCCGACGCCGTCGATGGTCTTCTCGTCTGGTATTTTGGCGTCGTGGGCCGCAATCCTGAGCAGTTTGCCCTCTACCATGCCGATGTTGGCCGCGCTTTCAACCGCCCTAACCTTCGCCTCGACGAATAAGGGCTCCATGAAAACGTCCGCGTTGAGCGGCATGACGTAGTCGCCCAGGCTTCTTCTGATGCCGATGTTGTGGCCCTTGCAGTAGCCGAGGTTTTCAGGATTCGTGATGACCGGGAATTCGGGGAAGCTACTCCTGAGCATCGCGTCCGTCCCGTCGGTCGAGGCGTTGTCGATGACAATGACCTCGATCGGGGAGTAGGTTTGACGCTTTATGCACTCGAGGCAGCGGCGGAGGCAGTCCCGCTCGTTGGTCGCAAGAACGTTGATCGACACGAGCTTGGGCCAGGTCATGCTGCCGGGTGGCCGACTTGTAGGGGTGCTGCTTGCTGCACCCATTGGTCCATTCGGGCGGGGCAAGCGCCGCCCCTACATCCTGTTCATCGAGTTGAGGAACTCCTCATTGGTCTTGGTCTTGGAGACTTTGTCAATCAAGAATTCCATCGCATCAACCGGGTCATAATTCTGTTGTAGGAAGCGTACCAGTATCCAAAGTTTCTGCAATACGTCCTTGGGAACCAGAAGCTCGATCTTTCTTGTTCCCGACTTCTCGAAGTTAATAGCTGGGTATATTCTTCGGTCAACAAGCCTTCTGTCGAGGTGCAGCTCCATGTTGCCCGTGCCCTTAAACTCCTCGAAGATGACGTCGTCCATACGGCTGCCGGTCTCGACGAGCGCCGTGGCGATGATCGTGAGGCTCCCGCCCTGCTCGATGTTCCGTGCGGAGCCGAAGAAGCGTTTGGGCTTCTGTAGCGCGTTGGAATCGAGCCCCCCGGAGAGGACCCTGCCGCTGGGCGGCGCGACGGTGTTGTGTGCCCTTGCCAGCCTCGTGAGGCTGTCCAGAAGGATGCACACATCATAGCCCTGCTCAACGTGCCGTTTGGCCTTCTCAAGCACCATGCTGGCTACTTTCACGTGCCGTTCCGCAGGCTCGTCGAATGTTGATGCGATCACCTCGGCGTTTATCGAGCGCCGCATCTCCGTAACCTCCTCAGGTCGCTCGTTGACCAACAGCACGATTGGTATCACGTTCGGATGGTTGGCCGTGATGCTGTTGGCGATCGCCTGAAGAAGCATGGTCTTGCCAGTTCTCGGCGCAGCGACAATCAAAGCCCTTTGGCCCAGCCCAATTGGTGTGATTAGGTCCATGATGCGCATTGAGATGTTGCCGTTGTCGGTCTCGAGCTCAATCTTGCTGTCAGGAAAAAGCGGAATGAGATTATCGAAATTGACTATTTCCGTGATCTTGTCTGGCTCCAAGTTGTTGATCGTTTCGACCCTCAACAAGGCGAAGTAATGCTCGTTCTCCTTCGGGGGTCGGATGAGCCCCCCAATGGTGTCGCCTTTTCTCAGCCCGAACTTACGTATCTGAGACGGCGAGACGTAGATGTCGTCCGGCCCTGGAAGGTAGTTGAAGTCCTGCGACCTTAAGAAGCCGAAGCCCTCAGCCAGCGTCTCAAGGACGCCCTCCGCGTAGATCAGCCCCTCCTGCTCTATTTGCGCAAGCATGATCTTGAATATCAGCTCTTGGCGCTTCAGCGCCGCGGAACTCTCGACGCCCAGGTCGTGGGCGAGCTTCGATAGCTCGGTTGTTGATTTGGCCTTTAGCTCGACGAGATTCATCGTTGGCCTGAAGCTGCTCACCGCCTGACCGATGTCGCTTTGGCTGGCAGGCGCCGAATTTGTGGATTCTGCTTTCTTTTTTCTGGGTCTAGCCAAGGTGATTTCCCCTTGTTCTATCTCGTTGTAAATGGTTTAGCCTTTTGAAACACAGGCGCCAGGCTCAAGCCTTAATAAGTAAGGCGCACATGTTTGATTGATCGCGCGCAAGACAAATTGTGAAAAGCTCTAAACGCCCTCAAAAAGACCGAATATCAAACCGATAAGCACTAGTTCTTTAGACTATCGGATATATTGTCGGGACTCGGATTTTTAGCTGGATAAGCCTGACAAGCTCCCGCGCAAGAGACATTGATTGCTTTGCTTGTGCTGAAAGCGGCCAGGTTGTCCTTATACTTCACTACACAATATCGGTTATTGAAACAACAGTGTCAAGTGCTTTTTTTGTGAGGAGCTCTTATTCACTTCAACCAACCTTCCCAGTTACAGACGAATCAATGATCACCAGCAGAGAGAGTGGGATTGAATTGCAGACCAATTCAGGCATGGTGCTGCATATTTCTTGACGCAGAGCGTGAAAGAGATAGGATTACCACGCGATGATATAGAGAAACGGTTTGATCCTTCCAGGCAATCCTATCGGAGCGGAATAGAGCGGTTGGAAAGGTAAAAGACCCTTCAGAGCAGTCGGAACAAATGCAATCAACATGATCAACTTGCCGTATCAGGCGGGCTTGGACCTACCAGAAATGCCGGTTGGCGAAGGCATGACCGGAACCGGATTTGAGGTACTTCTCAAACTTCCCTGCTTTGCGATTATCGGTGAAACGGATGGCAACTACAATTTTCCACGGACCTAGTTTGGCTGTATGCGGTGATTTTCCAGCATTATGTTCTTTGAGACGTCTGTCTAAATCGGAAGTGATCCCAACATATCTTTGTGTTGGATGAGCTGCGCTTTCCAGTAGATACACGCATTTCATGTTGCCTGCACGTCCTTTAATAAAAGAGTCCTCCTTCGCTGAAGTTACGGAGGACATTCTGCATAGCTCGCTTCCGGCGAGCGACGCAGAATGGAGGCGGGGGGAATCGAACCCCCGTCCAAGAGCCGTCCAAAAGATGCCTCTACGTGCGTAGTCCGCGTTTGTATCTCGCGGCCCGGGGTGCCCACGGGCGGGCTTCCGGGCGCCAGCCTCACTTGTGTTTCACGCAGGCGCCATGAGGCGCAACACCCGCGCTAGCCTTATAGTTTAAGCGCCACACCCGGGCTCATAGGCTTTGCCCGGGGGACGCGGCCGCCGCTTTAAGCGGCCAGTGCGTAGTTGTCGACGTTTGTTACGTCTGGTCCACCGTTTAACGAGAGAGGCGGGATCTCGGCACGCAACGTCTTTCGGAAGCGACCCCTGTCGAACCCAATCGCCCCCGACGCTATTGTACAATAGTTCCAATTGTCCATTTATGCAACAAGTAGAGCTAAGCCTGTGGCGGATTACTTCTGGTCCGCGTACAGGAAGTAGTCGAGCTTCTCCTTGGGCAAGCGCATGTATCGAGGCATGGCAAAGCCGTGCAGCGGGTCATCGAAGCCTTCCCAATCGGGCTTCTTCTCGTTCGTTTGCTGAAATCTCTTCTGCGTCGCCTCTACGGAGGTAATTCTGATCGTTGCGTCGCCTCGTGTAAAGCAAAGGGTCAGCTCGTCTATCTGTTGCGCGAAGACCCAACTGGCGAAAGCACCGACACCGAGGCGGTATGTTCTATCGGTCCCGTCAGGAATCACCTCGAACTCCGCCACACTAGCCGAGAGCTCTCTTGCGTCTTTGTCTTGAGCCTGCCAACGAAGCTCACCCGGAGTCGACTTCAGGTCAGTTTCGGCTGAGGCCACCATTCCTATCTGTATCGTATTGACCATCTCCGGGCAAAGCCTGAGGTCCTCAAGGGCAAGACAACTCTCGAGGCCGCTTCGCTGACTGGAGGCCGGCAGTATCACTTTCTCGGTGAGAAGCTCAATAGTGGCATTGGTTGAGAAAGATGCCTCTCTCTTTAGCAGCTGGCTTTTGAGGTCCGTGTCCTCTTGCAGATTCTGACCCCTCAAAACGTAAACATACAGCCTGTCCGGTGATGGGACCTCCGCGCGGGTCCTATTGGAGTAGAACTGTTGAAACGAAAATCCTTCAACTCGCGTTTCATCGTACATAAAAACCAGCGGGGGGGCCAAATAGCAGGGCTTGAGTAGCTTGTCAGGTCCGCTCTCCACGTTGACGACGTATATCTCTGTGCCGGGCGGGAGCTGGGGATGGTCGGCTTTGACCTGCCTGGCAAGCAGAGCCTCCTTGGCCGTATTTTGGCGCCACGCTAGGTTGTCCCTATGGGTGGCATAGACATTTGCAGCAATGATGATAGCAAAGAACACTCCCTGCACCAATCGCATAAGGATGATTAGCCTCTTGCTTGCAGGCCCTGTCGTTTCTTTTCGCCACCTATTTGAGAACAACTCGACCCAGTTTCGCGTCAATATCGCGCCCCATAGCATCGAGAAGCCGAACGTCGGCAGATAGCCACGCCAGACCTCAGGGATGCGAGATGCCGGAATGAGCGCGATCAACACGAACAGGGTCAGGAATCGCAGGCGCCTCCCGCCGAAGACGAGGGCCAGTAGGAATACCCCGATGGCGCCCCATATCCCGAACGGGTAGGCGAACCAAGCGAAATACGTCGCGACGCTTTGCAGGAGCGTGTGCGTGCCTTTCACCGCAGCCCTGTAATCCGTAACGTTAGCATACCGCGCGAATCGGTATGCGAAATACAGCAGGGCCGTGACCCAAAACGGCAAATGGACAAGAACTCTGCGCCAGTCAAGGGGCCAAACCTTCTTGAGACCCGAAAGGTAATAGAAGTCGTAAACCAGTATCATGATTGGGAATGAGAAGGCCATCTCCTTCGAGCACAAGGATATTGCGAACGATGCCACCGACAGGGCCAGCAAGTATGGTCTGCCTGTGCGCCTCTTGTATCGCATGAAGAACAGGAGCGCGAGAACGTAGAATAAGCACATCGAGAGGTCCCAGCGCTCCGTGATCCACCTGACGTTCTCAGCCGACCCGTGATGGACAAGGAATATCAAGGATGCGAACGCGCTCGCGACCAGCCCTGACCTGTCCGAGCCCAGAATTCTCTTGAGCAGCAGGAACGCAAGCAAGCTGTTCGCGATGTGGAAGAGGATATTCACAACGTGGTAGCCGACGGGGTCCTGGCCGAACAAGCGCCGCTCGAGGCCCCACATCGTACGCACTGCGCATCTTGCGTAATGAGCGCTCATCCAGGACGTGTCGCCCCAAAGGTTGTGAAAGAACACTCTCTTGTTGATCGGGCCAATGTACTCGAGCGTTTCGCCCATGAAAAAGGAATCGATAACACTCCAGAAAAGAAGAAACGCGAGCCCGGTTAAAAGGACTAGCAGAACAAAGTTTCTCGTCAGTCCCATTGCTTTCACAGTTCTCTTTCTAAGGGACGGCCTCACTCAAATCCTGGTTTCAGCGTTATCTCTTGGTCGATTGGGTTATTGGGAGAGGTGTCCTCGACATTGGGCAACGGTACTTCTATCGTGCCCTGGTGTCAACAGAATAGCGGGGAAGTTTGCGCCAGGAGCGAAAAGAATAGAACTTGACATCCCCAGAACTCAGATGACAATTGGGAGCATTCTGCATCCCATTAGGAGTCCGGGGAAGCAGGGGCCTTTGGTAACGTCCCGGCAAGGGCGGTTGTGATAGTAGAATCTCTTTTGGGGAGGCTTTGAGATGAAGGTTCTGGTAACGGGAGCGCCTGGCTGGCTGGGCACAACTCTTGTCAAAAGGCTTGCGAACGAGAATCGAGAGATTCGATGCCTCGTTCTCAAGGGAATGGATGCAAAGCCGCTCGAGGAGCTTGGCGTTAAGGACATCGTATTCGGCGATGTTCGGAGCAAAAAGAGCCTGGAAGGGGTCGCGAACGACATCCATACAGTTATTCATTGCGCCGGGGTTATTCATCCGCCCAAAGTCGCCGATTTCGACCAGATCAACCACCAGGGAACTCGCAACATGCTGGACGAGGCCGTCAAATCGGGCGTGAGCAAGTTCATACACATAAGCAGCAATTCTGCCCAGGGCTTCAATGTTAACCGAGAAACGCTGATGGTCGAGACGGGCGAGTGCAAACCCGAGAGCCCCTATGGTCGGAGCAAGCGCGCCGCGGAAATCGCGGTGATGAAGCACCACGGCGACAACGGGATGCAGGCTGTTATCCTGAGGCCTTGCATGTATTTTGGCCCTGGGATGTCAAACAGGATGGTCAGACTCATAAACATGGTGAAGGGTGGGCGCCCGCTGGTCTTCGGCGACGGCAAGCACCTGAGAAGCCTCACCTATGTTCCCCTGCTCGTCGATGCCATAATGCTTGCGGAGAAAAAGGACGAGGCTAACGGCGAGACGTTCTGGATAGCGGACAAAGTGCCCTATTCCACGATCAAAATATACGAGGCGCTTGCCCAGATTCTCGGCGCAAAGATCAGGCCGCGTTATCTGCCGGCCTTCCTGGGGAAGATATGCGAGGTAATCGACGTAGTCTCGTCAAGTCTCAGGGTCTATCTCGAGGACTTTCACATCGTTGGCGAGACCATAAGAAATGTCGGGTGCGACCCGCAGAAATCGATAGATGTTCTGGGGATGCAGACCAACTTCGGCATCGTTGAGGGCTACACGGCGGCCATTGAATGGGCGAGAGAAGTTGGGATGATCTAATGGGTGTTTCCTGGATTGCTGGAATTAGCCGTTAGGGCCGGTGCTTGTCGGCTGGGACATAAGTCGTTGCAGTTGTGTAGGGGCGCGGTCTTTGACCCGCCCGTTCGATTCGAATTGATGGTCGCATAAGATGCCTCGTATCCGTAGGGATTCATGTAGGCTGGGCGGGTCAGGGACCGCGCCCCTACACAACACCGCGTGCAATTATGACACACCCTCACAAGCCAGGCCCCCACGGACACAGATGCGAGATTACAATCCGGTGAGAAGGTGCTTCTTGTAGCGGGCGGCGCGGGGTTCGTCGGTCGGAATCTCGCCGAAAAGCTCCTCGAGCGAGGCGAGAAGGTGAGGATATACGACATTCGGACTGGGCTCGACCTCTCGCATCCAAATCTCGACATTGTCCACGGGGACGTTGCCGACCAGGCCCAGCTAAGACAAGCGATGCAAGGCGTCGAGGCAGTGTTCAATCTCGTGTCGCTTTTGCCCTGTTCAAGAGCCGGACGCCGCTTCTGGATAGTCAACGTCGAGGGAACGCGGAATGTGCTGCAAAGCGCCGAGGACGCCGGGGTCCAAAAGGTCGTCCACGTGTCGAGCAGCATCGTGTATGGCCGGCCGGAGAGGACGCCCTGCGACGAGGCCTGCACCCCGCACCCGGTTGGGGACTACGGACGAAGCAAGCTCGAGGCGGAAGCTGTCTGCAAACGCTTCATGAGCCGAGGTTTGAAGGTCAATATCATTCGTCCCAGGTTCATCATCGGCGAAGGCCGGCTGGGCCTTTTGACGATACTTTTCGACTGGATGAGCCGCGGCAAGCGCATCTACATAATCGGCGACGGCCAAAACCGTTTCCAGATGCTCGCCTACCAAGACCTCATCGAGGCCTGCGTTCTGGCATGGAGAGAAGACGTTGCGGGCGAGGTCTTCAACGTCGGCGCGGACAACACGCCGCCTCTCATTGACCAGATGAACGCCCTGGTTCAGCACGCCGGCACCGGCTCGAAGGTCGTGCCCATCCCCGGATGGCTCGCAAGGTTCTGCCTCGTCATCCTGGACGCGCTTCGGCTCTCGCCGCTTGGCACGGAGCACTATCTTATCGCGGACCAGGATTTTCTGCTGGACTGCTCGAAGGCGAAGAATCTGCTGGGCTGGCAACCAAAGATAGATGCCATCGATGCCCTCAATAGCACCTACGACTGGTTCGTTGAGAACCGTGAGCGCCTGACGTCTGAAATGAGCGCCGATTTCCCCGGCCAGGGTCTCCTGAAGCTGCTCCGCCTCATCTCCTGAGCCTGTATTGTTCACGGATTAAGGCTAGCGTGATGTGTGTGGCAGGCTTGCCGAGGCTGGGTCATAAGTCGTTGCGGTTGCGTAGGGCCGGTGTCTCAGACCACGCCCCTACAGGCCGATTCCCACAATCGCGTCGCGAATGAAAACCGCCGCGTTGATCATGACAATCGGCCGTATTCCCTGTATCGTTCTTGTCTGAATGGACAACGAAATCCTCGTCAATCGAATTATGACCCAGCCTCCTTCGAGCCTGCCCCGGACGGACGAGAGTTGCAGCCTCAAATATACGCGGGATAAGCAACGTTGGTCGTGTTATTGGAGTCGCCAACCGATCACAAACTGTGTATATCTGTTGTGCATGAGGAGGTTTGACGGAGAATGACAGACGCCGCAAGCGTTAAGACGGCGCTTTTGGCCAGGGTTCCGGGCGGCGCTGACGCCCGGGCTTGGTGGCCAACCGCGCGATGCGAGCTCGCCTCGCCCCGTGCGGCGCCCCCGTTCAACTTGTTACTCGTCGCTGCCAAGCTGTCCCTCGCGGGGTTCCGCTGCAAGCTCGCGGACTACGAGGCGGAGCAGCTCGAGTGGGGCGCCCTGCAATCGGACCTCGTGAGGCATCGCCCTAGCATCGTCATCTTTGACACATCGCTTCCAAACCTCAACAAGGATATGGCGGCGGTGCGGAAGACGAAGACTCTCCTTCCCGACTGCGCCGCGGTTCTTTGCGGTCGGGACCTGCTATTTGAGGAGGCGAGAATACATTGGGAGTGTGGGGAACTCGACGGGATAATAAGCGACCCATTTCGATTCGCCGGTCCAGGACGTTTGACCGATTCATCCAGGGCGCCCAGGCTGTTCCAATCGCGGCGAGTCGGTCAATCGCTAATAATTCGGTCATTCACGCGAACCAGTGTGCCCGACATCAACCAGACGCTCAGGCCGCAGTGGGAGATGCTCAAGCGTTCCTGTTACGGCTCGCCGCTGGGTGGCGTTGTGCGCCTGCCCGTTCTGGCCTCCGTAGGCTGTAAGCACGATTGCCTTCACTGTATCGTTCCGCGTCTTTCGGGCGGCGTAACTCACTTAAGGCGGCCATCGGTGATCGTGAGGGAGATGCGCCACGGGCTTCTAGAACTAGGCGAGCGGAGCTTCGAGCTGGTCGCCGACAACCTGGCTCCGCCTGATCTTTGGTGGCAAGAGTTCGTAGCCGAAATGTCCCGCGCCGGCCTCAAAACCATATCATTCAGTTTCCGCGCGTGCGAATGCAGCATCTCAAAGCAGCTGGCGCAAAAACTCAAAAGCGCCGGCTGCGACATGGCAACAATCGTTCTGCCGGTCGCGCTGGAGAAAGCAATGTCCGACCTTTCCTTTGGACCTCGTTCGGACGAACTCAGCTGTATTAAGACGGTTCGGACGCTTCGACACGCCGGAATAGCCACCTGCCTGTGCTTTGTGGCCGGGCTTTTCCCGCGCGGCGACGAGGACCTGAGATCGGCAATGAAGCTCGCAGCGAGAAGCGGGGCCAGCATGGTCGAGTTCTTAGACGCGCGGGCTACTACTGGCTCTAGACTGGACGATGTGGCCAAACGGAAGAGGCTCAGCGAGAGCGAGATTCGGAGGTGGGAATCAGTTGATTCATCGTTCGCGGGAGAGACCTCAGAGCTTGCTCTAAAGGCCACAAGACGCTTTTGGCTGAGGCCCGCGCCCTTGATTGAGGCCACGAGGCGCTTCGGACCATCCGCGCTTGCAAAGGTAGCTCGCGTTCTGCTAACTTCCCGTCAAGTCTGAGGCGCTGTCCCGGTCGCGGAACTGAGCGCGCCGAACGCCTGTTTCAACATCAGAACGGCACTAGTATAAGGAGAATAAGCCCATGCGAAAAGCGATTTCGACGTTCAGTATCATTAGCTTGTTGGCCATTGCCTCATGTCACGGCCATCTCGCGCTCGCGGAGATGGGCGACATCGGATACGAGTTCGATGCGCCTCAAGAGCTCAACCCGCGCGGCCTCACCGTAGATGACGTGGGGCTTCTCTATTGCTCCGGCGTGGTTGTCCTGGGCCAACTTGTTACGCCAATGCTCTACGTCCTCGACACGGTTGGCGGCACGACCCGCGAATCGTTTATGATCGATTATGTCGAAAACGCGATCGACGAGGTCCAGCCGCGCGGCTGTGCCTGGGACGGCGAGAATGTATGGGTCCTCGATTCGGGCTCGGTGCCGAGGCTCCTTTGTATTGACCCCAAAAACGGCCACCTCGTCTCCTCATTCTGGGTGGATGGCCGCATGATCGGCCTGACTTACGACGGCGAACACCTCGTCTGTCTCAAGTCCAAATCGGGAGGCGGAACGCTAATCTGGTATGACCTCGGCGGTGTCGAGCACAACAGAGCGGACTTGCCCACGAACGTTGGCGCCACCGAACTGGTTCAGGGATTCGGCCTCGCCGCTGACGGCAAGGACCTCTACGTCTCAGCAACGTGCGGCCAGAGCGACAGCATTGTTTTCGTTCGCAGAGAAGATGCCTCGATTGACTCCTGGTTCGTGGCGCCAAATAGCTGGCTTTACGAGCTGGCCTTCGACGGACTATACCTTTGGGCCGTTGACTACGATGCCAAAAAGGTCTTCAGGATCGACGCAGGGCGCGCCGGAGAAACTGGAACCGTAGCGGTTCAGGTCAACAATGGCTCCGAAAACGCCGAAGGCTGCCCCCTCGCCTGCGCGACAGTTACCGTAACCGTCGGCGGCGAGCAGGTCTCACGGGACTCCGACCATCTCGGACGTGTGTGCTTTGGCGCGGTTTCGGTCTCTGACAACGTCGCTCTCAGCGTGAGCAAGCCTGGTTATGCGGATCACCTATTCCAGGCCTTTCACGTTGCAAGAGGCAGCATGAATATCTTTGAGTGCGACCTCGTGCCCGACGGCGAGATGATCATGCCTTGCGACGTCAGTTTCGACAAACAATGGGCGCTCTATGACCCGACCCGAATCGCCGATATAAACGCCCCCGCTGCCTGGGGCCTCGAGCGGGGCGACAGCGCCGACGTTATCGTCGCCATCGTTAGCACTGGCATTGACCTCAACCATCCCGATCTGAGGGCGAACCTGTGGCTAAATCCTGACGAGATCGACGCCGACAGCGTCGATAACGATGGGAACGGCTACACCGACGATGTATTCGGCTGGTCGTTCACAAGAGACGGCCTGGGCAGCAACGGGGTCTTCGACGAGGACGGACTCGGGACCGCGGTCGCTGGCATCGTCGCAGCGAGCGCAAACAACAGCGCCTCGCAGTTCGTGGATGAGACCGGCAGTCCATTGAACGTTACAGGTGTAACGTGGGGCGCCTCGGTCATGCCGCTGAAGTTCGACGGCTCGAGGCAGGCGATGTGGAGGGCGATTCGATACGCGGTCGATATGGGCGCAAGTATTGTGCTCGTGCCTGTCGGCTTCGACGCCAAATCCGCGCAGCTTGAGGACGCGGTGAACTACGCCGCGATGCGCGACGTGCTAGTCGTGTCCGGGACCGGCGATTCTGGCGGCGCATCTGGCTATCCGGCGAGTTTCGACCGCGTTCTGGCGGTGGGCGCGACAGACAGAGACGGGCAGCTTGCGGCCTATTCCAACGTCGGCGGGAGCGAGGAGGGCAGAAAGGTTGACGTCGCAGCTCCCGGTGGGCTGGGCGGCCCCGGCGACGAGGACGGCATATTCACAACGCTGCCGACCTATCCCTGCAACCTCTCGACCGAGGGTTACGCTAGCGGCTACGATTATGTCCACGGGACGGCCTATTCAGCAGCATTCACGGCAGGCGCCTGTGCCCTTCTGCGCTCGCAGCAGCCTGATGCGACGTTCTCTGACGTCGCGGATAGACTCAAGCGATGCGCGAAGTATCTCGGTGATGCCAATCAGACAGGCGCCGGGCTAATCGACGTCTATGCCGCCCTGACTGGCGCCTCAAACGACCAGCCTCCCGTCATTGAAGGGGTAACTTTCGGCGGCAGTTACATCTCCGAGGTGGAGGGTGGAGACCTCTTCATATATGCGGATATCTCGACCCCGGACGGCAAAGACGACGTGGCAAGAGTCGAGCTCTACTTCGAGGGCGCCCCGACGGGCATCCTCTTGCACGACGATGGCCTCGGCGGAGACTTCATGGCGGGCGATGGCACTTACTCCTATTCGATCTACATATTCCCGGGGATGTTTGCCGCGCGGCAATACCTCGTGGGCATAGTTGCGACCGACGCCTCCGGCCAGCAGAGCGACATGTGGCCGTATCTGACGGTAAAGAGCAGCAGTCGGTCCGTTGGCGGTTGGTTCGCCGCGCGGCGAATTGACAGTCAACGGTCCTTTCTCTATTCATCCTTCATCCCTTCAGATGGCTGGCCAACCATACAGATGGCAAGCCTCTTGGGCTCATCAGTTACGACACAGGGCGGAGAGGTGAAGATCACAGCAACGGTTAGGGACGCAGGCGGTGTGTCCTGGACCGGCATTGACCGCGTCGAGCTGTTCCTCGAGGGTCAATCGCCCCTCGGCGTCTATCTCTGGGACAACGGAACGCAGGGCGACAAGGTGGCCAACGACGGGGATTTCACGTTCTACTCTGGCGTCGGGGGACTTGCGGCCGGTCGGATGATACTGGAGCTCGTGGCTTTCGACAATGCGGGTCAAAGGAGTGACACCTGGCCGTATCTAACGGTTCACTAGCCAGCTTTGACGCAGACGGCGCGAACACGACCTGGGGAGTCAGGCAGAGAGCGAGCCCTAAATGATGCAAGCGGCCATTCATTTGTGCGATCTGTTCGCCGGTCGTGCAACTCATTCGGTTCCTGAGCTTTAGGAGAGTCCGTTGAGGAAGGCGAGGCGGAAAGAGGAGGGCCTTGCCTCGGAAGCCCGCGTCCCCGACGCCGGAGCATCTATTACCCTTCAGGAGATGTGGGTTTTCTCCTCTGCGCTGGCGTTCACGGACGCCTGCGTTGCGGTCACGGGCCAGGTGGTTGTCAGCGATGGCGATCGCACACTGTGCTGTATCTCGCCGGATGGCAAGCTCCTTTCTAGCAAGGAGTTCGACGAGAAGATCAGCGCTTTCCGGCTGTCCCGGGATGGCGGAAGGTTACTGGTTGCACTCCTGAATCGCAATCTTATGCTACTTGACTCGGCAGGGGAGACCCTGTGGGTGAAGGAACATCCCCATCTCATCGCCGCGCTCGACATGCGAGTCTCGGACGGGGTCGTCATCACAGGCGGGCCAGAGCGCAGCCTGGTGGTGCTCGACCGCGAGGGAGAGTATGTCAGCTCTGTCCAGCTCCCGGCGCCGATCGAGTTCATAGAGGTCTCGACTGACGAGAAGCTCATCCTCACCGGCAATTTCAACGCATTCCTTGCGGTGATCACCGATCAACTTGAAGTGCTCTGGATGAGGCGACTCGCCACGATGTGCGGCGCGGGGAGGTTCAGTCCCTGTCGTCAATGGATTACATTGCCGGCGTTTGGGATGGGCGCATATCTGTTCGACCACGAAGGACAGGACGCACACGCATTCCGATTGAGGCGTCCTGTCGAGTTCGCGGCCTGTGTCGATGGGTGTAGGGTGGTAGCAGTCGGAACGGTTGACGGGGAGCTCTTTCTGTTGAGGCGCGATGGCAGCACGCACAGCAGATACGAGCTGCCGAGCCGACCCAAGTGCTGGGCGATTGACGCCGACGACCATTTGATGGCGATTGTGGACGACGTTGGGTCCGTGCACTGTTACGAGCTTGCCACCGGCGAAGGCTCGCGTTTCAGCTTCCTCGAGCGTTCAGAGTGCAAGGCCGAGCCCGGTGAGAAAAGACCTATCTATTGCGTCAAGTTATTCAGCCTGGCAAGCGGCCGTTACAGCGCGCAAGTCAGGGTCCTGCCCGGAGGAAAGCACATGATCTGCGCGACCTCTGAAGGCCGTATCCTCTCATACGATGAGAAGGGGAAGCCGCGCGAGATAGCGTCTCTCGGTTCCACCGTCTTCTCTCTTGGCCTGGCCTCGCGATCGTATTGTTTTGCCGCGACGACGGAAGGCCACATATACGCCTTTGCCCACGACAGAATCCTATGGCACAGACGAACCGGCACAGCAATGCTGGCGATAAACGCGATCGGAAACCGTTTCGCCACGATGGACATCGGCGGGAACATCTGCGTGTTCGATAGCGATGGCAGACTGATCAGAACCTGGATGGATTCCCCGGACGCTCGCTATTTCCTTATCTCGCCATCTGGCGAGGACATGGTGGTTGCCGAGGCGCGACGCGCCGTCCTTGTTGACTTCAAGGGACGAGGCGTTTTCACCGTGGATTTCGGCCCGGGTGGCAGTCGGCTTGCGATAGATGACCAGGCGCTTTATGTTGGCGATACACGTGGCGTCGTCTCGGCCTTCGACCTCATCGGCGAGCGACTGTGGTCGGTCAGCGTGAATGAGCCAATCGGCAAGCTGCGGCCGTTCGAGGATGGCCTTCTCTGCACAACGACGGCACAATCAGCGTTCTTGATAGGCATTGACGGCAAGATCGCGTGGAGCAAGAAGCTGACGAGCAAACCGTCAATCGTCGCCAGAAACCAGAAGAGGGAGTTCATCGAGGTTCTCCGGCAGCGAAGGGCGTTGATCTGCGTGGCCCTGGGCGGCGGCCTGCTGTGGAAGGCAAACCTCAAGGGAACGCACCGTTCGCTCTCGGTCGATGCCTCCGGCGAGTTCATCGGCGCATTTGATGGCGCCTGCGCCTGGCTATTTGCTATCTCGGATTTCGAGCCGAGTGAACCCGGCAGGTTCGATTATCTGGAAATCTGACAGCCGACTTACGACTCTCAGGCATTGGCTACGACGGTCATCGGGTGGCCTTGTACGGCTTGCTGGTTAACTGACCTCTTTCAACGCAATAAACCAGGGCCTTGAGCGGGTCCTTCACCGTTTCGACCAGGCCAGCGATGGAGACCTTAGACCCGGGATACAGCGTATCGATGACAGTTATCCGGCCCCGAAGCAGCTTGGCCAGCAGGTTCCTCAGAGCAGACTCTTCGTCCATCGCATTCCGGAGCTTCTCGTTCTCCTCCTTGATCATCTCAACGTAGCTCTTAACCCTTAAGCCCATTTGAACGGCAGGCCCGGCTGTCTTCTTGAGCGAGTCAACGACTTCCTTAAGCTTATCCAGCTTTTCCGCCGACGCGGCGATGAACTGCTCCAGCTCAGCGATTCTTCCTCTGATCTCGTCTGGATCCTTCTCGGTGCCGGAGATACGAGCCTCTGTCCCCCTGGAGCGTGAACCTCCCAGATTCCGGACAATTACCTCTTCCCCAGCCTGTACAAGGCTGTTGAGAACGCTTCCTCGTTGCGATGACACGTCCACTTTCTTTCCCGCCTTAATGGTGCTATCGAGGACGTGCCCGGAAACCATGACTGTATCGCTAGCGAAAACAATCGCCTCCTGAACGAACTTGGCGGCCACCGTCTCTTTCGCCTCAATATACGCCTGACGCTGCTTACCGTGAATACCGCCCTTGACCATCACACTACCCTTCTTCGAGACAACTCTGGCGCCCTCTATCACGCCCTGGATGACTATATCACCGGTCGCAACCACAGAAAAACCAGACAGAACATCACCACCGATCTTTACGTCACCTGCACAATCGATGTTTCCGGTCGAGTAGTCCAGGTCCCCGCGGACATTATATACCTGCTCAACATACAGGCAGCCCTTGCTATCCTTCAGCACGTTACCGTCGGCGGAGGCCCTGAACTCTAACCCGTCCTCAGAGACGTAGGTACCTTTGCTCGCCGAAAGGCGCACGTCATTCCCCTGCCTCGCCGGTATCGGATGGCCGCGGACCGTCGCGCCCGGGATGCCTGGTTTCGCGGGGACCTTCCTTGTCAGCACCTGATCCTTGTCGACGGCAACCAGAAGGTCGTAGGATTTAAGGTCAACCGACCCGTCATCCAATATCTTGGGCTTTGGCTTGTGCGAAACGGTTACTATGTGCTCGATCTGCGCATCCTCGCCATCAACGGGAGAAACAGCTTCAGCCACAGGGAACTCTCTGTTTGCCTCCTTTTTCGCCACCGCCTCTACTAGGTTGTCCTCTTTTATCCCCTCAACGACACCGGCCTTATACAAGCAAAAGCGAAGGTCGTCAGCCGTTATCTGCGCGACGCTCCAGTTCCCCACATCTATCAAAGCCCACTGCTCGTCATCGGCAATCACGACCTTGATGTATTTCTCCTTTTCTTTGTCGAAATAGGTGAAAACCGGACCGATATCCTCTGGCTGGCCGGACGCCTTGTCTATAACGGCTCTGATGCGGTCAAGCCGCATGTTTCCAACGCCGAGTTCAAGCATATTTGACCTGATCTCGCCGAGCTTATACCGGCTCTTTATGTCCGGTGTTATCGTCAGAAATAACCTACCTCCTTCCTCTTTGATCGGGAGTATGAGTTTCTTGGGAGCTTCTTCCGTCATTTAATTCACCAAGATTGACAAAACACGACATCGGCGCATCTAACTAGACCGCTCATCAGAGAAACCAAACGAGACCTAACCACCATGTCATAACTCTTGCCACATCAACTGGCAACGCCTAACACTAATACCCCAAGATGTGTTCTTAGTTCAAGCATTTTCCTTTGATCCCGCGCCCGACGCAAAGCTCAATCAGTATCCAAGGCTGTAGAATACTCGGGACAGTTAAGTCATGAACCACGCAAATACCTAAACCTGAAACGCCACATCATCATAAGACTACGAAGCGCTATCCTCCAATTAAACGTTGACTTGCCGACCGACCGATTGTAGAAAACGATCGGGTGTTCCACAATCTTGAGCCCGTGACGTTGGGCGAGACAGAGGACCTCCTGCACTACCTCTGGACCCTTCGATATCATCGTATCAAGTGGCAGCCCCTTCAATGCCGACGTCCTGAACAGCCTAAACCCCGACGTCAGATCGTGCCCGTAGATGCCGAGCACGGACATGATATAGCCGTTCGCAAGCCTCGTGATGACCTTCCGCCTAAAACTCCTGCCAACCTGGTCCCCGCCCCTCACGCCGCGGGACCCAATCACGATATCCGCATCCCCCATCGCCTCAAGAAGCTGCGGGATGTAGCACGGCCGGTGCGAGAAGTCGGCGTCCATCTCGGCAATAAACTCCGGGTCCCGCCTCGTCGCCTCAATGAACCCCGCGATACCAGCGTAACCCCTTCCTCGATTTTCTCGCCTGAGCAGCAGAAAGACCCTTTCAGGCTCACGCTCCGCAAGCCGCTCGACCGCCTCAGCCGTCCCGTCGGGGGAATCGTCATCGACAACAAGAACGCCGCATTCATCCGCAATCGCGAGAATCTCCTTGATAAGCGGAGTAATGTTCTCGCGCTCGTTGAATGTGGGAATCATCGCCAGAACCTTAAGACGCATGTTCAGGTGGTCCCCTATGACCTATAGCCTCAAATGAGGTATGGGGCAGGCTCTCCAGCCCGCCTTTGACGCTCATTCCCTCTCACAGATCACTGCTCCTGATTCTGCGAAGCGAGGAACGCGATCATGGAGCGCACCTTCCCCATGAACTCCTCGAACATGTCGAATGAGAGCGATTGCAGGCCGTCGCACATCGCTTTCTTGGGCAAGGGATGGACCTCAACCATGACGCCATCTGCCCCAGCCGCAAGGCCCGCCAGCGACATCGGGATGATGAGGTCTGCCCGTCCTGTCGCGTGGCTTGGATCGATGATTATCGGCAGCGAACTCATCTTCTTGATCAGAGGGACCGCGGCCAGGTCAAGCGTGAACCTAGTCGAATCGTCGAAACTCCTTATGCCACGCTCGCACAGGAACAGGCGTTCGTTGCCGCCTTTAGTGATATACTCGGCGGCCATCAAGAGCTCCTCGACCGTCGCCATGAAGCCGCGCTTCAACATAACCGGAAACCCCACGTTGCCCAGGGCCTTCAATAGCGAGTAGTTCATCATGTTGCGCGTCCCCACCTGAAGGATGTCGGCATACTCGCAGACGAGATCGATCTGGCTCGTGTCCATGACCTCGGTCTGGACCAGAAGACCTGTCTCCTCCTTCGCTGCCTTCAGGATCTTGAGCCCCTCCTCGCCGAGCCCCTGGAAACTATACGGCGAAGTCCGAGGTTTGAACGCTCCCCCGCGGAGTATCTTGACGCCGGCCGCCTTCACCGCTCTCGCGACAGCCATCGTCTGCTCCTCGCTCTCAACTGTGCAGGGCCCAGCGATAATGACCGGCTCCTTGCCGCCGATTTGAACGCCCTCAACCTCAAAACCTGTCCGCTCGTCCAAATCCTATTCCTGTTCGATCAGTGAAAAGGCAACCCCACGTCAAAGGCCGAATTCAATCAAGCGTATTGTATGCCGCGCCCAAACCCTGTCAACGAGTTTCCATATCTGAGAGAAAGAACGCAAAAAAGCGAAAAACGCAAAAGAGGGCGATGCGTCAAAGGCGGGACGGTCAAGACAGATCATTATGGGAACCTCTGCGTCGAGGTTTCGTTGATCTTTTGGCCGCCCAGCGTATGCTAGTTTGTTTATGTATTGAGTGATAGAGATCTGTTCGGTTGACCGGAGGGCCAAGTAGATTTGCAGGTGAAGGTGGTTGGGGTCAGGCTACGTCAGACCGGCTGTTTTGAGGAGTGCATCTGCCAGTATCTGTCGCCTGACTGCGGCGATTACTGCGTTGTTCGCTCGAAGAAAGGGGAGAGGTTTGGGAGCGTTGTTTCTGGGCTCAGGATGACCGATTCTGAGCGTCTTTCTCCTGACGGCTGGGAAGTGATACGGCGGGCCACAGATGAGGATTTGGACGCGATTCGCGAGAACGGTAAGATGGAGCGCGAGGCATTCGATGTTTGTCAGCGCCTGATCAAGGAGAGAGAGCTGCCGATGAAGCTTGTGCGGGTGGAATATGCATTCGACAGGTCCCAGTCGCTTTTCTATTTCACGGCCGAAACAAGGGTCGATTTCCGCGAGCTGGTCAGGGACCTCGCGCACCAGTTTCGAACGAGGATTGAGCTCAAGCAGGTTGGCGTTCGGGACGAGGCGAAGATCCTCGGGGGACTCGGGTACTGCGGTCGGGAGCTATGCTGTAAATCCTTCCTTCGTAGTTTTCAGCCCGTATCAAAGAAGATGGCGAGGGACCAGAATCTTACGCTCAATCCATCGAAGATCTCTGGCATCTGCGGGCGGCTGCTGTGCTGTTTGGTTTACGAGCAGGCGACTTACGAGGAGCTGAGGAGTAACCTGCCGAAGGAGGGCGCCGCCGTCGAGACCCCAGCTGGACTCGGCAAGATCAGGACGTTGAACCCGCTTAAGGGGACGGTTGACGTTCAGCTAATCACGGGCGTGACAATGGAGTTTGCCTCTTCCGAGGTTCAATTGGCCAAGGCTGAAGTATCGGTCGAGTCGGGGGAGCAGCCTCGGGACGGCGAGCCAGAGCCCGAATCTGACCTCGATGAGTCGAACGGGGGTGATAACGAGAGAGAGAACATCTAGACGACAGTGGAGCTCTCTAATAGCGCCTCTCGCGTCTTGTATTGACGCCACGCACTGTTATAGCATTTCTCTGCCCCTCAGCAGATTGCGCCCGTAGCTCAGCAGGATAGAGCAGTGGATTCCTAATCCACGTGCCGGAGGTTCGAATCCTCTCGGGCGCACGCCTATTAGTAGCCTTCCCGGTTTCCACTTATGAGTGCAGATGTTGTCGGACGTGATTGTCTGCCTCATGTAGCGAGCGCACGATGGACGCAGACCCTCCCCGAACCGTGGGATGCGGCTAGCTTACGTCTGCGGAGGCTCTTCTTGTCTCGCACCTCTTGATCGGTGGTCAAATGGATGTAATATTCCATAAGTCCATGTGAGTATTCAACTGGGGATCGAAAGCGAGACGGGCACTGGGAATGAGATGAAGTGTTACAGCTGCGGGACAGAGCTGCCTGAGGACGCGAATTTTTGCTACAAGTGCGGCGAGAAGCAAGGCCCGTCGAGGCGTCCGCTTTTTTCCGACAAGGAGATCACCGAGATCCGTGCTAGGGCGGAGCCGGAGGAATACGTCGTAAGGCTCCGTAAGAAGGTGGAAGAGGGTCTTCGCGTCGAGCGGCGGCAAGCCGTGGTGCTCTTCGTAGATGTCTCAGGCTTCACGGCCATGACCTACGCCCTTTCGCCCGACCAGCTTCGGGAGGTGATGCGGGAGGTCTATTCTGTCATGGACGAGGCTATCTCGAAGTGCGGCGGCTGGGTTGACAAGTTCATTGGAGACGAGGTCATGGCGATCTTTGGGGCGCCGATAGCGCTGGAACGCCCTTGCGATCAGGCAATCGCTGCCGCGGACGAGATCGTCATCGGGCTTGCGGCTGTGAACCACCGATTCAAGGACATTCTTCCTGAATCACTTGCGATACACGCCGGGATAGCGTTTGGGCAGGTTCAGGCAGGCCGGCTCGGCGATTCGGAGAAGCTGGAGTTCGCTGTTCTGGGCGAGACCGTGAACGTAGCGAAGCGTCTGACAGACGCTGCGCCTCCGGGAAGCGTGTTCGCATCCAAGAGGATCGAAGACCGCGCAAGTGAGAGGTTCGAGTTTGAGTCCCTCCGGACCCAGCAGTTTCCGGGGCTCAAGCAACCAATGGAGGTCTTTCGGCTTCTGGGGCCGCGAAAGACGCCCGACGAGCGTCCTCGATTCTCCCAATTCGAAAGCCCAATGTATGGTCGCGACCGGGAGATTCTTGAGCTGGTCGAGAGCTTCAAAAAGCTCAAAATGTGCTTCCCAGACCCACAGCCCTGCCGAACCGGGGAGGGCAAGTACCGGGACTCCTCGCGGATATTCAGCATCACAGGCGAGGCCGGAATGGGCAAATCACGCCTGAGGCGGGAGCTTAGGAAGCGGCTGTCGGCCGAGCTTGTCGAGGGTGGATTCAGGTGGCTCTCCGGCAGCGGCTGGAGCGTCGGCCAAACTCCTCTGTATTGGCCGATAAGGATGCAGGTCGCGTCCGCGCTCGGCTTCGAGATGGATTCGCCGGGCGAGACGATCGGCAAATCGCTTTCCGGTCTCAGTGATGACGAGAACGGCAGCCGGGAGCTCGAGCCTTATCTGTACCACCTCTTCGGGGTCCCGTATCCGGATAGTCCGATACCGACGTTGGCCCCAAAGACCGTCAAGGACAACCTATGGATAGCCATCAGGCGCTTGTACGCCCGCTGGGCTTTCGAGAAGCCGTTAGTTCTCGTCTTCGAGAATATGCACTGGGCTGACGGTGGTACGGTTGATTTCCTGGATTACCTTGCAGCATTTGTGTCTGATTTCCCCGTAATGGTGCTCATTGTCTCCCGACCGCAATTCAAGCCCGAATTGGCCAAGAGGGCTGATGTTCCTTTCTCAGAGCTAGGGATTTCCCCGCTTTCCAAGGACGCTGAACGGCAGCTGTTGGACCACTACATCCAATCAGGCGCTTCAGAGGAGGCTCTGATTCGCAGGCTGAGGGAGTATTCGGACGGCAACCCCCTCTTCGTTGAGGAGTTTCTCCTTCTACTCCTTGAGGATGGCAAGTTTGAGGCGGTAAATGGCAAGCTGCGCCTCACCGAGGATGTTCAGAAGATGCCGGTGCCGGCAGGTGTTTCGGCAGTTCTCGGCCAGCGGATCGACAGGTTGGAGCAACGGGACAAGCGAGTTGCGTACTATGCTGCCGTAATCGGCCACTCATTCCCCTACAGTCTGCTTTGCGATATCCACGGGTCGCTGCATGATGTCGATGAAGTCAGGGATGCGCTTGACGCTCTCATGCAGCGGGAGATTATTCTGCAGAAGAGGGCGGAGCCAGAGCTTGAATACGTCTTCAAACACGTCATGACCCGCGAGATGCTCGTCTCGCGACTCGTGGAGGGCTTAAGGCGCGAGCTGTCGAAGCTGATCGCCACGAGGGTAGAGAAGCTTTACGCGGACCGTATCGATGAGTTCCACGGGACTCTCTCCGAGCATTGGGAAGCGGCGGGAAACACTCGTAAAGCGGCTCGCCACGCGGCCTTGTGGGCGGTGTGTAATCGGGAACAGCAGCGAAACTATGAGGCCAGCATTGCTTTCAAGAGGTACGACCGCCTCTCAGACAAACTCGTTCTTGCTGCCTTATCCCCGGAGGAGGCAGCGGACGTTTTGCTTGCACGCATCAAGCTGTTGACCGTACTTGGTTCATTCGAGGATGCGATCCAGCTGTGCCATACCCTGGGCGAAATGCGCCACGGCAGTCACAAGGCGGTCGCCTTATGCAAGGAGGCGCGGTTGAGGCAGCTGATGGGTGACTCGACGCGCTCGCTCGCGCTCGGCGCAGAGGCCTTCGACGAGGCGTCGCGGCAGTCTGATCTCGAAGCTCAGGCGGACGCGCTGAACGTGCTAGGCATTGTGCACGCTGACCACGGCGATTCCAAAGAGGCCCTGCGCTCCTTTGAGGAGTCGCTTTCGATAAGGCGGGAGCTTGGCGACCGGCAGGGCATCGCGGCCGCTCTCAACAATATCGCCTGCGTTTACCGGGGACACGGCCGTTACGAGCTGGGACTTGAGCACATTCGGGAATCGCTGTCAATATCCCGACAGTTGGGCGATCGCGCCGCCACTGCCATATCCCTAAACACGATGGGCCTTCTCTATACCGATCATGGTAGCCCTCAAGAGGCGCTGAAGTGTTATCAGGAAGCTGTCGTGACGATGCGAGAACTTGGCAACCGCTACGGCATCGCCATATCGCTCAACAACATCGGTATGGTGCACCATTTACGCGGCGATTGTGACGAGGCGCTTCAGCATTACATGAAATCACTCGAGATAATGCGCGAGTTGGGCGACCGTTCTAGCGTCGTGCTGCTTCTGTCGAACGTAGGCTGTATCCACGCTGACAAAGGCGCCTTTAAGGAGGCAATGCAGGCTGCTAGCGAAGCGGAGAAGATCGCAAGGTCCATTGGCGAGAGGATGCACCTGGTCCAATCGCTGGCCATACTCTGCCGGGCATACGCGGGGACGGGAAGCTTCAGCCGGGCCCTCAAGTTCGGAAATGAGGCCCTACATATATCGGAAGAGGCCCAGAACCAGGAATACATGTTCATCGCTCGCCACGCAATGGCCGAGGCGCACCTTCAAATGGCACGCTGGTATGCCCAGCACGGGCCAGGGCGCAAACCCCCGCTGCCTCGCGAAGAAGCGCTTCGCAACGCCTCAGAGTTCGCCCAACAGGCCAATCAGCTGGCCGAGTCAAAGGGGATGGGAGGCTATCTGGCTAGGGTCAAGACGCTCCTCGCCAAGATCGAGGGATGCCCCGAAGGCCCGTAGGGGCTGGCCCCCGCGCCTGCCCTATCTTATTGATCGTAAAGGGCAACCGCGGGGGGATTGCCCCTACAACGCCCTGCACCGACTTATGTCCCAGCCTCCTTGCTGCGCCCTACCAGAAAAACAGCTTGCAGTCCCTCCAGCAATTACGTAGAATCCCGTCCCAAGTTGACAGACAGCAGACATATCTGCATATTGTCTGGTGGAGAGTAGGCGCCAATGCGCAGCGATTCGGTTTTTGTTTGGCGCTTACTCTCACCCAATGCGGTTTGGCATTTATGTATTGCACATTTATAATGCGCAAAGGACGGGAGACCTTCGATGACCAGAAACATCAATGTTATCCTCATCATTTCAATCCTTCTGACGTTCGGCCTCATCGCCTCTGCGACAGCGTCCGACTATTACGTGGACGCAGAATCGGGCGATGACGGCAACGACGGCTCGCAAGGCAGCCCCTGGAAGACAATAACGCACGCATTGGACAGCGTGACCGGAAGCGCGGGCGATCCAGTTACTATCCACGTCGCAGCCGGAACTTACGCCGCCTCAACCAACGGCGAGACATTCCCGCTCCACACGAAGAGCTACGTGTCGCTCTCAGGCGAGGACCGACAGACCACGATCCTCGACGCGGAGAACGCCGCCTACCACGTCATGGACTGCACGAACGATGATAACTTGACGATAGAGGGCTTCACGATAACGCGCGGCTATGCTAACGGGGGAAGCTACGACGAGCATGGAGCGGGCATACTCTGCGGGGTTGACGGCTCGCCGATAATCCGAAACAACATCATCACCGGCAACTACGCCCACGCGCACGCCGCGATATATTGCCACTCTGGCGGTTCGGCGACGATCGAAGGCAACTTGATCACTGAGAACGTAGGGCTGGAAGGGGGCGGCGTATGCTGCTACAGGAGTGGATCAGTCCTTATCGACAACAACATCATAACAAAGAACGAGGCGAGGGGAGGCTACGGCGCCAGTGGCGACGGCGGCGGGATAAGGTGCTACGAGAGTTCGCCCACCATCAGGAACAATATCATTAGTGGCAACACGGCAACGACAGGAGTCGGAGGAAGTGGGTTTGGCGCAGGGATATTCTGCGATGACTCTTCCCCCACAATCCAGAATAACACGATAACGAACAACACCGGCCAAGGTGACGGGGGTGCGATATACTGCGAGAACAGCAGTTCGCCTACCGTTACCGACTCGATCCTCTGGGGGGATTCGCCGGATGAGATCTACGTTGACGGCACGAGCTCCATAGATGTTACATATTCCTGCATTGAGGGCGGCTACCCAGGGACAGGTAACACCGACCAGGACCCGCTGTTCGTGACTGGGCACTATTACTTGAGCCAGACGGCGGCCGGGCAAGGCTCGGACAGCCCTTGCGTCGATACCGGCAGCGACACGGCCGCCAATCTTGGGCTGGATGATCGGACGACCCGGACCGACGGGACCGATGATTCTGGAACCGTTGACATGGGCTACCACTACGCGGCGGGATTAACCACCTTCTACGTTGACGCCGATACCGGAAGCGACAGCAACGACGGCAGCCAGAGCAGCCCTTGGAAGACCATTACGCACGCCCTCGCAGCGGTCACTGGTACTGAAGACTATCCTGTCATCATCAACGTCGCGGCCGGCACCTACGCCTCCTCAGCCAACGGCGAGACTTTCCCGCTAAACATGGAGGACTACGTCTCGCTCTCCGGCGAGGACCGTAACACCACCATCCTCGACGCCGAGGATGCCGCCTATCACGTCATCGACTGCACTGATGCCGAGAACTTGGAGATCGAGGGTTTGACAATAACTGGTGGTAACGCGAACACAGGAACGACAGGAAAAGGCTCATTGGGAGGTGGGATATTCTGCAAAGCCAGTTCGCCGATCATCCGAGAGAACATTATTACGGGCAACTATGCGGATTACGCGGGTGGGGGCATACACTGCGAGTATGCTACCTCGCCAACGATAGAGAACAACGTCATAAGCGACAACTCGACAGATGGCAGCGGCGGCGGGATAAGCTGTTTTTCGAGCTCTGGCATTATTCAGGGCAACACGATTTGTCGCAACACGCAGACGGGGGCGGAGGACGTTTACGCCGGCGGCGGGATATATCTTTATGCAAGTTCCACAATCATCGAATGGAACACAATAGATGAGAACGACGGGTCTAATGGCGCGGGCATAGGCTGCTACAGGACGCGCTCACCGACGATCCAGAACAACACGATAACTGACAACAATGCGGTGCGTACTGGCGGGGGGATATGGCTTGCGGATGGCTGTTCGCCGGTGCTTCATAGCAACACGATCAGTGGTAACTCCGGCGCAAACGGAGGCGGGGCGATATGGGCCCAGACCAACTGCGACCCGACGGTAACTGACTCGATTCTCTGGGGCGACTCGCCAGACGAGATTTACGTTGATGGCATGAGCTCTATCGATATTACGTATTCCTGCATCGAAGGGGGGTATTCGGGCACGGGAAACATCAGCGATGACCCCCTGTTTGTAACAGGCCCGGACGGTGATTATTACCTCAGCCAGACGGCAGCCGGTGAGGGCGCAGACAGCCCGTGCGTCGATGCCGGAAGCGACACCGCGGCCAACCTGGGACTGGACAACCGAACGACTCGAACCGACTGCGTCCCGGACACCGGAACGGTTGACATGGGCTACCACTACGAATCCAACGTGTACTACGTTGACGGCGACACGGGAAGCGACAGCAACGACGGCAGCCAGGGCAGGCCCTGGAAGACTATCACGCACGCGCTCGCCTCGGTCTCGGGCACCGAGAGCCTCCCCGTAACCATTCGCGTCGCGGCCACAACCTACGCCGCCTCAACCAACGGCGAGACTTTCCCGCTCAACATGGAGGACTGGGTCTCGCTGGTCGGCCAGGACAGAGATACGACGATCCTCGACGCTGAAAGCTCGAATCGAGTTATCTACTGCGACCACGTCGATAATCTGACGATACAGGGCTTCAAGATAACTGGGGGGAGTGCTTCCGAAGGCGCGGGGATACACTGCTCCTACAGCTCTCCGACGGTTCAGAACAACACGATAGACTCAAACACCGCTGGGAACGGCGGGGGCATTTATTGTATTCACAGCTCGCCGACAATAAGAGCCAATGTAATAAACGACAATACTGTGACGGGTACAGCCGGTGGGGGGATATATTGCAGCGATAGCTCTCCCACAATCGAAGAGAACGTGATCAGCAACAACCGCGCACAGTACGAGGGTGGGATAGCCTGCAGGCAGGGCAGTTCGCCTATGATCAGAAATAACGTAATCACTGGCAACGAGGCGTATGAGCACGGCGCTGGCATAGGTTGCAACGATGGGAGTTCACCAGTCATTGAGAATAATATGATGACTGGCAATACGGCGACCAATATGGGTGGGGCGATAGCCTGTAGGGGTAGTTCAACCTCGCCGATCATCAGGAACAACACCTTGTCTGGCAACTCGGCCGGTGCGGGTGCGGGGATATGGTCTGACGCTTCCGCCTCACCCACTCTCATCCATTCGATTCTCTGGGGCAACTCTGCTGGTGAGGTCCAAGCCGATCAGGATTCAATGGCCGTCACATACTCCTGCATCCAGGGGGGATATGATGGCGAGGGGAACATCGAGGAGGCCCCTGAGTTCGTCTATGGGTGCTATCTGAGCCAGACGGCGGCGGGGCAGGACAGTGACAGCCCTTGCGTTGATGCGGGCAGCGATACCGCGGCGAATCTGGGCATGGACGATCGGACGACGCGAACCGACGGCGTGGATGACTCCGGCACGGTCGATATGGGCTACCACTTCACATCCGGACTCAGCCACTACTACGTTGACGCCGATTCAGGGGACGACGGCAACGACGGCAGCCAGGGAAGCCCCTGGAAGACTATTACACACGCTCTCGATTCGGTAGAGAGCAACGGCGCCGAACCAAAGATCATCCACGCGGAGGCCGGCACCTACGCCGCCTCAACCAACGGCGAGACGTTCCCGCTGAACATGAAGAGCTGGGTCTCTTTGTCCGGCGAGGACCGCGACACAACAATTCTCGATGCCGAAGAGGTAGCTTACCACGTCATTTACTGCTACAATGTGAGTCGATTCACGATCGAGAGCTTGACAATAAGTCGAGGCAAAGTAGGAAACGAGCCTCCTGACCTGCAAGGTGGCGGCATATATTGCTGCCAAAGCTGCCCCACTATTCAAGAGAACATCATTGAGCACAACACCGGAGTGCAAGGAGAGGACGGAAGGGGTGGCGGAATATACTGTGGTGACAATAGTCAGGCGATTATACAAGGTAATACCATCAGGAACAACTTCTCGGGCGACGGCGGGGGAATATACTGCGTGAGGAGTTCCCCGACCATAAAATGCAACACGATCACCGGCAACTCTGTGGCTGAGCAGGATGGTAACGGTGGTGGGATACTGTGCTACGACAACAGCTCGCCGACGATCGAGGTGAACGTGATCTCTTACAACGACGCAGATCACAAGGGTGCGGGTATCTGGCTGGGGACCGGCTGTTCCCCCACGATCCAGGACAACGATTTCAAATTCAATACCGCATACGAATCTGGCGGCGGTATATTCTGCACTGGCAGCAACTCGCCCACGATAAAGAACAACGAAATCACTCACAACGAAGCAACGACGGAGAGAGGTGGCGGGATAGGCTGCGAGAACAGCAGCTCGCCAGCAATTCTGAGCAACACGATCAGTGGGAACTCGGCAATCATTGGCGGTGGTATATCCGGCGTGAGCAGCTCTTCGCCGATGGTCATCAACTCCATACTTTGGGGTGATTCGCCGGATGAGATTTACGTTGACGGGACAAGCTCTATCGACATCGCGTATTCCTGCATCGAGGGCGGCTACACGGGTGAGGGCAACATAGATGAGGACCCTCTGTTCATATCGGGGCCTATGGGTGACTACTGCCTTAGACAGGACCCGCCTCAAGAGCCTCCTGAGAGCCCTTGCGTCGATGCCGGCGACGACTACTCATCCGCGTATGGCCTCAATAAATGCTCCACCCGGACGGATGCTGTCCCGGACGTTGGCATAGTCGATATGGGCTATCATTATCCCATCCCGGGCCAGTGGACAAACGATCCGGTTCTTACGGCTGGGGACGTCGATCCGGATTCAGGGACGACGGAGACGGATTTCACTTTCTCGATTCACTACTACGACGAGGATGGAGACGAGCCCAGCATCAAGAAGGTCACCATTGATGGCACGGAATACGACATGGACGGCAGCGGCTCTGATGCCGACTACACCTACTCAACGACGCTGCCGGAAGGGGAACACGAGTTCTACTTCTACTTTGAGGACGGCCGAGGCGGCGCGGCTAGCGACCCCGAGGAGGGGACGCACGATGGGCCGACGGTCAATTACGATCCCGTCCTCTCGGCTGGGGACGTGGCGCCTGACACTGGCACGACGGGCACTTTGTTCGCCTACTGCGTGCATTATTACGACGAGGACGGCGAGGCGCCGGCCGTCATCGAGGTTCATATTGACGGCGATGGCGGCCACGGTATGGCGCTGGATTCGGGCAATGCAGCAGACGGAACTTACTGCTACGAGACGACGCTTGGTACCGAGGGGGACCACACGTTCCACTTCGAGTGCGAGGACCCGAGCGGCTCCACTGACCGCGACCCCGAGGATAGCGAGCACGACGGCCCGTTTGTGAACCACGCGCCGGACCTGTCGAACGGGGACGTGTATCCCGATACCGGGGCCGGGTCCAGGACGTTCACGTATTCGGTCGATTACTACGATTTGGACGGCGACGCGCCTTCGGTGAAGGAGGTTCGCATCGACGAGGGGACCCAGGATGAGAAGGTCGGACAGATGTGGCTCGTTCTCGGCGAAGCCGCGAACGGAAGGTATATCTACTACGAGACGTCGCTTCACCAGGGTGAACACACGTTCTACTTTTTGTTCAAGGACACTCTGGGCTCAAGCGCCCGTGACCCCGAGGAGGCGGGCTACTATGATGGCCCCACCGTAACAAACTCGGCGCCCGAGCTCTTGGACTGCGATGTTGAGCCGCACTATGGCAAGACAGGCGTGAGCTTCGTGTACTCGTGTCACTATTCTGATTATGACGATGACTACCCTGGCTCAATCAAGGTGTTCATCGACGGCGACGGCGGCCACGACATGACGCTGGACGACGGCCCGGCCTACGACGGGACCTACGTCTATGAGATGACGCTCGCTCTGGGCGAACATGATTTCTACTTTGAGTGCGACGACGGCGCCGGGGGCTCGGACAGGTGCCCGGACGCAGGGGCGACCGATGGTCCGCTGGTTGAGGAAGAACTCCCCTGGTCCTCGTGCACCTCACCTGAACTCTCGAATGTGCCTACGATCGAGGTGACATTCGAGTCGGATGACGCCGGCGGCAGCGGCGTATATCGAACCTGGCTCCACTACAAGTATGAGTCAGAGGGCGAGTGGGACCTGTATTACTTCGCTTCTGGGACTAGCGGGACCATTTCGTTCGAGGCTTCGGACGAGGGCCGGTATTATTTCCAGACGGTAGCCGTGGACCGGGCTGGTAACTGGGAGGAGGGGCCGTCCGGGGACGGAGACGATTCCACATTGTTCGACTGGACGCCACCAGTATCCAGCTGTTGGCTGTCGGGTCAGTCCGGCAGCTCCTGGGCCATCAACGACACGAACACCTCGCCGATTGTTCTGGAGTTTATGGCCAGCGATGCCCTTTCCAGTATAGCGTCGGTGGTTCTCTTCTACGACTACAACGGTGAGGGCTGGACGGATAGCGGCCTATCGGAAGAGGAGGCAGCCGAGGGCAGTCTCGATTTTGAGCCGACCAATGGGGAGGGCGTCTATGAGTTCTACACAATCGCGACCGATGTTGCAGGGAACGTCGAGGCGCCGCCCGCGGACGCGGACGCCTCGGAAATCTACGACACAACGGCGCCTCAATCGACGTGCGCAACCATTGAGCTCACTAACGATTCGCCCGTAGTCGTGGATTTCACGGCGAGCGATGCGCTTTGCAGCGTTGCCAGCGTTGCGCTGTGGCACAACTACGAGGACCAGGGCTGGAGCGATAGCGGCGTATCGGAGGGTGGGACCACGGGGACTCTCTCGTTTGAACCCGGCGTCAGCTATGGGACCTACGAGTTCTACACCATCGCAACCGACACCGCCGGCAACGAGGAGGAGGCGCCCAATGAGGCGGACGCGGTCTGCTACTTCGACGCGCGGCTTGTCCTTTCGGAGGCGGAGTCGTCAGCCTACTGCACATTCGGAACAGTTGCTGTGACTTTCACGACTGATGTTGGCATCGACGGCTACGGCGGCGTCAGGCTTTATTATCGCTACGGTGAGGTCTTGGACGACGTTGAGGGCGCAGAGTGGGCGAGCACCTCGACAACCTCACCCGAGACCTCCGGCACACTGGACTTCTACTCTCTGGACGGGGACGGCTATTATCAGTTCTATACGAGGGCCTTAAGCGCTGGCGACGTGATGGAGCCGGCGCCCGTGCGTGCGGACACAACCACGCTCGCGGACGGGCTTCCTCCGCAGACATTTGTCACCGCTCCGCCTCTTTCATCGGAGTCTTCCATCGACGTCGCATTCGATTCAGTTGAGTCCTACGGCCTTGCGTCAATCGACGTCTATCGGTGGTTTGGCGGCAGCGCCTCGCTCTGGACGACGGTGTATGAGACGAGCGGGACGGTAACGTTTGACGCCGGAACGGACGAGGGTGAGTATCGCTTCTATTCGATCGGCACTGACCTTGCCGGCAACATAGAGGCCCTCCCGCCGGGAGGCTATGACTGTTCGGTCACGGTTGACCTCTCACCACCAACCTCGTTCGCTGAGGTTGATGAGTGCGCCACCACGTCCCCGGTCGAGGTCCGCTTCAATGCGCAGGACGATTATACTCGCGTGGTCTGCGTGGAGCTCTACTACCGTCAGGGCTCGGAGGGGAGCTGGATACTCCACGGCACGAATACGTCAGACGAGACCGGGACCTTCAGTTTCAGCCTGGCTTCCGAGGGACAGTTCCATTTCTACACGATCGCCGAGGACGAGGTTGGGAACCGCGAGAGCGCCCCAGAAGGTCCGGATGACCAGACCGCTTACGACGCAGCGCCCCCCTACACGTCTTGTATCGCTCCTGAATACGTAACTAGCGGCCCGATCTGGGTGTCGTTTGAGGCTCAGGATTCGGTTTCGGGGCTTTGCTCCGTTACGGCGTACTATAGGTTCAATCTTGGCTCCTGGGTCGAAGTATGGAGCACAGGCGCCGTAGAGGCCGGGCAGTTTGAATGCCCACCGGCGAGTGGAGATGGGATGTATGAGTTCTTCGTTGGCGCCACTGACCTCTGCGGGAACAGCTTGGAGCCATCGGCGCCGCAGACCTCGACGGTCTATGACTCTACCGCGCCGTCCTCATCGTGCTCCGCGGCCGAGTCGTTCGTGACTTCGCCGTCCGTTGAGCTGACGTATTTCGCCTACGACACAGGGTCCGGCGTCGATACTGTCCGTGTGTGGTATCGGTACTATGAAGGCCAATGGCATGAATCCTCCGTTGAGGGGTCCGGTGGCTCTGGAACGGGCACATTCACGCCGCCGAGCGATGATGGCGCCTATTACTTCTACAGTATAGCGACGGATTGCGCAGGGAATGTGGAGTCCGCTCCCAGCAGCCCTGATTGGCAGGTCATATTTGACCGCACACGGCCCGAGCTCTCGGACGGCGAGGTTTCGCCGCCCACCGGCCTCCCGGAGATTGGTTTCACTTTTGCAGTCCACTTCACAGACGGGGATGGCCAGCCTCCTTCCGTCAAGCAAGCCTTTGTTGATGGCGAAGCCCACTCAATGCGGCTGGTCTCGGGGGACCCCGCGTTTGGGACGTATCAGCACGAGATGCGGCTCCTGGCTGGTGCCCATGAATACTACTTCTACTTTGAGGACGCATTCGGGCTTGGGGTGCGCCTTCCTGTCGCTGGGACCTTCACCGGTCCGGTCGTCAACGCGGCGCCGGTCCTCTCAGGCGGCTCAGTCAGCCCGACGTTTGGTGACACGAGCGAAGTGTATGAGTTTTCAGTCAGCTATCACGATGATGACGGCGATGCGGCCTCGTTCGTGCAGGTTCTCATTGATGGTCGGGCTTTTGACATGATGCCAGCCACGAGGGCCCCCCTTGATGTTGATTATGTACACCAGACTCAGCTGTCAGCTGTCAGCCATAGCTTCTACTTCATTTGCGAGGATAGCAGAGGCGCAGAGGCCAGGCATCCAGAGGCCCCTGGCGTGAAGCAGGGACCGACGGTGGTCGAGTTTGACCCCAATCCGCCATACTGTGTCGATATGAGCCCGGAGAGCGGCGCCACAGATGCAAGCCCGGACACCTCCGTCTGGATATGGCTCACCGACGATATATCGGGAGTGGACAATTCCACGTTGGAGCTCCGGATAGACGGCGTGCAGGTCGAACCAGCCATCAGCACAGTAGATGGCAAAGGAGCCTCATTGACTTATGAGCCTCCGGAGCCGTTCAAGCAGAATCAGTATGTAACTGTCGATGTCTCGGGTTGCGACAAGGCTATCGTTCCCAATTGTCTCGACCGATATACGTATTGCTTCGTCGTAGCCGACCAGACCGCCCCGATAGTGATCGGCGTCCCGGTGGTTGTCGCCCTGGGTTCCGAAACGGCCCTTATACAGTGGCTTACGAATGAGCGGGCAGACAGTTTCGTCGAGTTCAATGCCGAGGGCCAGGAATCAGTCTCAACCGGTTCGACAGTCATGACCCAGCTGCATACGGTCCAGCTTCACGGCCTTTCGCCGAACACGACATACCGCTTCCGAGTGGGGTCAACCGATAACGCGGGGAACGGACCGACTTACAGCTGCTGGGACGCATTCAGAACCGCTGTGCGCGAGGATACAACACCGCCGAAAGTTCTGACAGGTCCGGCCGCAGCAGATGTCTCACACAACGGCGCGACCGTAATCTGGACAACAGACGAACCCTCATTGGGTCACTTGCTATACTCGCCGATGAGGAGACGCGGTTCGACGTTCGCCGAGGACGAATGCAAGAGAGAACATTCGATTCTGCTTCAGGGTCTTCAGTCAAACACCGAATACGAATGCGAGCTGACCTGCACAGACATGTCCGGCAACGTCGGTTCACCGGCGATTCTCTACTTTGCGACGTCGAACAAACCGGATACCTCGCCGCCTGAGATAGTGGAGGGCCCGGAGGTGATATATGTTGACGTCCAAATCGCGCTCGTCGGCTTCAGAACGGACGAGCTTTGCACCGCCTGGGTAACCTACGGCAAGACCGATATGCACGGAAGCACCGCAAATGAGCCCAACGCCTCCACGGACCACGAGATATACCTGGGTGACTTGACCCCGGCGACGGAATATCATTATCAGGTGCACTGCGAAGACCTTCTGGGCAATAGAGGCAGTGCTTCGTCAGACCTCACGTTCACAACCCTTAGTAGTTCTGACGAATCGGGGCTCCATTGCACCTCCGGCCCAGAGGTTGCGTATCTCACTGACGGTGAGGCGAAGATAGAGTGGACTACGGACAAGGTAAGCGACACGCAAGTCATATTCTGGAAGGAGGGCGCCTCAACTCAGGGCGCTGGCGCCGGCTTGTGGCGCAGCGGCCGGTCCACGTTCAAACACGAGGCGTATCTCACCGGATTGACCCCGGGCACGGCATACGAATACCTTATCTCGTCACAGGACCCGTCCGGCAATTCGCTACCTTCACAGGATGTCGGAACATTCAGGACGCAAGACACACCAGACACTACGCCGCCCGATATATCGGACATCGCCTGTTCGTATAACGCGGGCGGCAAGGCCAGAATCGATTGGGATACTTCCGAGCCGAGCGACAGCAGGATCTATTACTGGAAGAAGCAAAGCAGACAGGCCGGCAAGGACAGCTGGGCCGGAAGCGAGAACACTATGTATCACTCAGGCTGGATTACTGGGCTGGAGGGAGATGCAGACTACGAGTACGAGGTGGGCTCCCGGGACGCCAGCGGCAACTTCTCCTGGTCTGACACAGAAGGCTTTACAGCATCCGGGCAAGAGGACACGACGCCTCCGAGCTTCACATACGGGCCAGATGTCGAATCGCGACGCGGGAATGATTCGATCAGTATAACGTGGCGAACCAACGAAATAGCCACGACCGTTCTTGAATACTACCTGAGTGATGAGACGACAGCAGATAGATATCATCGCGCGAGCTATGAGCACACGACAAGCCATCGAGTTGAGCTCGTGGGGCTTGCGCCGGGCCCCTACGAGTTTGAGGCGACTTCAAAGGACCCCTCCGGCAACGTCTCGCTTCCGCGTTATGGCGCCTTCACGGTCCAGGGTTCAGAGGCTGAGCCATCGCTCTCGAATCCCTGCGTCACACCGACCTATGGCAACCTCGAGACGGACTTCACCTTTCGTGTTGAATACAGGGGTTCCGTTGGCCGTGCGCCTCGCTCAGCTCACGTGATAATTGACGGTTCTGAGAGGAAAGTGATGACATGTATAGAAGGCAGACCTGACGATGGCGTCTATGCTTATACAACTAAGCTCGCATCAGGCACACACACATTCCGGTTCGAGTTTGAAAGCCGCACCGGGACCGCTGTGTCCAGCCCCGCTACGGGAGTGTATTCCGGCCCGAGAGTGGAAGCTGCCCCAGAGTTCTCACTTTCGCTTACAACCGACAAGGCGGAATACGCACTGGGCGAAAAGCAAACGGTTTGGCTGGATGCTTCAAATGCAGGCGACGGGTGTGCCGTCGATCTGTTCGTGTACTTGCTGCTGCCAGATGGCTCGCGTCTCTATTGGCCCGACCTGGGCCCCGAGCCCACGCCAATACCCATCCTGCCGTTTTCTAGCGGCGCTTCGTTTGACGATTACAGGCTCTTTGATCAAGAGCTGCCTTCTGACCTATCGTCTGGCGATTACGCATGGAAGGCGGTTTTGTGTGAGCACAGCACTTTTGATGAGCTTTGCTACCCAGCAACAGCGCCATTCACGATAACGACCGGACACGCGTGGTGCTCGATTGACCTGAGGCTCAACGAATCGAAGTTCGTGCCCGGAGACGAATTCGCCTTGTCCCTCTACGTAACAAATCCAGGGGACGAACTCGAGGCGGACCTATATGTTAATGTGACACTTCCTGATGGACCATCGCTCTATCTGCCTTACCTATCAACCGAGCCGGCGCCAATGGCCATCTCGGTGCCGGCCGGGTGCGAGAACGAGGAATTCAGCATCCTCGAGCTGACGCTGCCGGAGGGCCTCCCATCCGGGAAATATGAGCTGACCGCGAGGCTTTGCCTGCGCAGCTCAATGGAGGCCTTGAGTGACGAGTCGGAAGCCAGCTTCGAACTGTTTAACTTCAGTGTAACCATAGCAGCCAATGGGTCGAGCTTCTCCACAGGTGACGACCTGACGGTCTCGGTCTCTGTCAGGAATCTCGGGGATGACATCGATCTCGACCTTTACATTGCCCTAATGTCGCCCGACGGCACGTTCCTTTACCTGCCGTCATTCGTGTCCGACCCTACCCGGTATTACCCATTCAGACCACTGCTTTCGGGAACGGAATACGACGACGTGCCGATTCTCGAGACCGCAATCCCGCCGGGGCTCGTGCTGGGCAACTACTGCTTCTTCGCTGCGTTCTTCGAGCCCGACACCCCGTCGCTATATGGCACATTCAGCGCGGCGTGTTGGGAGCTCCGCGAATGACCTGAGCGCTGCTGGCCTTTTATCGCTGCCCCACACGGCGGGACACGCGAAACGATGCTCTCTGTGGATCAGTCAACCGGGGCGGCGACTGGGCAACGGTGAACCGATAGTTGCGAGGCGCGCTTCTCCCTCCTTCTTTCTTGTCCTCTGCGGGATTTTCTGACGAAAAGCCTTGCGTTTTTCGTTACAGCAGTTGGTACTTGACACAAGAGGCTGCTACGTGCAGGTGGGCTGCCGGCGAGTGCCAGTTGGCACGGAATACCAGCTCGCCGAGAGCGCTAGTAGATTGCACGAAGTACTCTCTTGATGAGGACCCCCGGCCTCGGGCGTTACCGAGCTCGATGGTCGTGATTTCCCTTTGACATAACTGAAAGGAGTTTTGCATGAGTGCGAACAAGTCGCTACTTGCTTGCCTGGTCGCCATCACGATTCTAGGTTCTTCAGTCACGCTCTGTTCTGGCATTCCCATCGGGCTGAGGTGCGGAACGTTCGATCCGGACGTTGGCCCTCCCGTTGTGCCGGAGCAGCTTTCGTATAGCGCGGCGGACACCGACCCGACTGACTTCTTCATCGTCCAGTTTGACGGGCCGATCACGCCGGCGATGCGCGCAAGCCTCACTGAACGAGGCGCTCGAATCCTCAGATACTTGCCGACGTATGCATTCGTCGTGAAGATGGCAGCGTCTGACTGCCAGCAGCTCGTGGACGAGGGCATCCTATATCACCTCGAATTATTTCAGCCGTTTTACAAGATTTCGCCCAGGCTGTTTCCGTATATGAAGCACTTGGGCGGCGGCGCTCCTGACAAGCCTACCGTCGAGCTAACTGTGCAGGTATTCGCCGGGGAGGACTGCGATGCCGTCTCCAAGACGATCACCGCCTCCGGGTTTTCGGCCAAGGAGCTGGCCATATCCGTCAGTTTCAGAGGCGGCAAGATTAGGCTGAGCATCGCGTCAGCCGAGGTGGGAGACTTCATCGCCTTTGTCTCGCGACTCAAGGCCGTTGAATGGATCGAGGAGTGGACGCCGTTTGAGCTGAACAATCACGAGGCGCGGTGGGTCATCCAGTCGTATCAGGAGGATTACACGCCGCTTTGGGACGCGGGTGTGGATGGCACGGGTCAGCTCGTTGCGATCGGGGACACGGGCGTCGATGCCGACATGTGCTACTTCTACGATTCTGGCGAGGGGCTTCCGAACGACACAATCAACCATGACCAGCGGAAGATAATTGTCTATTACGATATGGCCGGTACTGGCGATTGGGATGGCTACGATCACGGGACGCACGTCGCTTGCACGGTCGCTGGGGACAATTTTGCGAACGAGGGACAGCCGGATACTCACGACGGGATGGCCTACAACGCGAAGCTCGTGTTCCTGGACATAGGCGACGGGGGCTCTCTCGTGGGGATTCCTTATGACCTCAACGACTACTTCATCGTTGCATACGATGCTGGGGCCAGGATTCACTCGAACAGCTGGGGCGCCTCGGTGGGCGGTGAGTACACCTCAGATTCTCAGGCGTGCGACGAGTTTATGTGGGACCATCCCGATTTCCTGGCGCTTTTCTCGAACGGCAACGACGGCGAGTATGGTGGCAACACTGTTGGCTCGCCGGCCACAGCCAAGGACGTTCTGAGCTCTGGAGCAACCGAGAACTACTATCCCACGAGCTATGATCCCGAGGACATGGCGGATTTCAGCAGCAGGGGTCCCTGCGATGACGGCAGACTAAAGCCGACAGTTGGGGCGCCGGGCTACTACATTGTCTCGGCCAACAACGACTTCAACATTTCCTCCTACAACTGCGACACGCGGACGATGTATGGCACGAGCATGTCCTGTCCGGTGCACGCTGGGGCCGTCGCCCTCATCCGGCAGTATTTCGTCGATGGCTACTATCCCACAGGCGAGGCGAATCCTGACGACGGCCTCGAGCCTTCGGCCGCCCTGATGAAGGCGGTTATGGTCAACTGCGGTCGCGAGATGACAGGCGACGCGGGCGGAAACATCCCGAACAATACGCAGGGCTGGGGCAGGACGCTACTTGAAGATACGCTCTATTTCGGAGGGGACGATCGCCCGCTTTGGGTGGCCGACGAGACGACGGGGCTTCAGACCGGCCAGTCCCAGGAATACGACGTCCGTGTTTCGGCGGACTACTTGGAGGTTACGCTGGTCTGGACAGACTACGCGGCCGCAACCTTTGCTGACCCGTGCCTCGTCAATGACCTCGACCTGGAGGTTACCTATAACGGGACAACTTATCTCGGCAACGTCTATTCCGGCGGACAGTCCGCGACCGGCGGCTCGGCGGACAGATTGAATCCTGCCGAGTCCGTCCAGCTGAACTCTCCGGAGTCGGGAGCCTACACGATAACGGTTCGAGCGCACAACGTGCCGAATGGGCCGCAGCCGTTTGCGCTGGTCATAAGCGGCGTCTCCGGGGACACCGGCGAGACAACGCACTGGCCGATGTTCAGGCACAACGCGAGGCACACGGGGCGGACGAGCGTGCCGACGTTCGATTCATCCCCGACGGTCCAGTGGTCCTATTCGGTTGTCGTTCATTCTAGTTCATCGCCAGCCGAGGGGACGGACGGGACGATCTACTTCATGGCTGACGACGGGAACCTCCTGGCCTTCGAGCCTGACGGCAGCCTCAAGTGGTCCTACGATGTGGGCAGCTCAAGCAACAGCTCCCCTGCTGTTACGCCAGACGGGTTCATTGTCGTCGGCGATTCGGGGGGCTTCGTGACGGCGGTTACCCCGGAAGGAGCTCTGAAATGGACCTGCAATGTGGGTAATACCGTTCATTACCCCATTACAGTCGATAGAGACAGTAACAGCTGCTTCACGACGATGTCGAACAAGGTTGTCTTGCTTAGCCCGACAGGGAGCACGATCTCCACATACACGACTCATGGTTTGCCAAAGAGCCCGGCCATGACGGACACAAATGTCTATGTTGGGACGAGTACCGGCGAGCTCTACGAGCTCGACATGATGCACGGAACGGGCCACGTTCTAGTGTCTGGCCTGGGGGATGTAGTCAACTCCGCGGCGGTCGATCAGGACGGATCGATCTACGTCGGAAATACGGCGGGGATTCTCTACAAGGTGGCCTCAGACGGAACGATCGCGTGGTCTTACGAGACTGGCGACAGGATTGCAAGCTCGGTCGCCATTGCGACGGACGGCACGGTCGTCTTTGGCAGTCACGCAAACAAGATCATCGCCCTAGAAGGCGGCGGAGCGTTTAAGTGGAGCTATGATACGGGTCATTGGGTCTCCTCTTCTCCAGCAATGGATTGTAACCAGAACATCGTGGTCGGCTGCTGCAACGGAGAGCTTTTGCACCTGGACAAGAGCGGCAACCTGAACTGGTCGCTGGACCTCGGCGGCGATATTGTGTCTTCTCCTGCTATCACGCAAAACGGTCACATAGTCGTCTCAAACGGCAGCGAGGTTTTCTGCATCGTGCGTGAGAACACCGCCCCGGTCTTGTCCGACGACAGTTTCTCGCCCCCAACAGGGAATACCGATACTGATTTCTCATTCTACGCTCACTACTATGACTCCGACGGCGATGCGCCGGATACGATCTACGTGAACGTATCCGGCACGGAACATGAGATGACGTTCGACTGCGGCGACCCAGCGGACGGCGTCTATACCGTTCAAACCACATTGCCGGGCGGCGACCACCAGATATTCTACTACGCGGAGGACGGGTTCGGTGGCTCAGACCGCATCCCCGATGCAGGAACTAAGCAGGGCCCGATCGTCAATCACGATCCGGTCCTCTCCAATGGTATGGTTACTCCGACGTCGGGCAATGATGCAACGGTCTTTGAGTATAGCGTTCATTACTATGATTTTGAGGGACAATCGCCCTCCGCCGCGACAGTCATAATCGACGATGGCACGCCCGAGACGATGACCCTCGATAGCGGCGACCCGGCCGACGGTGACTATACCTATTCGACGACCTTGTCACAGGGCAGCCACACCTACAGATTCTACTTCGAGGATGACCAGGGCAGGGGCGTCACAGCGCCTGATGCGGGGAACTACGATGGTCCTGCCGTCGGGGATGACTACGAGCCGGACGATACCTGTGAGGACGCGAAGCCGATCTCGGACGACGGAACGCGGCAGTCGCGATCGTTGATGCCTGAGGGAGACCAGGACTGGGCCGAATTCGAGGCGCAGGTGGGGGCAGAGTATGTCGTTCAGACCTATGGCGACGTTGACACCTACATGTATCTGATGGCGGACGACTGCGAGACGATTATCACCTACGATGACGACGATGGTGAGGGCCTCAACGCTTTGATCGAGTGGACCTGTGAAACGCCCGGAACCTATTACCTCCTCGTGAAGGGTTATTCCTCGTCCGACATCGGCGATTACGAGCTAGAGCTCCTTCTGACTAACTACACGCCGGAGCTTTCTGATCCGTCAGTTACCCCCGAATGCGGAGGCGCGGGCTCGAGTTTCCTCTACACCGTTCACTACTACGATCGGGACGGCGATGCTGCGGCTACGATGGCCGTGTATGTTGACGGCACTCCCTATGGGATGACGTTAGCCTCCGGCGACGCCTTTGACGGGACTTACGAATACGAGGCGGCTTCACTCGGCGCCGGGCCGCACAAGTATCGGTTCTACTTCGTTGATACAAAGGGCAGCGATTCGTGGCTGCCTCGAAGCGGCCACTTCCAGGGGCCCTCTATCACTGACGAGTTCGAGGACGACGACACATGCGCCTCAGCCACATACGCAATGGTCGGCGCCGCCCAGTATCACACGTTCTGCCCCGAGGGCGATGTTGACTGGGTGAGATTCGACGCGGAGGCGGGCGAAGACTACTTCATTCGCACCTACGGGCTGAGCGCTAGCTTGGACACGCTAATCTACTTCTATGAGAATGACTGCACAACGCTGATCACCAGCGACGACGACAGTGGCCCAGGCATGGGTTCGCAGATAGTCTGGCACTGTAACAGTTCAGGCAGTTACAGGGCGAAAATCGAGGATAAGTCCGGTGCTGTGGGATGCTACGATCTGCTTATCGCTGAAAAGAGACCGGAAACCGAATGGCTCAGCTTCCATCACGACAATCAGAACACCGGCAGAACTCATTACTGCGGCCCGGGCACGCCGGAACTGAAATGGACATACGCCACCGGCGGCTACGTTTACGATTCATCAGCGGCGATAACCGCAGACGGGAGAGTTTATATTGGTTCGCGGGACAATTACGTCTATGCCATCGAGTCGGACGGAACTGTCGCATGGTCCTTTGACATGCACGGGGCCATCGATTCAGGCCCAGCCGTAGATGCCGAGGGCAACGTCTATGTTGATGCCTGGTCCGAGCCCCCGGGAGGCCATCTTTACAAGCTGAACTCAAGCGGCGTTGCCGTCTGGTCTTATTATACGAGAAGCGGCGACTCTTCACCGGTTATCGATGATGACGGAACGGTATTTGTAGCCTCAACACTCGGGGAGTTTCTCGCCATCGCGTCCGACGGGACGCTGAAGTGGTCTTACGACTTGGGTGACGGCGCCTATTCACATCCGTGCCTCGACGGTCTTGGCAGTGTTTACTTCGGGGCCGGCACCGACTACGTGTATTGCCTCGACACAAGCAATGGAAGCGTTAACTGGAGCTACCAGTCAAGCGACGATGTCGGTGGGGGAGTGGCGCTTGATTTGACCGGAAGAGTCCTGTTCGGAAGCGCCGACGACAGGATGTATTGCCTCAACTCGGACGGCACGTTTGCGTGGTCGTATGCGACGGGCGACGATGTTGACGCGACGCCAGCAATCGGCGCCAACGGAAACGTCTATTTCGGCAGTTGCGACAACACATTCTATGCCCTGGACGCGGACGGCAATCTGCTGTGGACCTATGAGGCAGGTGACGACATCAGAAGCTCTGCCGCGATCGACGGAAACGGTAACCTCTACTTCGGGTCAATGGACACTAAACTCTATTGCCTGTCGAGTGGCGGCACCCTGCTGTGGACTTGGCAGACGGACGGTGAAGTGCATAGTTCACCCTCGATTGCCCCAGACGGCTCCGTCATTTTTGGTTCCCTGGACTACAAGGTTTATTGCCTGACAGGTCCAGACAATCAGTGTCCAACGCTATCAGGCGAGGATGTATCCCCGCCGTTCGGGAAGAGCACTAATGCGTTCACATACACAGTCGATTGCCTCGACCCGGACAGCGACGACATCTCCGCCTCAACCATATTCATCGACGACACGCCCCATGACATGGCCCTCGCGTCGGGCACATCTACGGACGGGACATACGTCTATACTTCGAGCACGCTTTCAGCCGGAACACACGAGTACTACTTCCTGTTCGAGGACTCCGATGGCTGCGAGGCTCGCTACCCGGCATCCGACGCGTTCTCGGGCCCAATCGTTGACGATACTCGGCCCTGGTCCGAATGCTCGTCCCCCACATACACCACCGACGCAACAATCGCCGTCGATTTCGTGGCCGGCGATGACGGTGGTTCGGGCCTTTACAACACGAAGCTCTACTACAGGTTCGGCACGGGTGGGAATTGGGCCTATTACGACTATCTCGAGGGTTCAAGCGGGACGTTTCATTTCTTCGCCTCGGAAGGCGAGGGCACGTATTACTTCCAGACGCTAGCCCTGGATTGGGCCGCCAACCTGGAGTTGGGCCCGATTGGGGACGGCGACGATTCAACTATTCACGACCTGACGGCCCCCTCATCAACCTGCTCGTCTCCGGAATTCGCCAATTCCTCCCCAATCGAAGTAGCATTCGTCGCGAATGACGCCGATTCTGGAGTAACAGAGGTCGTCCTGTTCTACAACTACGAGGGGCTGGGCTGGAGCGATAGCGGCGTCTCCTCATCCGGGGACGCCACAGAGGGGACTTTGGAGTTCACGCCAACCGATGGGGAAGGCACGTATGAGTTCTACACGATAGCGACCGACAACATTGGCCACACCGAGGCGGTACCGGGCGCAGCGGACGACTCTACTGAATACGATACGACCGCGCCTGAATCATCCTGCACGAGTCCGCAATACGCTAACTCCTCACCGATTGCCGTTGATTTCACGGCAAGTGACAGGCCATCGTCAGGCCTCGCGGAAACCCAGCTGTGGTATCGCTTCAACGGTGGGGATTGGACTGACAGCGGCCTTTTCGAGACCGGCACGTCGGGGAGCTTCGACTTCCCGGCCGGTGACGATGGGACATACGGGTTCTACACGATCGCCATCGACAACGCCGGCAACGTCGAGGCGGCGCCGGGCGCAGCGGACGACTCCACTGAATACGACACGACCGCGCCTGAATCATCCTGCACGAGTCCGCAATACGCTAACTCCTCACCGATTGCCGTTGATTTCACGGCAAGTGACAGGCCATCGTCAGGCCTCGCGGAAACCCAGCTGTGGTATCGCTTCAACGGTGGGGATTGGACTGACAGCGGCCTTTTCGAGACCGGCACGTCGGGGAGCTTCGACTTCCCGGCCGGTGACGATGGGACATACGGGTTCTACACGATCGCCATCGACAACGCCGGCAACGTCGAGGCGGCGCCGGGCGCAGCGGACGACTCCACTGAATACGATACGACCGCGCCTGAATCATCCTGCATGAGTCCGCAATACGCTAACTCCTCGCCAATTGCCGTTGATTTCACGGCAAGCGACAGCCCGTCGTCAGGCCTCGCGGAAACCCAGCTGTGGTGCCGCTTCAACGGCGGAGATTGGACCGACACTGGGCTAACTGCGACTGGCACGTCGGGGAGCTTCGACTTCCCGGCCGACGGCGATGGGACGTATGAGTTCTACACGATCGCCATGGACAACGCCGGCAACGTCGAGGCGGCGCCGGGGACGGCGGACGATTCGACCGAATACGACACCACAGCGCCGCAATCATCCTGCACAAGCCCGCAATATGCTAACTCCTCGCCGATTGCCGTTGACTTCACGGCAAGCGACAGCCCATCGTCAGGCCTCGCAGAAACCCAGCTGTGGTATAGATTCAACGGTGGGGATTGGACTGACGCTGGTCTAACTCAGACCGGCACGTCGGGGAGCTTCGACTTCCCGGCCGGTGGCGATGGGACGTACGAGTTCTATACGATCGCCATCGACAACGCCGGCAACGTCGAGCCGGCGCCGGGCGCAGCGGACGATTCAACCGTCTATGACACGATCGCGCCTCAATCATCCTGCACGAGTCCGCAATACGCCAACTCCTCGCCGATTGCCGTTGACTTCACGGCCAGCGACAACCCATCGTCAGGCGTCGCAGAGACCCAGCTATGGTATCGCTTCAACGGCGGAAGCTGGACGGATAGCGGCCTGACAGAGACCGGGACGTCCGGCAGCTTCGACTTCGCGCCGGCAGATGGCGACGGGACATACGGGTTCTACACGATCGCCATCGACAACGCTGGCAACGTCGAGCCGGCGCCCGCCACCGCTGACGATTCAACCATCTATGACACGACCGCGCCTCAATCATCCTGCACGTCGCTCGAGTCAGTCACGTCGGCGCCTTTTGACGTTGACTTCACCGCGTCCGACACTACATCGGGGATTGCCGGGACGGCGCTTAAGTACCGGTTCAACGGCGGCGCATGGCAGGATTGGGGCGCAGCTCAAGCAGGGTCCTCGGGGAGCTTCAATTTCGATGCGCCCGACGGCGAGGGGACGTTCGATTTCTACACGGTCGCGACCGACAACGCCGGCAACGTTGAAGAGGCGCCGCCGGAGCCGGATTGCACGACTGTGTATAGCCTCCCCGGAGCGGACATTTGGGTGAACAGGGACAGTATCGATTTCGGCCAGGTCAATGTCGGGGAAGAAGCGACGGAGACGCTGGTCGTCCGCAACGACGGCGATTCTGATCTCTTCATCATCGGCATGTCCGTTGACGACGGCCCGTTCGATTTGGACTGCCCTTCGCCTCTTCCAATAACGCTTGGTCCCGGTGATGACGTCAACATAACAGTCATGTTCTCGCCTGATGAAGAGGGCTTATTTGAGGGCGAACTCTCTATCGCCTCTAACGATCCTGATACGCCGGTTTATGACATTGTTCTCTCAGGAGAAGGCGTTGCCGCCGGCGAGCTGACCGTGGATGTCTCAGCCAATGCTGATGCCTTCGCTTTTGGCGAAACACTAGAGATTGACATCTCGGTGGAAAACACTGGCGAGCCGGTTACTGTCGATATCTATCTCGTGCTGACTTATGAGCTGGGCGGTATTGAGGAGATGAATTGGTCCGCCTCGCTTCTGAGCTGGTGGACGGACGACCTCCGGCCGCTCGTTACGGACTTCCCGATCAGAGCGGGATTTGACCTGTCAATGCAGTGGTGGAGCTCGGTTCTGCCCTCCGAGTATCCGAGAATAGCGAAGTCTGGAACCTACACGCTTCGGATGGCCGCAGTGGAACCGGGCACGCTGAACTTCGTGTCCAACTATTCTTTCGATGAGTTCACGCTGACTGGCGAGCCGTTCGTTGATGTGTTCACGAACGCCGAAACGTATTCGCTGACCGCGGATACTGTGCGCATATCGCTCGACGTCGGTCTGCCGCCCTACCCGCTGACAAGCGATTTCTATTTGGTGCTCCTTGGGTCCGACGGCGAGTTCTGGTGTCCGACGGGGTTCGGCGCGGATGTGGTCTGGATAACCGGCGTCTATCCGTTGCTGACATATCTTGAGACGCCGCCTGACCTCGACCTGGTGCTAGAGGCGGTTGTGATGAATCTGCCTTCGGACGCCCCGTTCGACGTGCCCGGGCAGTTCATGCTGTTTTCGGCGCTAGTCGAGCCGGGCACGCTGACGACACACTCCGACATCGGCACGGCAACCTTTACGCTGCTATAGGATTTGGGGTTGCGGGGCACGGCTGGCGAGGCGATAACCCTTGCCGGCGCCCCCATGCCAGATTATGCATAAGTTGAGCCTGGGCTGAGATGTGGTGCGGGGCTTGCCTCCGGCCATCTATATATTGGGCAGACATTCGCCGCGCGGCGAACCCCTATATATAGTATGTCATATTCCACCATCCTGATAGGTGTCCATCGAAAAACCTATTATGGGACAGCCTCCAAGGCCTGGCTCTATACATCCGGTCTTCGGAATCATGGCCCAGCCTACTCGGCGGTCGCGATACGCGAATTGACTACTGGGGGAAATGCGGTAACATGAGAACCGGAGGTGAATGACATGGGCATGGTCTATGCGAAACTGAAGCTGTTGAACGCTGGCGACGTGATTCTATTCAAGCGTGGGATGCTTGAGGAGGATAAGATACGGCAGGTTGAGGTCAACGCGATGGTCGATACAGGCGCTATGAACATGGTAGTGCCGGACCACATCGCTGTGCAGTTGGGCCTCGACCACGTTAGCTATACGGAGGTTGAGCTGGCGAACTCCAAGTCCGAGAAGGTCGAGATCGTGGGCCCCGTCGAGATAAGGTTCGCCAACCGCGTCTCCGCGGCAAACGTTGTGGTCATGGGCAACGAGGTGCTGCTCGGCGCTATTCCGATGCAGGACATGGATGTCGTCGTTGACCCCAGACGAGAGCGCCTCATCGTCAACCCCGAGAACCCCTACCTGCCTAGAAAAAAGGTGAAATGACCCCTGCCGTCATCAACGCAGAGAGCATATCGTCCGTCAGGAGTTTTGAACGTGCAACGAAGCCTGACAACCACGTCTGGTGCCTCTCCGCGGGTCCCAACCACATCGTGGAGACGCCCGCCTGAGCCACCGAGACGCACGGGGACGATGTTGGCTTCCGACACGAGTAGCCAATCGTGTCTGGATAGAATGGCTCAAACGTAGGAATGTGCGCCTTCTGCGCCAGGTCCTCGCGGTCAGAGGACGTCGATCGGGCGGAGGAGGCGGAACTCATCTGGCGACGAGATGCCGCAGTAGAAGTGAATCGGCTCGATGGCAAGACCGTAGGGTATCTGCGCCTCGATCAGCGAGAAGCGGTCGAGATAGAAGTGAACGGGCGCCATGAACAGGATGCCGCTCGGCGCGGGCGTGAAGTTCGGGTAGAACAGGAGCTGACCATCGCCCAGGTCGCAGGCAATGTAAATATCGATGTCTTGAACAGGGCCCGGATTCACGAGCGTGAAAGTAACCTTGACCTCACCGACGGTCTCCGCGTTGGCCTTGTTCCAGCCGAGCGACTGGATGGGATATGCCGGCGTCGTCTGGACGCTTGATGCCTCAACAATATGATCAAACAACCCATCTGCATCGGTGTCCACGCACACTTTCGGCTCGTTGAGGTCTGAGCTGAGGGCCTTGATCGTAATGATACTTCTGACCTGAAGCGGAAGGTCCTCGAATCGCGAGACCGTCTCGACGCCATTCGACCGCACCCGCAGGGGTTAGAGCAGATAGACATCAACCCGATGCGCACGCTCGGCGCCGACAAATACAATTGCCTTGACCGGAAGCCTCCATTCGACAGCTATACATTAGCCGTGAAGGCCGACGTGGCAAGAGTGCAAGGGATCATTGAGAGTTTCGGCGTCGAAGTGAATAATTGGCGGACGATGTAATCGTTCGCTGAAGATGCTATCTCTCGCAGTCTCCTCAGATAGCGTGGGCGCGCTTGTGTCTATCTGTCGTTTCAGGCACATTGTCATCTTGAGATAATTCGTGCGCACGAAGTCGACGCGGTAGAAAGAGGTCGGTTTCCATGGAACGACAGAAGCTAGGCAGGAATGATCCGTGTCGTTGCGGGAGCGGCGAGAAATACAAGCGATGCTGTTGGACCAAAGACCGAGCAGAAGGTGGCGTCTGGTATCGAGCAGAAGTCGAGTACCCGAAGCACTGCCCGACTAATAGGCAGGAACTGCATTCGAACACTCTTGAATTCATAGGCCTGCTTCGACAGATATTCGGCATCGAGTTTGACTGGAAAACTGGAAGCAGTTGGTTGAGGGGAAAGGTCAGCAAGGACACCATCCGTCTAGTCTACGAGTCTTTCCTGCACTATTTCCCCAGGGAGATACCCCTATGCGAGATCTGCCAAGAGCTCTCTTCTCAACCTTTCATAGGGCACTATTGGGGCAAAATGAACATCAATACTATCATACCATATATAGGTCGGTACGCACTGTACACGCCTCATATTGTAGTCAGCAACCCTCTATGCACCTTCTGGCTCTATGATGAGGACTCCCCTCTGCAAAAGCCGGAAAAATGGGAAAAAGTGACAATGGACAAGGTCCTATTCCTTGTTTCGATCGAGCCTTGGATCAAGGAACGGTTAATCACTGTTCTGCCTTCGTTGTCTTGGTGTGAGCCCAAGATGTTCTTTGGAAATGTCTTGGACATTGCGAGGAAGCGAATCGAATCCTACAAGGAAGATTATGAACGCACGTTCGTCGCTGACGGGATGCTTGAGCTTTGCAGGAGTATGCGTCCTGAGGACATACAACATCTTCTCACCAAAGTGTACCCAGAATCTGTTAGCGATCAGCTCCTAGAAGCGGCCCTCACTATTTCTCAAGCAGAGTATGTGAAGAACCCTCAAAGATACGCGTGGGACGTCCCGAGCGAGGGCAACAGGTCTTTCATAGAATTCGGGACTCCGGATAATCTCGAGTCAATCGTTTTTGTATCTAACCTGTGTGATTCCTTTCTTCTTCTTGGTGACCACGTTTTTCGGCGGCAGTATGATTTCGCGGTCCAGCGAGATAGCGGTATTGAAGAAAATCCATTAACTGAACTCTCCCGAGCTTTCAGCGAATTGCAGTTTAACTTTCTTAATTCAGTAAGCCTAGATTTCGTTTTGAATTTGAGAAAGGATGATCGGTTGGGTCGTCTTAGGACTTTTCTGGTCAGCGTCTGGGACAAGGCCAGTTCTCCCGAATTCCTTGAACGCAAGAACATCTACCAAGAATTCAAAGACGAGCTCGAACAGCAGTACAGCGATTATCAGAAGGAGTGGCAGATCATTCAACGCACGCTAGTTCGCAACTTCGCACTGGAAGCCGCTTTTGGTGGCGCAGCGGTCCTACAAGGCGGTATTGACTTCAAAACCGCTTGCGCGGGAGTCGCCGCCTTCGGCATAAAAGAGCTGTTGCAGGGCTATTCCAAGCGAAGGAAGCACGAACGGCTGCCGCTCGGCGTCTTTCTTGATTTGGAGCGCAAAGCAAAAAAGGCAAGATAATATCGGGTGCCGTGATTCTCTACAGAGACTCTTGAGGAAGCGTGCTATGGATGATCTGACGACGAAGGGGGCTGGCCGTCCATCTTGTGAAGTGCCCAACTTCATTACCGAGTATTTTGTGCAAACGCGAAGAGAGATTGATACAGAAAAGCACGAACGCGATAGACTATTGCATTTTGCGATTATACTGCTTGGTGGCCTTGCCGTGATTACCATTCAAAGGGTGGATTTCCCAGATGTTGTGTCCGCTCCCGAGTCCATCTTGGGCCAAGTTGGATTCCTCGTTATCTTAACCGCCCTGTTCTGGCTCAGATTCAAAAAACTCACCCAGATTGCTGACAGGTGGCTCGCACTTCACAGGCTCGCACGAGACTATGGCGGTGCTGACTTCCTGAATCTGTCCCTAGAGAAGACTGTCATAGCTGGCTTTAAGGCAAGACGGTACATACGTAAGGATCTCATCTTGGCTCTTTCTTTCTCTTTTCCCATCTATTTGCTCTTGGTGAGGGCTTCATGGCAGTTCTTCCATGGTAACGCGTGGATCAGGGGCACCTTGTTGGTTCTGGTAGTCTCCCTTCACATCTTAGCGAGCTGGCTATTGCAGTGGCGTTCAGCGATTCGCCATTCTATAGCGACAGAGCTTGACGATTCGGTCTGATGCGCCCGCAATCCTGATGACAACGCGTCTCGCATCGCGCTGTTTCTCGGTGCTGGATTCCAAAAGCTGGTAGCGAGTCTGCCTGTTGCGAGCGAGCTTCTTGGTTTCGGCAGCTGAGGCCGGCGCTCCAGGTTGCGAACCATTTCCGCCCGTCTGCTCCGATCGCGATGTCGGTAACCGGATGGCCGGCCAGGCCGTCGGCGCTGGTGTATGTATCCTTCGTAAATCCCCAGCGGTCAAGTCGGGTGGCGCCGAATGTGCCGCCGCACCACATGTGGCCGCTGTTGTCCCGCGCGATGCTCATCACGTTGGTGCCGGGGGTCAAAACCGTCCACATGTCGCCGCGTGCGCCGGTAAGGGCGATTGCCAGAAAGAATGCCAGGCAGAGAACCGTCTTTCGCATGACCGCACGCTCATTATTAGTATCGATTTGGCATCAGGTCTCACCAGAATAATACCGCGAAACAAACGCGATTCCAAATGTTCCGAAAAATGAGATTGATGGATGTCAGACCGGAAGGAGTCGCTTTTGGAGTGCGGTGAGCTCTCACCGCTTTTATTGCGATGATCTGGCATCGTATGTTGTTGAGCGTGCTGCTCAGGAGATGAACATGTGTTGGGGAGGCGAGCGATGATCTATTGTGTGCGGCCGCGTCGGGCCGCGGCGCTTCAAAGCGGCGCCGGGTCGCCGCACTCCAAAGCACCCGCAGGGCAATCAAGCGGTTGATTCGTCAGGCTGGGGTCATTTGCCGCTCTGCGGCAAGCGACCTCGCCAAGGAAATGCCACGCATTTCATTGGCGCAAGGCACAAAAGCAGCGGGGGGGCATGGGGGCACGCTGCGGCTGCCCCCATATCTAATTAATCCTTCTTGCCGTTCTTGGAGGCCACGAAATCGTTGGCGATGAGGTAGTCGATCGGCGTCTTCAGGAATGTCTCGATGGCGTTTTCTATCGAGCAGACTATCGGCTCGATGCGCCGGTTAAACGACGTGTTCAGGACCATCGATGCGCCGGTGAGTTTCTTGAACTCGTTTATGCAGCGGTGGTATCTCGGGTTTTCTTGCTCTGAGACCGTTTGAATCCTTGCCGTGTCATCCACGTGCTGCACAGAGGGGACTTTGGCGCCCATGCCGTCCTTATACTTGAAGTTCAGCGTCATGAACGGGCTTTCGGCGGCGTTCTCGAACCAGTCGTGGATATCCTCCACCAGCACCGACGGCGCAAGCGGCCGCCAGAGCTCGCGGTCCTTGACCTTGTTCACGCTGTCCTTCATCTCAGGGTTGCAGGGATTGCCCATGATCGTGCGATAGCCGAGCGCCCGGGGGCCAAACTCCATCCGGCCCTGGAACCAGCCGACGATCTTGTTGTCCGCCATCATCTGAGCCGCCTCTTTCGGCGCGTCTTCCGACCTGTAATACGGAAGCCCCGCCCGCTTGAGCGCTGCCTCGATCTGGTCGTCGGAGTATCCGGGCCCGAAGGCGACCGTTGAAAGCCGCGTTTTCGACTCGTGGCCCAGCATCGCGTATGCCTCCAACGCCCCGCCAATGGCTGTGCCCATGTCCATGGCGCCAGGCTGCACGAAGAGCTCGTCGATGAAGTCCTGTTTGAGCAGCACACCGTTCATGTTACAGTTGAGCCCCACGCCGCCCGCGATGCAGAGCTTCCGGTAGCCAGTGATCTTAAAGAGGTATTCAGCGAGCTCAACCGCGGCTCGCTCCAACTGAGTCTGGATCGTCTTTGCGATGTTCTTGTGCTCCTGTAAGATGGGGTCGCCCATCTTGTAGCGCCTCGCATACGGCCCGACCTTTCTGATCTGCTCCAGGTTGACGTGGTAGTCGTGGCGAGAGACCTCGAGGATGCCCTCGTATTTGGGATCGAACTCGCCGTAGGACGAGAGTCCCATCAGCTTGCCGTCCCCGAAATAGCCAAAGCCCAAAAGGAAAGTGATCGTCTTGTAGAGCATGCCCATCGACTGATACTGGCTGTATTGTCGAATCGGACGCGAAATCGTGTTGCCGTCCCCGATAAAAAGCGAGGTGGAGTGGTCCTCGCCGAGGCCATCTATGACCAAGATATTCGCCTTGTCAAAGCCCGACATCCGAAACGCGCTCGCAGCGTGGCAAAGATGATGCTTGATCTCGAAGACCCGCTTGAACCGGCGCCTCAGCTGAGCCAGGAACTTCTTGCGATTGTAGAAGTAGCCCACGATGTTGCCGTAGAGGACCTTCGCGGCCGGATCGTCGGAGCCGATGCGCTGCTTGATTATGTTTGTGAGCGTCATGCGCCTCAGGTTGGCGACCACAGCGTCAACGATGGTCTTTATAGCCAGATAGGAGTTCATGTGGTATGAAATGGCGACCGCGTCGATGTCCGAATCCCGAACGCCAAAAGCGTCGAAAAGCCACTGCATGGAGAGCTCAGGCTCCTTGCCGCCCCAGCAAAGGCCGGGCGTGTGCTTGACGCGGTTGAGCCTCTCCTCCTCCATCACGCCCACGATCTCGCCGTCCTTGATCAGCGCGGCAGAAATGTCGTGATACAGCTCGTTAATCCCTAAGATGTAGGTCATCTCTCAAACCTCTTTGTGTAAATCTGCTAGCTTATAGCGTGGACTGGGCCAATGATCTATAACAATATAACAAAATAACAAACGGGGCGCGAGAAAGTCAACTCGCGGGAGATGAGGAGTTTCCCCCGTTTCCGTCTTACGGAACTTCTCATGTAAAAAGAGTGTTGACATTACGGAGCGAAAGCACTATTGTTGTTTCGCTGATGCAGCCACGCTCAAAAAAGGCGTGGTCTTGATCTTTGACATTGCTTTTTTGGAAAAGGTTTATGGAGCACAACGCGTGGTGAACACTGCGCGTTGCGATCAAGTTACTAAGGGCGCAGGGCGGATGCCTTGGCGCCAGGTGGCGATGAAGGACGTGGTAAGCTGCGATATGCCTCGGGGAGCTGCAAACAAGCGTAGATCCGAGGGTCTCCGAATGGGGCAACCCGTCCCGGCGGAAGCCGGGACATCCCCGTGTGAATACATAGCACGGGTGAGGCGAACCAGGGGAATTGAACCATCTTAGTACCCTGAGGAAGAGAAAGCAAATGCGATTCCCTGAGTAGTGGCGAGCGAAACGGGAACAGCCTAAACCTCGTTTACGTAATAGCTCAGAGGCGTTGTATGCGAGGGGTCGTGGGATTCAATGTCGGTGGGCTCTGGACCGCCGGGGGAGTTACAAACCCCAAGCCTAGCTGAACGATATGGAAAGATCGGCCATAGAGGGCGATAGCCCCGTATGCGAAAGGTTTTGGGCTCCCTAATTGGACACCCGAGTACCACGGGACACGTGAAACCTTGTGGGAATTTGGGAGGACCATCTCCTAAGGCTAAATACAACCTGGCGACCGATAGAGTAACAGTACCGTGAGGGAATGGTGAAAAGAACCCCTGTTAGGGGAGTTAAAAGCACCTGAAACCCTGCGCCTACAAGCGGTGGGAGTCCGCCATAGCTTTAGCGAAGGTGGATGACCGCGTGCCTTTTGCATAATGAGCCGGCGAGTTACTGTGTGTAGCAAGGTTAAGCCGTTAAGGTGTAGCCGTAGCGAAAGCGAGTCTGAATAGGGCGACTAAGTTGCATGTAGTAGACCCGAAACCGAGTGATCTACCCTTGGCCAGGCTGAAGTAGGTTTAACAACCTCTGGAGGGCCGAACCCACTGATGATGAAAGATCAGGGGATGAGCTGAGGGTAGGGGTGAAAGGCCAATCAAACTCGGCGATAGCTGGTTCTCCCCGAAATAGCTTTAGGGCTAGCCTCATATGGACAGTTGCGGAGGTAGGGCTCTGACTGGGCTAGGGGGTCGTGAGACTTACCAACCCCATTTAAACCACAAATGCCGTAACTTAATGTATGGGAGTCAGACTGCGTGGGATAAGCTTCGTAGTCGAAAGGGAAACAACCCAGATCGCCAGCTAAGGTCCCCAATAGTATGCTAAGTGGGAAAGGAGGTAGCAGCGCTCAGACAGCCAGGAGGTTGGCTTAGAAGCAGCCATCCTTTGAAGAAAGCGTAAAAGCTCACTGGTCGAGTGATGCCGCGCCGACAATTTAACGGGGCTTAAGCATACAACCGAAGCTGCGATACCACAGGTGGCCTTCGGGCCATACTGAGTAGGTAGGGGAGCGTTCCTTACTGGGCGAAGGCGCGCCGCGAGGCGCGCTGGACGGTAGGGAAGTGAGCATGCCGGCATGAGTAACGAAAAATGGGTGAGAAACCCATTCGCCGTATGACTAAGGTTTCCTGGGGAAGGTTAATCCGCTCAGGGTTAGTCGGCACCTAAGCCGAGGCCGAAAGGCGTAGGCGATGGTAAACAGGTCAACATTCCTGTACCGCACTCTTGACGTTTGAGCGATGAGGTGACGCAGGAGGATATGCTATCCTGCTGATGGAATAGCAGGTTTAAGCGTGTAGGCGGGTGGCGTAGGCAAATCCGCGCCGCCACTTCAAACGCTGAGACGTGAATACGGTCCCGTAAGGGCGCAAGTAGCAAATTCCACACTGACAAGAAAAACCTCTAAGCGAGCCAAGAGTGCGACCGTACCGCAAACCGCCACAGGTAGTCAGGGAGAGCATCCCAAGGCGATTGAGAGAACCCTCGTTAAGGAACTCGGCAAAATTGCTCCGTAACTTCGGGAGAAGGAGCGCCTCTTTCAGTGGACCAACTTGCTTGGCGAGCTGAAGGAGGCCGCAGAGAAATGGCCCAGGCGACTGTTTACTAAAAACACAGGTCTCTGCTAAAGCGCAAGCTGATGTATAGGGACTGACGCCTGCCCGGTGCTGGAAGGTTAAAGGGAGGTGTTATCTCACCTTCGGGTGGGAGAAGCATTGAACTGAAGCCCCAGTAAACGGCGGCCGTAACTATAACGGTCCTAAGGTAGCGA
>CBDVDH010000007.1:0-85640 GCA_965372715.1 uncultured bacterium | reverse complement strand
TTCATACGTTCGGTCGCGTCAGACAAGGGCGGGGCAAGCACCGCCCCTACTACGCCCTGATCCCGCACGAGGCGCGGTTGTCACATGCAGAAACCAATCATGACACAGCCTGTTTAGAAACTGGGTCGGAACAGTGAGTAAGGACAAGAGCAACAACGGACCGAGCAGGATTCCTGTTCCAATAGCCGAGCACTTGAGGGCTTTGGAGGAGGCGGTCAATCGATAAATGAAGTATCGCAACCCGATACCAACGGTTGACATTATCATCGAGCTTGAAGGCGGGGGCGTTGTCCTAATCGAGCGCAAGAACCCGCCGCTGGGGTGGGCGATCCCCGGGGGCTACGTCGATTATGGGGAAAGCCTGGAGCGATGCGCGGTGCGAGAGGCGAGGGAGGAGACCTCGCTCGACGTCAAGCTGATGCGGCAGTTTCACACTTATTCCGATCCGGGCCGAGACAATAGACATCATTCGGTCTCGACCGTCTTTATCGCAACAGCAAGGGGCACACCGAGAGGCGCCGACGACGCTGTCAGAGCGGAAGTGTTCACTAAGGACAACTTGCCGGACGAAATCGCTTTCGATCACCGGCAAATACTCGAGGATTACTTCAACGGAAGGTTTTAGACGGCCTTCCCCGGTGTGGGAAACTCCTCGGCCTGATTCGCTTGACAACGGGGTCGGCGCCTCGTTATATTATATATACTCGTCTGATTATAATGCTAGAACCACTAGATATTGTAGGGAGGAAGCTTAAATGGCCAACCTAGCGAGGAATTCTGGGACAAGGTCGTTGTTTCATCTGTTTGTCTTTGCGGCTTTGGTGCTAGTTGTTTCAGCAAGCTTCTCATTTGGGGCTGTTCTGACGCCCGAGAAGCTCGAGAAATCGCTTGAGTATTGTAGAGCTGTCGCATCTGGTTCGTTTCCTGAGTGGAGGGATGCGGACTTCACCGATCCCGTAACTTATTACGACATGGATGGCGTCCCGATGGCCTATGTCTATTCAGTGAAGCGGGAGAACGTCTATCTGGGATGTATGACCGTCAGCGCCAGGGACGACTTCCACCCGTTTTTCGAGTATTCGGGAGGATTGCGCCCGTCTTGGGGGCTTGAAAGGTCACTGGACACAGTCTGGGACATGGGCTACGAGCCGGAAGACATTCAATACGTTTTCGCACCGCCATTCGACTATCTGGTGAAGATCAAACCTAAGAACGCCACGAATCGCGCCGTCGCCGATGGTATCGTGGTCCATCTGGGCAGCTTTGAGGTTTGCCCCAAGGCCGAAGTGGTCGAGCATCTGAACAGATACACTAGCGTGTCCATGGAGAGGCAAGACCGGGTCAAGGGCTTCTGGCGTCAACACGTTCTATCATCAAACGGGCCACCCGCGGTCAAGCAAGGCTCTGACATCCTCGTTGCTAAGATCATCAACGCAGAGGCGCACGACTACGAATTCACCTGGTATAGGGGCTGCGGTCCGACCTCGATGGCGATGATGTTAGGCTATTATGGCAACGCGTGGGGGTTCAGGAACTTGTGGCTCGGTGGTCCAATGAGCTTCAATTGGTGCGGGTCAGCGCCGTTCACGATTCAGGAGCTTCACGACAAGATCGTTGAGTTTGGACAGAACATAGCCGACAGCGAGTTTGGTCGAGAAGAGCTAGGCGGCCCGGGCTATGATGGCTGCATTCTGATGAAATACGGGATATCAAGGCCGGTCGCTGAGAGGACGATAGAGGAGACGGGCAAGTTTTACGGCTATACCTTCGTTACCGACCACCTGGACTATTGGGGCCTCGGCGTTTCCCCCGCGATTATCAGCACGCTTCAGCAGGAGATTAACAAGAATCATCCTGTCTATTTTGGCATAAGCTCCGACTATTCTGGCAACGGCTGGAACACACACGCGGTCTTGGGCGTAGGCTACAACTATTCAGCCGGTTCCCATCAAGTCATTGCGCATAACACATGGTGGTGGTCGCACGGCAGCAAGCCTCACGCGGCGATGGAGAACTTTCAGGATTGGTCGATCATAACGGCCTCACCACTTGGGTTCTTCAACACTCCGCCGGAGCTTACCGAGCCCTCGGTTGCGCCGCTTTCGGGCCCTCCGGGCACGGTGTTTACGTTCACTTTACACTACTTTGACTCGAATGAGGCCGGTTTCTATGTCGATGGTACGCAGGATTTCGAGCCGTTTCTGGCCTCAGATGACAATGGCGGCAACTGGGCAGACGGCAGCTTGCAGAGGGATTACAAGGGCGACCTGATTGCCAACAATGGCATGATTGAGTATGAGTCCTGGAACGATATGGGCGACCATTGCTCCGACGACACGTGGTATGCCGATCCGGGCTCCGACCCGTGGCCAGACCCAACAGACTGGTGGTCATCCCAATACACCCCGTATAACCCCAAGGATGGGGATTCATTCATCGACCTTAACGGCAATGGACGGTGGGAGTCCGAGCGCTTCGACGACGACAACTGCAACGGGATGTGGGACGGAGATAACGGCCCGTATGAAGGCCGGGTCGTGATTGATGAGGTCCCTTACCCGATGCTCATGCTCGGCGATCCCGCCGTGGATAAGCGCTCTGATTGCTATTACGAGGCGAATGTGCCGCTTGGCCCCGGCATTCATCGCTATTACTACTACTTCAAGGACGGCAACGGGGGCACGGCCAGGCTTCCAGCTCGAGGCGGGACATACGAGAACGTCAGAGTAGGCGAACAGTATAACGCCGCGCCGGAGCTTACGAACGGGAGCGTTTCGCCATCTACGGGTTCGCGCATCACGCTCTTCACGTATTCGGTGTCTTACTATGACGCCGACGGTGATGCCCCGGGGAATCCCTACCTCTTCATAGATAACGTCCCCTATCAGATGTGGCTCGCGTCGGGCACAGCCAACAATGGGCTCTACAAGTATGAGACTTTCCTGACCGAGGCCGATCACACGTATTACTTCGAGTTCGACGACATCTACGGCAAAACAGGTCGGTGGCCTTCCGCCGGCGACATTGACGGGCCGGTCGTTTTGGGCGGTGGCCAGGTTCCTATGCTCTCAGACGGCATCGTTTCGCCCAGGAACCCGCTGGTCGAGACCCCGGTTACGTTCACCGTGCGTTATACCAGTCCTCACGACTATATGCCGATCAACAAGACGGTCGTTGTCGATAGCTCTCCACACGAGATGACGTTCCTGGAGGGCGTGACTGACGAGGGCGAGAGTACGACGGTACCGGCCTTGACAAATTTCGCGAGCGGCGCCACTTATTATTGCAGGATATCTGATCTCGCGTTGGGCAGCCACAGCTTCTACTTCAGCTTTATCGATGAGACGGGCGGCGCAGGTCGACTCCCGATCAGGGGCGAGATATCTGGCCCGAACGTTACCGGGACCAACACGCGCCCTGTTCTGACCGACGGGATGGTGGACCCCGCGTCCGGCACCGCGACCACCGAGTTTATGTTCAGCGCCAGGTATTCAGACATCAACGCCAATCCAGCTGGGCAGACGCATCTTTATCTCGATGGGGAGCTTTACGAGATGGAGCTTTTGTCCGGGACACCTGAGAACGGTGTTTACGGTGTGCCAGTTGTGGGCCTTTTCGAGGGACTCCACTCGTATTGGTTCTACGCCACGGACAGCCTGGGCGCCGAGACGAGAATGCCGGGAACGCCCGGGGATGAGTTCGAGGGTCCCTACGTCCGCAAGACCAACATCCCTCCCATTCTGAGCAATCCAGCGGTTGACCCAGAGCGGGGCGGCTTCCTCGAAAGATACGTGTTCTCAGTTGATTACTTCGATGAACAGGGAGATGCGCCGCATCTCATGTCCGTATGGTTGGACGGCCAAGAGCGCCGGATGTGGCTCACCTCTGGAGAAGACTACGACGGAACATACGCTTACACTGCATCACCTGGAACGCTATCGACTGGCGAGCACCATTACTACTTCTTTGCGAATGACGGCTACGGAGGAACAGCGAGAGTTCCCGAAACCGGCTACCTCATCGGCCCCGTGATCAAGCACGGAGACGAGGCCGCCATCCCATTCTGGCTCGTTGAGAAGAACATATCACCAAACTTCGAGACCAGTATAGTGATGACCAACATTGGCCCGGACCCTGTTGGTGTGGAAGTGGTGCTTTCGAGATACAATGGCCAGCCGATAGAGCGGTATCTGGTGCCGGTAGCTGGAAAAGAGACAAAGGTGCTGAAGATATCTGAGGTCCCGGGTGTAACCGGCTCCGACTCCGGAACAGGCTACATCAGCTGGAGGAATGGCAGTCTTGTCGTCTGGGGCAAGGTAGATGTTGGTCCGACCATATCCCTGGACCTGGCCGGCGCGAGGCCAGGGCCGCTTCAGATGCCATTCTGGCAGGTTATTAGGGACAATTCACCCGGCGGCGGGAACGAGGTCACTTTCGACACGTTTATCGCCCTGGCCAACCAGCACGACCGCGACGTGAGCGCTGAGATCATCCTCTTTGATGAGTTTGGCGCCGAGATTGACACAATACACGCCAACATGGCTCCCTCTGGAACCAGGGCACTGCTGCTGTCAGAGACGGTTCTGGACACAAACATCGGCTCGGCAAGGATGGTCTTCAGCGATCCGCTCCGGGTATGGGCCGTTATGCTCAACAGGGTCAGGGGCGGCGGATTCGAGCTGCCCGTTCTCGAAAACGCCGAGCTGTCACCCTACTTCGTGCCGACCTGGAGAAACCAACCGCTCTTCAACCTCGACACATACATAGTGTTCTCAAACCTCGGTGACACCTTAGCCGCTCCCCAGATAAGCTTCTACAATGATATGGGTATGATTCGGGGCGCAGACCTCACATCGGTATCGGCAGGCGGTATGAGTGTCATTCAGGCGAGCAGATGCACGATGGCCGGGGAAAGTGGCTGGGCTCGTGCGATTTGGGCTGACGACGATGAGATCGGCGTATTTGCTGTCTGGCTGAACGCCAAGAGGTCGCAGTTCTATCCTGTCCCGGCGTCGAGAAGCTACACGCCACCCATTTATATCCCATATTGGGAGTTCGATGGGCTGCGGTATCAGGAGACGTTCATTTGGGTCCGAAACCCGAACCAGGTGAACGTGCCCGGTAAGATATCCCTCAAGGACCGGCACGGTCTCCTTGTTGGCGAGTTCCCATTTGAGGTGATTCCGGGCGGCTTCGTCGAGGTGCGTGCCAGCGACGCGGACAGCGTCGGTTACGGTTGTCTGACCATTACATCAGAGGCCGTGGCCCCATTGCCTCTCATCGCCTGGGCGCTTCTCTACAACTCATCCAACGGCAATGGCTGTCTGGTTGAGGCGCAGAAGAGTCTGGGCCAGACGCTCGATTAGCAGCTGCACAGATTTCAGGATTATCGGCGGCAGAGGTTGTTGGCTTGCACGGCAGCCTCTGCCGATTCATTTCGTGATTGGCGACCAGCTCTATGTGCTGGATTGACCTATTTGTGTGACCATGCGGATTAGCTCGGTTCAATTCGTTGGGAGCTCCCACTCGTTGGAATGGCTGCCTGAACAGAGTCTTCCGGAGGTCGCGTTCGCCGGAAGGTCAAATGTGGGCAAGTCCTCATTGATCAACTGCCTCGTCCGGAGAAAGCGACTCGCGCAGTCCAGCGCAAGCCCCGGAAGGACGAGATGCATCAATTTCTACAACGTCAACGATACCATCTGCTTCGTCGATCTCCCTGGATACGGCTATTCAAAAGCACCGAAGGCCATTCAGGCAAGGCTGGCCCCGCTGGTTGAGGCCTATCTATCCTCCGGTCGAGCCTCGCTCTGCGTCTTGCTTGTCGATTGCCGACGGCCGCCTGAAACGTCAGATGTGTCGCTATGGCAATGGCTGATCGCGCACGGGGTGAGGTTCGTCGTGGTCGCAACTAAGGCCGACAGGATCACCCGCTCGAAGCACAAGGCTGCTGTCGAGTGGATAACCGGCGCGATTGACGGTGTGCAGGGCTCGCAGGTGATACTCTTCTCATCAAAGACCGGCATGGGAAGGCCAGAGCTCTTGAGGCAGATACTCTCGCAAGCTGGAAAGTGACCTCCGCTCGAGCAATAGCATTTGAAGTCCTGACGCGCGTCCAGACCCAGGGCAGCCACTCGGACGTGCTGCTGAGCGCGCTGCTTGCCAGAAACCCCGATCTGCCTCCCGCGGAACGGCATCTGGCCACAGAACTCGTCTTTGGCGCGCTCAGAAACCAGACCTTGCTCGACTACTATCTCGCGCAGGCTGGTTCCTTCAAGCCGGACAGAACCGACGTCCCAACAGCCACGGCGCTTAGGCTCGGGGCGTATCAGATAATGTCTTTGCACAACGTGCCTGATTTCGCCGCAGTCAGCGAGACGGTGCGAATCGCCAAACAGCGCTGCGGTGAAAAGGCGTCTGGCTTCGTCAACGCCCTCCTGAGGCGCCTCGTGAGCCGTAAAACCTCCCTTGAGCCGCCTCAAATCGCGCTCAAGGCGGATGAGGCAGAGTTCATCAGGTCTGTGGCACTGGCCTTTTCGTTCCCCGAACAGCTCATCTCAAGATGGAGTCGGCGCTTCGGGAGGAAGGAGCTGGTCAGACTCGTCTCGGCGCTCAATCAGGCGCCTCCGAAGACCGTTCGGGTCAACGTAACGAAGACGACGCCCAGCGGTCTTGCAGTGAAACTCAAGGAGCGAGGTTTTGACGCCAGAAAATCCCTTGTTTGCCCGCACACGCTAAGGCTCTCAGGCACGGGCTCGCCAAAGGAGACCCCGGAATGGCATGAGGGCCTATTCACGATTCAGGACGAGGGCGCCCAGATGTTGAGCCTGGTGCTTGAAGGGCTCAAGCCGCAATCGATTGTCGATGTCTGCGCCGGCGTCGGCCAGAAGCTCACGCATCTTTCGGAGCTCTTTCCCAACGCATCGGTATTCGGCAACGACATCTACGCAAGAAAGGTCAAAGACGCCAGACGGCAGGTTGAGCGGCTCGGCCTGAAGAACGTCCGACTCGTCGCAAGCGATCTTCTTTATGCGCCCTTGAGAACGGAATCATTCGATCTTGTGCTGCTGGACGCACCGTGTTCAGGTACCGGCACCATCCGCCGGCACCCGGAGATAAGGTGGCGGGTAGGGCCGGCTCATCTTGGGAAGCTCGCCAGGCTACAGCTGAAGATGCTGGAATCGTGCGCGACCCTCGCAAAGCCCCGCGGAACGATTCTCTACTCCACGTGCAGCCTGGAGCCTGAGGAGAACGAGCAAGTGATCGGGAAGTTCTTGAGGCGCAACGGCGATTTTCGAGTGCAGCCCGTCCGCAACTTCCCCGAGGCGCTGCGCGCCTCCGCAACCGGCCTCGGCATAACCCTTCTGCCACATACTTCTGACTGCGACGGGATGTTCTACTCGCTGCTCGCACGCTCCTCGCCGAGCGCATGATAGCCTGACATCGTGTGTTTGGCAGGCGGCCCTTCGAGGACGGGGAGTGCGGTGGCTCGTGGGTATCCCGGGTTTCGGGCACGATCGTGCTTGAATGCAGCGGACGGGAAATGTAACCTTTCGGCATGGGAATCAAGATCAAAGGCCTCAAGATTCGCAACTTCAGGTGCATCGGCGAGCTCGACCTCGACTTCACCGATCCCGACGGCAATCCGCTCGACCTCGTAGTCCTCGCCGGCCCCAACGGCTGCGGCAAGACCTCCGTCCTGGAAGCGATCCTGATCGCTTGCGGCCGCAAGCAGTTAATGGCTGCTTCAGCTGAGAATCCATTGAGCAACGTGAAAGCCGGCGCTGAAAACTTCGAGATCGAAGCCGATGCTCTGATTAAAGATGAGTCTGTTCAGACGGAGTGGCAATCCGATCAGATGAAATGGCACATTGGGGAAGTGTGGGACGAAGATCACCGGACGATGAGACTCGAGATTGCCGCGATGGATTGGCCTGTCCCCGGTCTTCTTCGTCGCGTCGCAATCCCGATTTCGTATTTCACATCTTGGCGGACGCCCAAGCTTGTTGCATCGCTGCCGGTCGCGGATGAGAAGGGAGATAAGGACGAAGACCGTAAGGAAGCAGACCGGCTCGTAGCTCTCCAAAAGAAGTGCAGGAATCTGTGGCTATACTCAACCATGAACAGGCTTGATCCTGGATCGAATCCCAAGGTGCGAGCCATCATTGATCCTCTCGAGAAGGCCTGGAAGATATTCTATCCCGGGGACGAGGCGGAGTTTTTCGTCAGGTCAGTCGATATGGATGACCCTGATGGAGGCTACAACCTTTACCTTCGGAGAAAAGACGGCGCAGAAATCCCGGTGAACGACCTCAGTTCCGGCGAGATCGAGGTTCTGACGATGGCCGGCTGGTTCACGATGAACGACTACCGGGGCGGAATCGTCCTGATCGACGAGCCGGAGCTACACCTGCACGAAGAGTGGCACTGCGCCATAATGAGAGCACTGAGAGTGCTTCTGCCTGACACGCAGATCATCGTGGCGACGCATTCGGCAGAGATCCTCGATTCGGTAATGAGCTACGAGCGGTTTTGGCTGCTTCACGAGGGCGACCCGCGTCTCGGTCCAAACGACAAGCCTGTGATCCGGGACCGACCGGAGCACAATGCTTAGGTCGCTATACAAGAGGCGAGCTGTCGTCGTCTGGGTGGAGGACGAGCTGACAAAGGAATACCTCCGCGCACTTTGGCAGAAAGACCCGAGAATCGGCTTCGCCGTGGCCGGGGGCCGGGAAAGCGTGAGCGCGCTGACAACTGGTGCTCGTTCAGGCCCGGACCAACGCACGAATGTCTTTGGAGTTCGAGACAAAGATTTCGGCGAGACCAACTTCCCGGATTGGACGAATCCCCACGCTTACGTCTTCACTATTCCGCGGTACGAGGTCGAGAACTACCTGCTTGACTGGGACGCGCTTGCGAATTGTGCCGCAGAGGGGTTGACCAGGAGAGCGTCCGAGATAGAACGTCGGGTAAAGAAGAGGGCCACAGCGCTGACGTGGTGGGTTGTGTGCAAGAGATCTCTTTCAGACCTTCGTATCGAACTGACACGAAGCTTTCCCCCCGACCCTACTCAAGACGAGATAACAGACCATACAAGTGCTCTGGACTACATATTGGAAACCAAGGACTGGCATAGGCATGTCTGCGGTCTCCCGAGAGCAAACCTGGCAGAGAATAGCATCGCTAGCAACCTCTCCAAGTATCACAACGAGATCAAGCAGACCATCAATGCCGGCGACTGGCCCCAGACCTTCCCCGGCAAGCCGCTCTTTCGAGAGGCGCGGTCTTACATACGCGGCTCGAAGGGCAGTCTTGCGCCTGGGGAAGCCGACATCGACTTGGCCGAGGCCGTGGCCGAATGGCAGGTCTCCAATGACCGGCGTCCCTCAGACCTCGTGGCCTTGCGGGAGTGCCTGCTGAAACGGACTGGGCTCGCCGCTAGAAGCTGACGTCGTCCACGAGGACTTCGCGGGGCTTGCTGCCTCTAAAGGGGCCGACTACGCCCTGCTGCTCCATCATGTCGATGTAGCGGGCCGCACGACTGTGGCCGATCTTGAGCTTGCGCTGAAGCAGCGAGATCGAGGCGTATTTGGAGCGGACGACTATCTCGACGGCGTTTCTGTAATGCGGATCGTCCGCGCCCTCGATATCGAGCGTCTCCTGCTGCTCGACCTCGTCGAAGATCGAGCTCTCGCGAACCGGCGCCGGCTGCTTTTTCAGATGCCTGACGATCCTTTCGATCTCTCGCTCAGAAATGAAGGCGCCGTGCAGACGAGTGAGACCTGCGACGCCAGGCGTCAGAAAAAGCATATCGCCCCTGCCGAGCAGTTTCTCGGCGCCGTTTTGATCGAGTATCGTCCTCGAATCGACCTTCTGGGCGACCCTAAACGCGAGCCTCGATGGGAAGTTTGTCTTGATAAGCCCAGTTACCACATCAACAGATGGCCGCTGTGTGGCGAGCACGAGATAGATGCCAGCGGCGCGGGCCTTGGCGGCGAGCTTGATTATCGGGACCTCGATTGCCTGCCTCGCCGAGAGTATGAGGTCGGCAAGCTCATCGACGACTATGACGAGGTTGGGGATGGTCTTGAGCTCGGGCGGCATCTCCTGGGGCCCAAGTCCGGTGAGCTCGCTCGCGCGAGCCTTCCGTTCCTCGAGAACGCGCTCGTTGTATTCGTTTAGGTGGCGGACCCTCCGTTCGGCCAGGAGTTGGTATCTATGGTCCATCTCGGAGACTGCCCATCTGAACGCGAGTTCCGCGCTCTGCACGTCGCTGATAACCGGCTCGCGCAGGTGCGGGATGCCATTGTATGGCGACAGCTCCAGCATCTTGGGGTCGATGAGGATGAGTTCAAGCTCCTCCGGGCTGGTCGAGTAGAGCAGACTGCAAAGCATCGAGTTGATGCAGACTGACTTGCCCGTCCCGGTTGCCCCAGCGATGAGGATATGCGTGATGCTCTCGAGGGAGATGACGTGCGGCTGGCCCGCGATATCAGTTCCGACGGCGAGCTTCAGCTTCGTTGGATTATCATGGAATTGGCCTGACGACAGAACCTCGCGGAACCTTATTATGCGACGGTTCTCATTGGCGATCTCGATCCCGACCACCGACCTGCCCGGGATGGGCGCTATACGAGGCACGAATTTCGCCTTCATCGCCAGCGCAAGGTCGTCGGCGAGTGAGACTATCCTGCTGAGCTTCACTCCCCGCGCTGGCCGGAACTCGAACCTCGTGATGATCGGCCCCGTGAGGATGCCCGCTATCTTGCCCTCGATGTTGTGGTCGGCCAGCTTCTCGACGATCAGTTCGCCCTTTCTGATCAGATTGCTCTGCCGCTCAGCGCTGTCCATGCGCCCGGTCGGGTCCAGAAGGTCCACCGCCGGGGCCTGGTAACCCTCGCTCGCGATAGCGGGGCACCCTATGCCAGCAGGGCCCGAGGCGGGCGTTTCGCCTGGCCTCTTGGCCTCTCGCCTTCTCTTCGCCTTTGAAGTCGCCAAGGCTGGCTCAGCCAGCACGTCCGCCCGTTGCTTAGCCGTTCTGCCGAAGATGCGGAGAAGGAAGCCAAAGACCTGACCGATGCCAACCCCGGCCACGAGCATTGCCGAGGCGAGCAAAAGAGCTATGATCAGGACGATGGCCCCAAACGCACTGAAATAGTCAATCAGGAACCTGGCGAGCTCGCGTGCGAAAAACGCCTCCTGCATCGACGCGTGCCCCTTGATGAGCGCGTAGATCGTCCCGAGCGCTACTGTGAACACGAAAGTGGCGATGATCTTCAGCGGCAGAAGCCTCGGTTTCCTCCTGATTAGCGTGGCAAAAGCGAATGCAAACAGAATCACGAGGAGCGGATAGGATGGGACTTCCCCGAAAACAAGAGCGAACGCGCCGGATAGAAAGCGGCCGACAAGGCCGACCGGATTGGTCTCCGAATCCCCGCCCCAGAGGCTGACGAGCGAGATCGCCGCGACAGCGATCATCAGAACAGAGAGCGCCTCCTTGAAGACGCGTTCGCGAAACAGATCGTAGATCGTCATGCGCCTCGTCAGCACGAAGCTGCGACGTTTGCCTGGTTTTCTGCGTTCAGCCACGTGTATGTTCCATCTGAGGTCTCACTCTTGCAGCAACTCACCGTAGAGCTCAACACGTCTGTCCGAGCGAAGATCGTTCCTGCTCGTCAACCTCTTATCTGATGACGCCTCAGGATCGATATCAACAACCTCAAACTCCTCGCCGTCTATCGACGCGCTGGCCAGAACGTTTCCCAATGGATCGACGATGACGCTGCCGCCCGTGAAAGTCAACTCTCGCGTTCCGACGGTCTCGGTCCCGGTGCGATTCGCCGTGATGGCAAACACCCGATTCTCCAGGCACCGCGTCGGCATCGACTTCTGGCAATATGGCAGGATGAGGTTGGCGGGGTGGCAGATAATCTGCGCCCCTTTCAGCATCAGTATCCGCGCCGTCTCAGGGAAATACCAATCGAAGCAGATCATCATCCCGACCTTGACGCCGAGAACCTCGAAGACCTCCGGCTCGCGGTCTCCGGGCTCGAATACCTCCTTCTCGTAGCCGAATAGATGCAGCTTGCGATAGCAGAACACCTCACCGCTGGGGCCGACCAGCACTGACGAGTTGAAGAGCTTGTCACCGTCGCGCTCGGCCAGCCCGCCGACGATCGCGACATGGTTCTTCGAGGCGATCTGAAGCAGCGCCTGTGTGGTTTGCCCCGACGGAACCTCCTCGGCCAAATCCCGCGCCTCATCCATGCCCGAGAATAAGTATCCGGTGTTGAACAGCTCTGGCAAAACCCAAAGATCACATGCCGCGCTTGTGACCAGTCTGCGCACCCTATCAATGTTCTTACTCTTCTCGCCCCATTCGGGACAAAACTGGAAGAATCCGACCCTCATTTGGTTTTCCCGTTGATTGCAGCACACACGCAGCCAGCAAGCCACACTATGATTCTGTATCAGGTGTTATCACGTGTTGTGGATTATCGCAGACCTAGTGCCAAAAAAGCAACGATCAGCCGCGCTCGCAATAGTCAAATGACCCAAGCTGGTTCTGGCTTTTTGGAGTGCGTCCGCCGCGCGGCGGATTTCATTGGTGGTGGCTCGACACCACCCCTAATGCACGGCTCTTAAGACCCTAAAGGCACCGATCCGGACTTCCCGGAGCTGTTAATCAAAAAAAGGCGCCGCATCGGGCTGCGGCAAGTGAAAGCGGTGCCAGGTCCCCGCACTCCAAATCATCACCCAACGGGTGCAAGACCAAAACCAACTATGGCCCGACAACTGACCTTTCAAGTGCCCGATTCATATGATCCTACGATTCGCGATACCAAATCAATCTGATTATTGGGGACCACAAAGATCCGAGCAAATGCGCCAAAAAGCAGGTATTCTATTTAATTGGTACGGAATCTGCTTATGAATCCGTCCAGTGTTTTCGCTGCGTTGCTATAAGTGTAATGAACTTGGAGGACCTCGCGATGAGAAGACATTGGATCATACTGATCTCTCTCCTGCTGATTTGGCTGCCCGTGGCCGTTCTCGCGATGCAGGCGCAGGTCGATATAGAGGTGAGCTGTTCGCTTAATGCGGACGAGTTCGCGGCAGGCGACGTGTTACAGGGCTTTATGAGTGTTGAGAACCGAGGCGTGGATATCGTTGTGGATATCTTCGCTGCAATCGTGCTGCCGGACGGCTCCACGGTCTCGCTCACCCAAAACGGCTTCGCAGTCGGCATCTGGCCCTGGTATTCTGATCTGACGCTGCCTTCGAGTTTCGCCGCGGGACCGGAGATGATCATCGATCAGGTTATACCGACCGACGCTGTGCCCGGCAACTACACCTACGTGACCGCGGTCTCCCGCGCGGGCACAGGCGCCTCCGGCATCCTCTCCGTTGACCAGTGCCCGTTTCAGATCTACCAGGCGGTCGGCACTCACTACTACGTCAATGGCCAGCTGGGTAACGACTCTTATGACGGGTCCGAAGGCTCCCCCTGGAAGACGATAAACCGTAGCCTTCGCTATGGGGGATCCGAGGGGGATCCGATCACGATCCACGTCGCGGCCGGCTCCTACGCTGCCTGGACCAACGGTGAGAGCTTCCCACTCAACATGAAGAGCTGGGTGTCGGTTGTCGGCGATAGTGCGGAAAATACTATTCTCGACGGAGAGATGTACTCCAGACATATATTCTATTGTATGAATGTGACCGGCGCAACAATTGAACGATTGACCATTACGGGAGGCACAGGGAGTCATTGGGACTATGAACATGAAGAAAACGGCGGTGGCGGCATATACTGCTACAACAGCCATCTCAGAATACTAGACAATACAATAACGGAAAACGGTGCAAGTGAGACTTCCCACAGTTCCGGTGGGGGGATATACTGTAGGTACAGCGCCACTGAAGTCCGGAATTGTGTGATCGAGAACAATCAAGCTGATTTTGGGGGAGGGATATACTCTCCTGGACCAGAGAGCACTATCACAATCACAGATTGTGTCATAGGTGATAATTACGCGGGTAATCAAGCGGCAGGCATTTTTGCTGTCAACCCAACTGTCACGAATTGCCTGATCGTGTGGAATGATGTTGGCTGGGGCAAAGCTGGTGGGATATACTGTGGCAGTTTTGATGGTTTTACCACAGTAATCGAGAACTGCACATTTAAGGGGAATTACTCAGGGTGGGGCGCAGATGCAATAGAGAACGAAGATGGCCGCATAGAAGTTCAGAACTGCATCTTCATAGGTCAAACCAATGATAACATCGGAACGCCGAGGTATTGCTGCGTCTGGCAGGGATACGGCCATTATTCCGGCGAGGGGAATATCGAATGCGACCCCATGTTCGTCGCTGGCCCTCTGGGAGATTACTACCTTCACCCCGACAGCCCGTGCATCGACGCCGGCAGCAAGTCGGCAGAGGATACGGGCCTGTCCGACCGTACGACGCAGGCAGATGGCGCGCCCGACACTGATATTGTCGATATGGGCTTTCACTACCCGATCCCGGCAGGCGAACGACCGATCGCATATATCGACTCCATTTCGCCCAATCCAGCTACACAATACGTGGACACCATTCAATTCGTCGGGCACGGGACCGACGCTGACGGGACCGTTAACATGCACGAATGGTCTTCTGACCTCGAAGGCATTCTCAGCACTAGCGAGCACTTCAGCTACCCCGCGTGGCGCCTCGAATTGGGCGCGCACGTCATCTCCTACAGAGTGCAGGATGATTCGGGACTCTGGTCGAGGGCGGCCACCGAGGAGCTTGTCATCGAGGCTCAGTTTCCGTTACCGGTGGCTTATATCGATTCGATATCACCGAATCCCGCGATATACGGCAGTGACACAGTTGGATTCCGAGGCCATGGCACCGACAAGGATGGGACAATCGAGGCTTACCAATGGAGCTCAGACCTCGACGGTGTCTTATCTGTTGAGAAGGACTTTCAGAGGCTCGCAAGCGATCTTTCCCTAGGCACCCATACCATCTCATTCCGGGTTCGGGACGATGATTACCAGTGGTCCGAGTCGGCCACTGAAAGGCTGGCCATTTGGATTGAGGGGACGCAGCACCTCTATGTGAATGGCGAGGTGGGCAACGACTTGGGCGATGGCTCCCCGGAGGCGCCGTTCAAAACGATTACCTGCGCACTCGCTTCGGCCCCGGTCTCCGAGGAAAGGCCGGCGACCATCCACGCTGCGGCCGGCACGTATTCGGCAACCACGAACGGCGAGACTTACCCTCTCACGATGAGAAGCCTCGTGTCCATCTCAGGCGACGGCGCCGACACTGCCATTCTGGACGGGGAGGACTCCGCCCATCACATCATTCGCTGCATCGGCGTGGAGAACCTCATTGTGGAGGGTCTCACGATGACCGGCGGCTCGGCCTATGGTGCGTCGGAGGCTGATCAGTGCGGCGGGGCAGTGTATTGCGTCAACAGCTCTTTGCGAATCCAGAGCAACATAATAACGGATAACTACGCGGCCGTCGGGGGCGGGGGCATCTACTGCAGTGAAAGCTCGCCAATGATGCTGAATAACACGATCACCGGCAATTTGGCGTTCTCCTCTGGGGGCGGAGTCTGTTGCGAATCGGACAGCTCTCCCTTGATTGAACGAAACAAGATATCACGCAACACGGCAGTTCTGAGCGGCGGCGGGATATACTGCGCACAGAGCTCCCCGATGATCTTGGATAACATCGTTGAGGGAAATGGTGCGCACGGGTCGGCGGCGCAGACTAACAGTGGTGGAGGGGGAATATGCTGCAAGAGCTGCTCGCCAACGATCAAGGGCAACATGATAACCCTCAATTTTGCGTCCTTGCTGGGCGGGGGCATACTCTGCGATGAGAGCTCGCCGACAATTTCGGAAAACACCATCAATAAAAACACCACTCACTCTCTGGGCGGCGGCATTTGCTGCGAAAACGATAGCTCGCCGATCATCTTAAGCAACACGATAACGCGCAACTCCTCGTGGGGCGGCGGCGCAGGCATATACTGCAAGCGCAGTTCGCCGACGATCCTGGACAACGAAATAAGGAACAACTCAGTATGGTACGACGGCGGGGGGATATTTCTTGATGAGAGTTCGCCGGCGATCAGTGGCAACACTATTGGGCAGAACAGTGCGGGCAAGCGTGGTGGCGGGATACTCTGCGCTCTCAGTTCGCCAACCATTTCAAACAACTTGATAATCGCCAATTGGGTGTATGCATTGTTTGGTGGCCTCGACGGGGGAGGGGTATATTGCGACTCTCATAGCTCACCAATCATCACTAACAACACTGTAGTTGACAACTCGGCAGCGGAATCCGGCGCAGGCGGCGGCATCTATTGTGAGGAGGAAGCCACCCCAACCATTGAGAACTGCATCATCTGGGGCAACGGCGACGACCTAGAGGGCTGCTCCGGGACCTATTGCTGTATTGAGGACCACGACGAGGGCGAGGGCAACATCCACGATGACCCGCTGTTGGTCACGGGGCCGTTCGGCGAGTATTACCTTCATCCCGAAAGCCCTTGCATAGACGCCGGCAGCCAGTCGTCGGCAATGGCCGGGCTATCGGATCGGACGACGCAGGCGGACGGCTCACCCGACACCGGCACGGTCGATATGGGCTTTCACTACCCGATTTCGGCTCAATAGAAATCCGACACGGCGTGCATGGACTCCCTGTGTCCGAAAGCTCCCGGGCGGCCACTTCTGAAGCGCAGGGAACTACACAATCATACGCCGGCCCATCCCTTTCCCCCTTCGCCCTTCCACTTCCGTAAGCTGTTCCTTGACAGCCGTGCTGCCTAATGGCTATATTCGCCACGACCGTAGCGATATTGCCGTCCATCTTGGTTGAAAAACCTGCTATTCTGGAGAAAAGTGACTGAATGGCTGAAGTAGTTTTGGTGGAGCCGATATTCGGGCACTGGGACACGCTCAGGACGAGCCCGACGCCGCCTCTGGGTCTGCTCGCCACCGCGCGATACGTCGCGGGTGAGTTTGACACAGTCCTCATTGACCAGCGCGTCGATGAGGAATGGCGTCAGAGCCTTCTGAAGGAGCTGAACTCATCACCTCTCTGCGTTGGTATCCACAGTCTGACCGGCAACCAGATCAAGCACGCGCTAGAGATCACATCGTTCGTCCGGGCCCATTCAGACGTGCCAATCGTCTGGGGCGGGGCCCACACGACGCTGCTGCCTGAGCAGTCGCTTTCAGACCCAGGCGTCGATATCATCGTCGAGGGCGAGGGTGAAGCGACGTTCTTTGAGCTCCTGAGTGCTCTCAAATCCGGCACAGACCTCAAGGACGTGCTCGGCCTGTGGTTCGAGTTGGATGGCAAGCCGCACTACACTGGCCCTCGGGACCTCATTGAGATGGACACGCTGCCCGAAATGCCGTACGACCTCGTTGATTTCACAGACTATCTGCCGCTTGAATTTGAGAAGCCCACGTTCTACATCGAGAGCTCACGAGGCTGCCCAAACAACTGCACGTTCTGCTACAACAAGGTCTTCCATAGACGCAGATGGCGCGCGTTCTCGGCGGACGTTTTCGTCGAGCACATGCTGAGAGCGGGCGAGCGATTCAACGCAAAGCACTTCTACATCGTGGATGAGAACTACTCAGTCGATATCAAGCGAGTAATGCGGATATCCGAGGCGCTCGTTGGGGCCGGCATAACTTGGACAACGACAGGCGGCCACATCCCGGAGATGTCAACGTTGAGCGACGCGGACCTCAAGCTGCTAGAAAGAAGCGGCTGCCGCAGGCTCTATTTCGGTGTCGAATCGGGCTCTGAGCGCATACTCAAGCGAGTCGGCAAGAAGCTCAAGATGGCCCAGCTGTTCGATGTGAACCGGCGCCTCGCCCAGGTCGATATAATCCCGCGATACAGCTTCATAACGGGGCTTCCTTATGAGCGTGAGGCGGACCTTAAGAAGACGGTTGAGCTGATCATTCGGGTGATGCTTGAGAACCCAAAAGCCACGATCACTGCGCTTGCGACCTATATCCCGTATCCTGGTTCCGACCTCTACGAGGACACCTTGCGATACGGCTTCGAGGAGCCGGAGACCCTCGCTGAGTGGGGCGAGCTCAAGATGGAGAGAAGCGATATGCCCTGGCTTTCGAGGCGCGATAAGAGGGTGCTTGAGAGCTTGTATTTTCTGTCCTTCTTCATCGATTCAAAGGCGAAGGACTTCGTCTGCACGAAACTCCTGACGCTACTGGCGTCGATTTATCAGCCGATAGCACGATTTCGGATGAAGCATTTTTTCTTCGGGCTGATGCCTGAGATGAGGATTTCACAAAGCTATTTGGATAAAGCGAATTGATGAGGACGGAGCTCTGTGATGGCGATTCACGAAGGCTGGCGAGGTCTTGTAGGGGCTGGTCTCCGACCAGCCCGCCTTGTGGATTCAATCGAATGCAGCACCTCCGATACGGCAATCAATTAAAACGGGCGGCTCTTCAGACCGCGCCCTTACACAACACCGCCACAAGCATGTCCGAACGTCACGGGGCCTGAGCCTGCGGACCGTTGTCGTATTCCACGCCTACTCCGCGCTGGGACTGGTCAAATCATTTCCGCATGGCATTATACCTGTTGATCAGATTGTAGGACTACTTCGCCCGGCTCCTGCAATCAGAAGAGGTGTTAAGATTCTTAGAGGTTTTTATGAGCGAAAAGAAGAGACGAGCGCACGTAATTGGCGCTGGAATAAGCGGCTTGACGGTTGGCTACGAGCTGGCGCGGCGCGGGTTCGACGTTGTCGTGCTGGAGAAACTCAGCGAGGTCGGTGGCCTGGCCAAAACGTTCAGGTATGGCGATTTTTCCTTCGATATCGGTCCACATCGGTTTCATACCGACAACCCACATGTTAGCAGCTTCATCAAGGACATTTTGGGAGACGAGAGCATAACGATCGAGCGGCACTCCAGCGTGTATCTTTTTGACAGATACCATCAATGGCCGCTCAGACCGAAATCGCTGCTCAAGCTGCCGAAATCTGCGCTTATCAGGTGTTTTTTCGACCTGTTTAGGCGGCCGGAGTTCACGACGGAGCGCTTCGACGACTACATCAAGAGCAAGTATGGCCCAACGCTTTACGAGATATTCTTCCACGACTACACGGTGAAGTACTGCTGGACGGACCCGGCGAAGCTGCACGCGACGTGGGCTTCAGCGAGCATCGACAGGGCCATCATCGACAAGCGGGCCAGCATGAACACCCTGTGGGACACGCTCAAGGTAACGCTGCTGCCCAGTCCCGTTACGACCGAGTTCGTGTATCCCAAGCACGGCGTCGATGTTTTCAGCAAGAAGCTCGAGGCCAGCATCAAGTCGCTCGGGGGCAGTGTCGTGTGCGACGTGCAAGATGTCGAGCTGACCACGGCTAAGAACCGAGTATCATCGATTGCGTATGATGGCCAGAAGGACGACGTGGACGTTCTGATCTGGACGGCGCCGGCTCCTCTTCTTGCGGAGAAGCTCGGAATACGAAAGCCAAACCTTCATTATCTCTCGCTAGTGGCCTTCAATATCGAGATCGACCACAAGGTCGGCCTCAACGATCAGTGGATATACTTCCCGAGCAAGGACCTGACGCTGACGAGGGCCTCATTCCCCCAGAACTTCAGCCCGCACATGGTCCCAGAGGGCAAGAGCGGTGTCTGTGTTGAGATAACGAGCCTCGGCCCGGCCGATGTGGAATACGCCGAGTCCAACCGCGAGAACATCATCGATGACCTCGAGAAGGTCGGCATGTGCAATCGCGGTAACATCCTAGACATTCACACCGAGAGAGTCGATAACACATACCCGCTCTATGAGCTCGGCTACAGACAGGAGAAGGAGCGGTTCAAAGAGGATGTCAAGAGCTTCGCGAACGTCCACCTGGCCGGCCGGACTGGGCTGTTCTGGTATAACAACATGGACAATTCGATTGAGCAGGGGCTTCAATTGGCGGACGAGCTCGCTTCCGGCTCCGGCGAGATTGCGCCCATTGGCGAACCCGAAGGCGAAGAGCAAGACTAGAGGAATGGCTGAGCGGGCCTTCAGGTCAGGCTACGTCTCGATCATCGGCAGGCCAAACGTCGGCAAATCGACGCTCATCAATCTCATCGTCGGCAAGAAGATAGCGATCATCACCGACAAGCCGCAGACGACGCGCAATCGCATTCTAGGCGTGAAGACGCTCCCCGACGCACAGGTTATCCTCTTGGATACACCCGGCATACACAAGCCGCCAAAGCTCATGAACAAGATGATGGTTAGAGCGGCGCTGAACGCCATGTCGGACATGGACGCAATAGTCTTCCTGACAGAGGTGAAGAGAAAGGCTCATCCCCAGGACATATTCATACTCAAAAGCCTCGGCAGAGTGCAGTGCCCTGTTCTGCTGGCCATCAACAAATGCGACCTTCTGCCTCAGCATCCCGAGATAGACATCAGGGATATGACCGAGCGCTATTGCTCGCTTCTAGATTTTAAGGAGACCTTTCACATCTCGGCGCTTAGGAACACGAACGTTGATTCGCTTCTCGACACACTCATCGGCCTGCTGCCCGAAGGCCCGATGTATTATCCCCCAGAAACTGTCACCGACCTGTCGGAGGAATTCATCCTCGCGGAGATCATCAGAGAGAAGGCGATGATGTTGACACGCCAGGAGCTCCCGTATTCCACAGGCGTCGTCGTCGAATCCGTCGAGGAAGAGCAAAAGGGCGAGCAGACGCTAATCAGAATAGACGCCACGATCTACGTTGAACGATCGAGCCAGAAGATTATAGTAATTGGCAAGAACGGCCAAATGTTGAAGCAAATCGGGACGCTGGCGCGGCAGGAGATGGAGGCCATGCTCGGGTCCAAGGTGTTTTTGCACATCTTCGTCAAAGTTAGGGACAAGTGGACCGAGAACAAGATGATACTCAAAAGGATGGGCCTTTGAGCATACTTCATCGCCTGCGCAAGAAGCTCGTAATTGCAGTCATTCTTGGAGCGGGTGTTTTCCTCATCATCTCGGTCTATTCTGGCTTCGACGACTTCGCCCAATCGCTCGCCAGCTTCAACCTCTGGTATCTGCCCTGCGTCCTCGGACTGGCCTTCGTCAACTACATCCTTAGGTTCTTCAAGTGGGATTACTACCTGCGCCTCTTGGGCGTGGCGATCAGCAAAAAGGAGAGTTTCAAGATATTCCTTGCCGGGCTGACGATGACGATAAGCCCCGGTAGGTTTGGCGAGGTCATAAAGTCCCTCTTTCTCAAGATGGTCGATGGCTCCGCTATCGCCAGGACGGCCCCCATAATCGTCGCAGAACGCTTCACCGACTTCATTGCATTCCTCATCCTCTCCGCCTGGGGCGCGGCGACATTCGCAACCGGCGGCAAGGTGCTCCTGATTGGCGCCGCGATAACCGTCGCGGTCATCGTGATCGTCGGCTCGAGGCGCCTCGCCCAGCCGATTCTCACTCTCGTAGGCATGATTCCGCTTCTGAAGAGGTTCACGGACAAAGCAGCCGAGGCGTACGAGTCGATGTATCAGCTGATAAGGCTTCGGCGACTCGTTCCGGCCGTCGGGCTGAGTGTCGTCTCCTGGTTCTGCGAGTGCGTCGCATTCTACATTGTGCTCGAGGCGCTGGACATCACCCGTTTCGCGTCCTTCGGGGACGCAGTGTTCATCTACGCTTTCTCGACGCTTGTGGGCGCTATGACCATGATGCCCGGCGGGATAGGCCTCACCGAGGTCAGCCTGACCGGCCTCCTGCTGAAGCTCACCCAATGCACGGACAAGAGCGCCGCCGGGGCCGCGACGATCGTCATCCGCCTCTGCACGCTCTGGTTCGCCGTCGCAGTCGGCATAATCGCCTCGATGCTGCTGAAGGACATCGGCGAGGAGGATGGGAACGTTGATTGACTTCGTTTTAAGCTACCTTTGACACTTAATATGAAACAGAGGAGCTACTATGAAACAGAATTCGCAGACAAAAGCTAAAAAGGGACAATCCAAATCCAATCAGCTTTACACGCTGGAAGTCCTCCTCATAAGTGGGCCCGAGACAGAAGAGTTTGCCAAACAGAATCCCAAGGTCTCTCGCACGATTCAGATGCGAGGCGATCAGAGCTTGGACAATCTGCACCTGGCCATCTTTAGGGCGTTCGACCGGGACGACGAACACATGTATGAGTTTCAGTTTGGAAAGCGCCCCCACGCTCCTGACAACATGTGCTACAGATGCTCGTCCCCCTTGGACGCTCTTTTTGCGGACGACGGGGTCGATGATCCAGACATCGGTGACACAAGCGTCACAATCCGCTCCTTGGGCCTCAGAGTTCGCCAGTCATTCTTCTATTGGTTCGACTTCGGCGACGACTGGTGGCACAAGATCAAGGTCGTCGCGATCGAGGACGAGGTCCCAAAGAAGAACTACCCAATCGTGACGAAGCGCGTCGGGGCGAGCCCGCCACAATACATCGATTGGGATGAGGAGGGGTAGTGCGGTTGCGTGGTATCCCGCACGCTCTGGTTCGCCGTCGCAGTCGGCATAATAGTCTCAATGTTGAGGGACGTGGGGGATGAGGGGACTGAGGACGAACACTCTGGATTACGATGTTTGAAGAGACTCATCCGCTGCCAGAATGCGGCGAACGACCGCTGAAGGTCTTCATCTCCTCGGTTGTCTCGGAATTCAAGGAGGAGCGCCAGATGCTAGTGGATCTCATTTGTGATTTGGAAATGACTCCCGTGCATTCCGAAGATCCCCCTCATGTGGGAGAAGAGGAAAGCCCCGGGCACGCCTGCCTGAGAATGGTTGACGAAGCCGACATCTGCATTTTTCTGTTCGGCGAGAAGTATGGCTATGAGGGGACAGAATCAGGCAAATCTCCAACAGAGGAGGAATTCGACAGGGCCATGGATTCCGCTAAGACAAGCAGATTCTTCATCAAAGAGGTGCCAGAAAGGCATCCAAGCATGCAACAACTGGTGGAGAAGGTGAGCGATTATGATACCGGAAGATGGTGCTATTTCTTCGGGGATATCGACGAACTGGCCCGAAAGGCCTACGAGCAGCTGCTAACTATCAGAAACAACTGGGACTTCCGGAACGAAACAAAGGACGGATGGCTGTTTATCACCCAGATGGTCGAGTACTACTCAGACCGCGATATCTCTCACGAATTAAGGCTCAACGGGAAGAATATGCTGCTGAAGATACTGAACATTGACGAGCTCCCTAGTATCCCAAATGTCGAGATTGAAGACCTTACGCTGCGTGAAGACCCCAGGTTCGACATAGAAAGGCTAGAGCGCTTCAGAAGAAAGGGGCAAATGAGCCAACTGGAGTTTGACCAGAAGAGTGCACGGGCCATCGAAAGAGCCTGCGCTCTCAACATGAGTTCACACTGTCTTCTCAAAATCGACGAGCTCCTACAAAGATACACTGGCAGACGGATCAGCGGGGAGGATTTGAATGGTCCTATCAGCAAGTGGATACGTGAATGTTTCGGCCGGAACGAGAGGACTTGACACCATGTTGCTTAAATCTGGCTTCATCGGCTACGAACGCGCATCATCCGGCGTCACCCGATCTTCGCGATCCCTGGCACCATCTTCTCGGCACGCTCGAGGCTGATCTCTGAGAACCAGAACTTGCAGCTGGCTTTTTTGTCGAACACGTCGTCTATATCAAGCTCCGCCTGCACCTTCCCGTCCCCCGTGATCGCGGGGCCCCAGCCCTCGTCGCCGTAAACCTCGGCCATGTAGTAAGCCATCCCTGACGCGCTATCACCGGATTTGACCATAGTGCTGCCCTCGAACAAGAGAGTCCTCTGACCTAGAACCGGATAGAGCTTGACGTTTTCGGAATCCCCGAGAATGCCGCTCGGCTGAGGGATGCTTATCGGATGCAGTTCCAGCTTCTCGCCACCTTTTGCCTTGATCTTAATTCCCCAAGACTCGAAGCTCACGTCTCGAAGCCCTCGATTAGTGATCTGGACATAAGCCAAGAAGCCGTACTTTCTAGTCGGCTGGCCTTTATACTCGCCTGGAGGCAATCTGAACCACCACTGGTATTGATCAGGATGCAGGGCTCGCACCCTCAATTTGGGCCTATCTCGAAGATAATGTCGCAGAAGGATCAGCCCGTTGATTATCCCTAGAAAGAGGGCAGACAGCTCTAATAGTCCCTTCATCTTGACGCTCACCCCAATGCGATTCTGTTAATCATGTCACCTTCACCTTCTTGGCCGCCTGATTACACGCGACGAGCACGGGGTCCCACGCCGGAGCGAATGGCGGCGCATAGGCGAGGTCGAGGCGGGCGGCCTCCTCGACGGTGAGGCGCTTGAACAGCGCGCAGGCCAGAACGTTGATTCGGGCGAGGACGCCATCTTCGCCGACGACCTGACCGCCGAGCAGCTTGCCCCCTACGCGTTCAAAGACCAGTTTCACGGTCATCTGCTTAGAGCCTGGATAATTGCCGGAACGCGACCGTGATGTGATTACAGCGGCTTCGTAATCCAGACCGAGCCTCTTCGCCTCTTTCTCCGTCAGGCCTGTTCTACCGATCTCGATGTCAAACGTCTTCGAGATGGCCGTCGAGGTGATCCCTCGGAAAGTCGAGTATCCGCCGGCCGCATTGCCCCCAGCGACGCGGCCCTGCTTGTTGGCCGTTGAGCCCAGCGGTACCCACACCTTCCTGCCCGTCACGATGTCCTGCGACTCTGAGCAGTCTCCCGCAGCGAAGATGCTCTCATCGGACGTCTTCTGCTTCCAATCTGTCGCGATTGCGCTCGTCTCGCCGATGGTCAGTCTGGCCTCCTTCGCAATCGCAGTGTTCGGGCGAACCCCAAGTGACATCAGAACCAGGTCCGCAGGATGCTCCTTACCTCCGGCCGCAACCGCGTTAGCGTAGCCCTCGATACCCAACTTCACGCTCTCAAGCCGCGATGATAGAAGCAGATTCACGCCCTGTTTCCTAAGGTGCGCCTCGACTGGCGACGTGAGCTCATCGTCCATCGTCCCGAGAACGTTCGGCAGCATCTCAACCATCGCTACCGAAAGACCGTTCCGCGCGAGCGCCTCGGCCATCTCAAGCCCGATGTAGCCGCCGCCAACGATTACCGCGTTCTTCGGACCTCGTTCTTTGATGTAATTCATGATCACAAGCGCATCTTCTAGAGAACGGAGGACAAACACGTTCGGCGCCTCGAGGCCAGAGATAGGCGGCCTGATTGGAAGTGCGCCCGTCGCCAAGACCAGCCGGTCGTATTCCATCTCGTGCTCTTTGTCCGATTCTAGGTCCGAGAACGCTACGGTCTTCGCAGTCGGGTTGATCCCCAGCGCCTCGTGCTTGATCCGCACATCGATGTTCCGCTTCTCACGCAGGTCGTCGAGCGGGATGGCCACAACATCTCGTCTGTCCTTAATGTATCCCGCAACTAGATAAGGCAGCTGACACAAGCCTACAGAGACGTGCTCCGTCTTCTCCAGCACGACTATCTCGAGGCCGGGGTCCAGGCGCCTCGCCCGACTTGCGGCTGAAAGCCCCGCGGCCGATGCCCCGATCACAATCAATCTGCTGACCGTCCTGATCATCTCGCTGCCCTCCAGCTTGGAATTGCGAATTCCAGACCCCGTGCTAATGTGGAAGTTGGAGACTGATATCTCGATTAGACTTTGGACGAAAGTCAATTCGCCGTCAAGGAGGCTTAAAATGAGAATGGTGTATCTTGACAACAACGGAACGACGCCCGTCGATCCCAGGGTAAGGGATGCAACTCTTCCCTATCTCGGTGAGCGGTTTGGCAACCCGTCATCCATTCACGAGGCAGGCAGGCCAGTGAAGGCCGCGCTGGACGAGGCGAGAAAGCACGTGGCTGCCGCGGTCGGCGCGAAGAAGGAGGAGATTTTCTTCACATCCAGCGGAACCGAGGCGGACAATTGGGCGATTAAGGGGGCCATTAGCGCATCAAAGAACGACAAGAAACACGTCATAACGTCGAGTATTGAGCACGAGGCGGTTCGCAACACGTGCAAGTTCCTTATGAGGCAAGGCATCGACGTTACGTTTTTGCCCGTGGATCAATATGCAATGGTCGATCCTGACGACGTGAAGCGGGCGATACGGCCCGAGACCGTCATCGTCTCAGTGATGCACTCGAATAACGAGGTTGGGACGATTCAGCCGATTGCAGAGATAGCGAAGATCGCGCGCGAGGCCGGCGTTCTGATGCACACGGACGCCGTCCAGAGCCTCGGCAAGGTCCCGCTGGACGTGAATAAGCTCGGCGTCGATATGATGGCCATCTCTGGGCACAAGATATACGCGTTGAAGGGCTGTGGGGCGCTCTACATCAAGTCGGGCGTGAAGATCGGGCAACTCATGCACGGCGGCCACCAGGAGCGAGGCAGAAGGGCCGGGACCGAGAACGTGGTTGGCATCGTGGCGCTCGGCGAGGCGTGCAAGCTCGTCTCAGAGCATTGCGGCGCCGAACCGACTAGCATCTGCGAGCTCCGAGACAAGCTGGAGAAGGGCATCCAAGAAAGAATCCCGCACACGACGCTGAACGGGCATCCCGAGAAGCGGCTCTGTTCCACGGCCAACATCCGCTTCGAATACATCGAGGGTGAATCCATACTGCTGCGCTTAAGCGCAAAAGGCGTATGCGTATCGACAGGCTCGGCATGCTCGTCTGAGTCGCTGGAGCCCTCGCCCGTGTTGACCGCGATGGGCATCGAGCCGCAGCACGTGCACGGCGCCATCAGGTTCAGCCTGGGTCGAATGAACACCCAAGACGATGTGGATTACGTCCTCGAGGTCCTCCCCCCCATCATCGACGAGCTCCGCAAGATGTCCCCGCTGTTTCCGGGGTGATTCCTGGTATTGATTTGTCCGCAGATTACGCAGATTACACAGATTAGGCAGAGCAAGTTCGCACCGAGTTATGAACAAGGAGGATCCTGACACCTATGCGATTATTGGCGCCGCGATGGAGGTGCACCGCGAGCTGGGTTGCGGATTCCTGGAGACAGTGTATCAAGAGGCGTTGGCATCGGAACTCACGGAGAGGAGGATACCGAATAAGCGGGAGGTTGGGCTGCCGGTGTTGTATAAGGGGAAGCAGCTCAACACGCAATACAAGGCTGATTTCGTCTGTTTTGACTCAGTCATAGTTGAGCTGAAGGCCGTCGATATGATCACAGGTGTGCACGAGGCGCAGATACTCAATTATTTGAAAGCCTCAGGTCTGGCCGTCGGCCTGATTCTCAACTTCGGCCAGAAATCGCTCCAATACCGCCGTTTCATCCTCACCTAATCTGTGTAATCTGCGTAATCTGTGGACCTAGCTTCTCAGATGCGCTAGGAGAACTCATCCGCAGATTACACAGATTCAAAATCAAGGAATCTGGGAATGTCTGCCTGAGCGGTAAACGAGTTCGCCAGATCGCTCAACCGTAGAATGCTGCTCCTCCTCAGTTGCGGCCCCATGCATCTCATGGATGACCTTTGATAGGGCGAACCTCCCCCGACCAAATTCCTCGGTTAGAAGCTTGATGACCTTCTTCTTTACGCGGTGCATGCGGATCAGGCTTTGGTAGCGCTGCCAAAGCCGCTGCTTCTCCGCCTCGGTCCAGGGCCTGCCTTGATTGGGAAGCTTGCTCTGCTGAGGGCTCCTCAAACTCGGAAGTAGGGAGCCCGGTTCGACCTTGGACACCTGGTCAATCTGATAGTCAAACGCGACCTTGCTCTTCTCGAAGCCCATCGCACGTCTGTTGAGGCCGATGGCGACCTTCGCGGTAGAGAAGCTGCCCAGGAATAGGTCGCAGACGAGGTCCCCCTCGTTGCTGCTGTATTGTATGAGCTTAATCAGCAGCTGCTTAGGGAGCTCGTTCTTGTTCTTACGCTGGCCGGGCTTGTATTCCCTGTTGATTATCCAGACGTCCTCTCTGTCCCGATAATTCAAAGAGCCATGGTCGTCGTCTCGTTCGTCAGCGCCGTATCGGCTGTGTGTATTGAAGGTCACTCTGCCGCCGGGTTTCACGTAGTAGAGAATGTGATAGTGCGATGAGATGTATTTCCGTTTGGTGAAAACGCCGAAGTTGTATTTCCAGATGATGTGGTTGACCTCTTTCAGGCACGTGGCACGCAGGGCATTCAGGATGTGGATGAGATTCGTATAGCCCGACACGATGTAGATTGAGCCGCCGGGCCTCAGAATGCGCGCCGCCTGTTGTATCCAGGCCATGCTGAAATCAGCATATTCATCGGCTGGGACCTCGACGTAGCCGTCGAGCACGAAACCCTCCTTGCGATTGTAGTGCTTGTGAAGCCGGTCGCCGTCGATCCCGTAGGGCGGGTCCGTGATTATCAGATCAACCGAATCACCGGGGATGCGTCTCTTGCAGCCCTCGATGCAATCTTCGTTGTAGAACTGTCCCTCCTGCAGCATCAACCTCGACCCCTATGAAATGCCAATGTCGATCTTATTCTAGTCAGCCTAACCTCAACGTCAACAGCCATACTGGGAATTGCCGCCAAGAGCATGTCTTAAGCTTGCGTGCTGAAATGCACCTGGCTAATATCCCGGAAATCAAGAAACGCTGAACGTGCCGCAGCTGGCCTCCCTTTTGCTGATATGACAGAATATGACCAGAACGATAGTTGCTGAGAATCTGACCAAAGTCTATCGGACCTTTGCGAGGCGCGAGGGGCTCTTGGGCGCGGCTTTGGACCTAGTCAACCGCCGGTATTCGCGGACGGTGGCGGTTGACGCCGTCTCGTTCGAGGTTGGAAGGGGCGAGATCGTCGGCTATATCGGCGCTAACGGCGCGGGCAAGTCAACCACGATCAAGATGCTGACGGGTATCTTGCGGCCGACGTCGGGAAGAGCAGTCATAAATGGGCTTGTGCCCTGGGAGCAGCGGAGGAGACACACGCGGAACATCGGCGTGATCTTCGGCCAGCGGACGCAGCTCTATTGGGACATCGCCGTCATCGAGACCCTCAATCTCCTACGAAAAATCTACCGCGTCGAGAAACATGACTACAACAGGCGCCTCGAGGAGCTGACAACGCTTCTGGACCTGGCGCCGCTACTCTCGAAGCCTACGAGGAAGCTCAGCCTGGGGGAGCGGATGCGGTGTGATTTCGCAGCCTCCATGATCCACGACCCGCCGATTCTGTTCCTCGATGAGCCGACGATTGGCCTGGACGTCTCAGCGAAGTTCAGAGTGCGAGACGCCATCCGTCACCTCGCGTCGGCGCGAGGCAAAACGATCCTGCTCACGACGCACGATTTGGCGGATATCGAGGACCTGTGCGAAAGGATCATCATAATTGACAAGGGACGCATAATCTTCGACGGACTCGTCAGGAGCATCAAGGGGAAGCTGGGTAAGACGAGAAAGGCGATCATCGACTTCCACCGTGAAGTGCCGGCGTCGGCCGTCTCCAATCTGTTCGATGGCAAGCCGCTTGAACTCGAGCAGATAACTCCCGAGCAGGTTGGGCTGAGCTTTGAGGTCGAGGCAATCGCGCCGAGCGACCTCGTCAGGATGCTCCTGTCGAGGTTCCCGGTCAAAGACATCGTCCTGAAGGGCCCCGATCTCTCTGAAATCGTGCGACGTATATACGAAGGCAAGGAGCGGATCGATGCGTAGCCTCGCCGGGTCGCTCATCAAGGTCGGCGTGCTTGAGACCGTCGCCTTTCGTCTGAAGCCACTAATGATGCTGTCCGCATACCCCGTCATCATGCTCGCCAACTACTGCCTGTATTCCGCCATTTTCAAGAACGCTGACACGGTTGCCGGATACACCGTCGCTCAAGCGATCACTTACATGGGCATAGCCTGGCTGCTCAGATCGGCCTTCAACACGCAGACCGACCGGCTTATCGGCAGCCGTGTTCGCTCCGGCGACATCGCGCTGGACTTGATGAGACCCGTCTATTACCCGGCGCTCGTGTTCTGGCAAGGACTGGGGAGGTCAATGGGCCGAGCAGTAATCATATCGGTCCCGCTCGTTGTATTCAGCGCAACAGTCCTCGATGTCTCACCCCCGAAGGACCTCGGCAACTGGGCGTTCCTTGCTGCCAGCATCGCAATCGGATACCTGATGACATTCTCAATCTACCTGCTGGTGGGCATCGCTGCGTTTTTTATTGAATACAACGTCGAGCTCTCGTGGACCGTTGACATGACTGTCCGATTGCTGGCGGGACTCTTGATTCCGCTCGATTTCTTCCCTGAGAAAATCGCATCTTTTCTGCTCTATTCGCCGTTCAGATATATCTATTTCTTACCGATTCAAATCTACCTGGGACGTATCCCAGTCGGGGAGATAATCCCAGCGCTTCTAACAGGAATCCTATGGTTAATCGGGATGCTTACTCTCGGACACATCCTTTACGTAATCGGCGCCAGGCGCCTCACCATCCACGGCGGGTGAGAGGCTCACAGACGTGGAAGTAGCCAAGCAATGAAAACCATCTGCCGGACTTTCCATCTGCTCGCTTCCTTTTTTGCGCAGCGCGTGAAGGTATCAATGGCTTATCGGTTCGACTTCTTCATAAGCACGGTGTCCACGGTGGCGTTCGGCGTAATGAACATCTCGCTTCTGTATGCGATATGCTCCAGGATTCCGACGCTTCTGGGCTGGTCGTTTAACGAGCTCCTGCTGATCTACGGACTGGGCGAGCTCAACTTCGGCGTGTTTGCCATGTTCTTCACGTTCCTATATCGCGTGCCGTCGCACTACATCGTCGAGGGAAAGCTCGATCAGATACTCACTCGGCCGGCGCCGACCTACCTCCAGCTGGCCGCCGAAGGCTTCAACTTCAAGGACATAATCATCGTCATAAAGGGCATCGGCATCGTCATCTACGCCTCCTCGCAGCTCTCGCTCGACCTCTCCGTGGCTCACCTGCTAATAACCGCTCTACTCTGCCTGAGCGCGGTCGCAATCTACTCCTCGGTCTTCACGATATTCGCCTCATTGTCCTTCTGGGTAATTGACCGGGCCGGGTTTTTCTCTCCACTGTTTCCAATCAGCGATTTCTCGCGATTCCCGGTTACAATCTACCCGCTCGGCATCCGTCTGTTCTTGACGTGGCTCGTTCCGTTTGCCTTCGTCGCGTTTTACCCCGCAACAGTCATTCTGGATCGCGGCGAGTTCCTGAACATGGCTGGCCTGGCGCCGCTCGTCGCACTCGCTTTCGTCCTCGTCGCCTCACGCTTCTGGAAGGCAGGCCTCGCCCGCTACGAGTCAACCGGAACGTAAGAGGGGTTTTCCCTCGCCGTTTGCTGACTCTGCGATAAGGCGCAAGCTATCGCGATCTCGGCTTGTTTGTTTTTGAAAACTGACGATAAATAATGGTGAGATGCATAAGAGTACTTTTGGCATAGACATCGGCCACCACTTGGTGAAGCTAGTCGAGCTTCGTTACGACCCGCGTAAGGGGCGAACCATGTCATCGGGTATCTGCATAGAGATACCGAGAGACAAGGTTCCTGGGCGGCAGATGCTGATAAGGACTTTGAAGCATATCTTCCCGCGGCGCCTGAGGCGGACGGCTCAGTCGGCGCTGGGCGTCTATGGCGGGCCAAACGTCGTCCTGAAGCGCATCGACTTGACGGGGCTTTCGAGGGGCGATCTTGCGTCAGCGGCCGAGGCAGAGTCAGAGCAGTACTTGCCGCAGAACGGGCAACGCTACATCAAGGGGTTCACTACGACGAATCCCGTGCTTAATCCGAAGGCGGAGGGCAGCGAGGTCGCTTTCGTCGGGATTAGGCAATCGATGTGCGACTTCTACGACGAGGTACTGATGTCCTCGCACAAGAATCCGGTCGAGTTCGAGGCGGCGGGGCTTGCGCTAGCGGCGACCTACCAGCGAGCCTCACTACGTTCCGACGACAAATTGATGGGGATACTGGACATCGGGGAGTCTTCGACGAAGATGATCCTACTCAAGGAAGGCGGCTTCTTCTTCTACGACGAGATGGATGTTGGCTGCCGTTCTGTCATCTCTGCGCTTCAAAAGAAGCTCGGCGTTGCGCTGTGGCCAGCGGTTGCGCTCTTGTCCGGTCGAGAAGCGGCCGGACTCGACCCCGACTACGCGGTCAAAAGCGTCCAGAGTGATATAGGTACCTTTGTAAGCCGCATCAGGGATTTGATATGGCGCGCAAGGCTCCACTCACAAACTTGGTACTTCGACAGGATGCTTGTGTGCGGCGGCGCCGCGGCGCTTCCTCGCCTCGTGGAGGCCCTATCGCCGGTTTTCAGATACGGTCTGACGGTCCTGGACCCGTTTCGTGGTTTGGCGCATCAATTCAGGAGCCTGTCCAAGGACTCGATGACGCCTGCCTCGCCGATCTTCGCAGTCGCGATGGGACTTGCGCTCCGCGCCAGGTATATGAGCGTCAAGTATGGGGGTAGCTCGTCGCCATTCTTGCCCGGTCATAAGCGACTCCTGGGCCACTGATTCAGCATGACGCTGATCTACGTTCACGAGGCGACAATCCCGGGGGAAAATGCCAGAGCTATCCAGGTGGTCAACACCTGCGTCAGTCTGGCCAGTGCGGGGACCGACGTGAATCTCGTGGTTGAGAAATGCGACAGCCAAAACGCCTCCGAGCTTGCCAGTTTCTATGGGCTTGAATGGCCCAAGAACATGTTCATCACCACCAGCCCTAAACGCAGTATCACGCACGCGGTCCGGACCGCAATCCGCACGAAGTCATCCAGCAGCACAATCCTGTTCTGTAGGAATCTCAGAACGGCGAGAATGCTCCTGCCGTTGAGCAAGCGCACTGGGACGCCTCTCGTTTATGAGGCGCACAAGATCGCTTTTATGGTTGTCTCGGACGAGGCGCGACTGGCGGGCCTTTCGGCGAGGCAAGTTCCGCGCAAGGTGTTGCGCACGTTTAGGGCGGAGAGCGAAGTCTTACGGAGGGCCCGGGGACTTGTGTGCACATCGGAAGCTGTTGCCGCGCTTTCTCGGACGCTTTTCGGTCGGGAACGGGACGTCATAGTCGCCAGAAATGGCGGGCCTGAGCCAGTCCGGCTGGCGGCGGACGGTGAGCCGGGGTCGGCGCCTGAAGAGAATGGGCATGGCCGCCTGCGGATCGTCTATGTCGGCAGTCTCGGCGGCTGGAAGGGCACTGATGCGTTGTTCCGCGCCATGCGTTTGCTCGAGGAATTCCAGCTCGTTGTCGTCGGAGGCGGCGTGGCGGCAGAGGGCGCCGGCGCCTCGGACCCGCTGAGGACCCATCCCCTGCCAGAGGGCAGCCTCTCGCTCACGGGCTATCTCCCACCCGGGGACGTCATGCCTTTCCTGACTTCACATAAGTTCGCTGCCGCGGCAATTACGCTTCCTGCTCAGCATTCGGCCGAGCCGCTCTTCTTTACCTGCCCCCTCAAGCTGTTCCAGTATCTCGCCGCCGGAATCCCGGTCGTTGCCAGCGACGTGCCTGCGCTGCGGGAGATACTGAGGCACCGCGAGAACGCGTATCTCGTCAGCCCTGATGACCCAAAAGCGCTTGCGGAAGGCATCAAGACGGTTGCATTCGACAGTAAGCTAGCGTTGACTCTCACAAGCAATGGTTACGAGACCGCCATGCAGCATACCTGGCGAAAACGGGCGGAAAAGCTCGCCTCATTTCTGAAAGAACTCGCGCCGGGTATCTAACAGACAGAGAGATTGGAGTCGGAGCCACTCAGTTGCACAGACCGCCTGACGTATCGAAGACAAGAGTGATATTCTTCGATCTTGATGGAACGCTCACGGATTACGAGGCGTCGGTTGATTACGCGATGACGAAGCTGTGGGAGGTCATTGGGGATGGCTGCTCGCTGGAGCTCGACGCGTTCCTGCGCGCGCAGTGGGACTTTCTGGAAGACCTCGAGAACAAGGACGCAAGGGGCGAGGTCCCTCGAACGCTGCTCAAAGACCGCAGGGCAAGATTCGAGATGTTCCTGAGAAGCGTTGGCCCAGGGCTGGTCGAACGTTTCAATGACGTCGGCGAGGAATACTCACGATACAGACTGGAGGGCATCAAGCTATATCCCGGCACGAAAGAGGTGCTGGCGGAGCTCGGCAGGCGATACCCTCTTGGCGTAATCACAGAGGGTAACGGGCAGACGCAGAGGAGGCAGCTGACGGAGGCCGGCCTGATCGGCCTCCTCGAACACATCGTAATCTCCGACGAGGTCGGCCTTCACAAGCCGGACACCGCCCTATACGAGAAGGCGTGCGAGATGGCGGCCGTTCGGCCACACCAGGCGGCGATTGTCGGTGATAGGATCGCTTGGGACATCGCGCCGGCGGCGAGAATCGGCATGTTGACGGTTCTTTCCCGCCAGCAGAAGCACTATCGCATCAATGAGACAGGTGACGTGAGCCCTGATTTCACGATAAGCAGCATCAAGGAACTACTGACCGTTTTCCATCGAGCAGGGGCATGAGCTATAAGGGCGTGTTCGTGGAGACAGGACCGCAATCAGATTGTCTGAATTGCCGCGTAGGGGCGTGGTCTCAGACCCGCCCGCCAATATCGATCCATCGATTGTGGCATCCACAATGCGGCAGTCAATTCGAACCGGCGGGTCTGAGACCTAACATTTATCCGCATATTTTGGATGAGGTGTGTCGGGGGCTTCATCGCCCGGCTTCAGCCGAGGCGATGCAAGAGGGCTATCATTGTTCTAACCCCCATCTTCAGATGGGGGATTTGCGGCAGCCCGACATCCTCCTCTCTCCTCTCCAGTGGAGGCTTCCGGGGAGGAAGGGCGGGGCGTCCCGGGCTTCTCTGGCCACCCGACTGAAGTCGGGTGTTATGATAATGAGAGCCATTTATATTACCGGGTTAAAACGCGGTGAGTCAGAGAAACCTACCCTCCAGAATATGCGTACAATTGTCAGGTCTGAGACCACCCCTTACATGGCCATTGCAGGCATGTGTGAACCTCAACCACTTAGGAACGAAACATGATGCGAGTATTGCTACTACTGCAATCGATGCGGCCCAAGCAATGGACCAAGAACGTCTTGTTGTTCGGCGGCATCGTCTTTTCAAAACACCTGTTCGAGCCTGATTCCTTCCTAAAGGCGCTTGTCGGGTTCTTCGTCTTCTGCATCCTTTCGGGCTTCGTCTATGTGCTCAACGACATCACAGACATCGAGAGGGACAAGAAACACCCTGAGAAGCAGCATCGACCAATTGCGTCAGGGGCGCTTGCGCCCGCATTCGCCCTCCCCGCCTCGGCCGTGCTGGCAGCGGTTGCACTCGTAGTCGCATTTCACCTCTCCCCGGGCTTCGCACTGGTCTCGTCCCTGTACCTAATCATCCAGGTGCTCTATTCCTACCTTCTCAAGAACCTCGTCATGCTCGACATCATGACCATATCGGCGGGCTTCGTCATACGCGCGCTCGCCGGCGCAATCGTCGTCAACGTCGAGTTCTCAAACTGGCTCATCGCGTGCACCATCTTCCTCTCGCTGTTTTTGGCCATCGCCAAGCGGCGCCACGAGCTCGTCAGCCTGGGCGACAACGCAATCGCCCACCGGATTATCCTGAAGGAATACACGCCTCGGCTGCTCGACCAGATGATCAGCATCGTTACCGCCTCGACGATCATGGCCTATACGCTCTACACGATGTCGCCGGAGACCGCGCAGAAGTTCGGCACCAAATACCTGTATATAACCGTGCCGTTCGTGCTCTATGGCCTGCTGCGATACCTGTATCTCGTCTATCGGAAGGAGATGGGCGGCAGCCCGGCGCAGATACTGCTCGAGGACACTCCGCTCATAATCGACGTCCTGCTCTGGATCGCCTGCGTCCTCATCCTGGTCTATTGGCCGAACATATACGCCCTGCTGCGCTGAGTCAGGTCCTCCAGTCAAGCCAACGCCGCTCTTCGAGGTTGGATTGCTTGAAAACGATCATGTATGCCCTCGTCGCTCATGCCGCTTGCGGTAAAGCCGCTCGGTGAATCCCCCCTCTGCAAGAAATGACTGCTCCAGCTTCTTCAATTGCCTCCCAAGCAGGAAACTCGCCTGGTTCACTAAACAGATGATGGTGTTCGCCGCAACCTCGGCAGAAGCCGTCTTGATACCATAGATATACGACGTGTCCCACCTGTCCGACCGGTACTTCCTCCTCACCGAAAGCGCCTGCGGCGACTCCTTCGCCCAGATGCGCAATCCCCGCTGCCGCAGGAAGTCCTCGTAGTCCAGGAGCAGTTCTTCCAGGCTGGCTCTCGCAACGTCCGTCAACTTGAGTTCCATCTTCTTCGAGGTTCCCGAGGCCATACTGCCTTAGGCGATATTCTGCACCCCGCTGCGGGCGGCCTGCACCATTTGGTCGTGCGTACGAGAACGCTTGTCAACGAAGCGACTGCAGAATACAACGGTCGCGTCATACACGAGTTGGGCCGTCTGAAAACTGCGCAGCCTGCGGTACCCGCCATGCGGCCGAATCAAGTCTCCCTTGCCATGCATGTCCCGATGCTCCTTTTGTACCGATCAAACCCAGCCTCCTTGCCCGGCCCCTGTAGGGCTTCTCAGCCGAAGCCCTCAAACCATGGTAGCGTAGCTCGCTCCAGCGCGTTCTCGTTCAGACTTGCTTTCATCTGTTGTTATGTTTTCCGGATGTTTAAGCTTGACATAGCTTATACACGATACTATGTTATAGTTGTTCTTTACCAAGTGTAGGGAACCTACAGAGGCTTCTGCCGCTGGGCCACACCAGCGGCATTCATATTCCTACCCAACGCGGCATCGCCTTGATCTTCAAGATGTTGTTTTCAGCCAAGAAGCCCGTGACGAAGTCCGCTATATATCCGCCTCTTTTTGGCTTGCTGATGGCAATAATCACCGCGAACTCCTCATATGCAATCGCAACGCGGCGTTCGGGCGCGATCCTCTTTCTCCGCTTATCCCATCCCTGACGCAGATCGGCCGATGGATCAGCCAATGTCGCTTTGATCCAGTCTATCCTCTCAGCACGCTTGCGTGAGAATGTTTCCTTGACTCCGTTGCGCTTTGAGCTCTCGAACATGCAATGATCGAAGTCGCTCTCTCTGAAGCGGACCGGAATGCCATCGAAGGTCACAATCGGCGTCCTACAGTATACGCTCTCAAAATATTCGCGATATTCCTATTCCGTTGCATACTTGACCTTTGGTGGAGGTGGCATCCTGCTATTCGTCCTGCAGGTGAATTCGGAAGATATTGAACTTCGCCTCGGACTTCGCTGTTGGGGCCATGCGGCCTCGGCCAAGGTGTTGTTCCAGGCGCCTGATCAATGTGTCCTTGAAGCCACCGCGGGGAACTGAGCTATTCATTCTGGACGATACCATGCCAAGCAGGAAATCAGTCAGCTGGATAAGGAGAACCTGCCTGGACGGCAAAGCCTGAACCGATATGATTCTCGACAGGCTATTGGAGTTCTGAAGGACCGTCCTCAGCGTATTGAGCCTGTCTCCGGCTCTGTTCGTCTTCTCATCACAGAAGATCCGATATTCATTGGAATCCTCAATCCAACCGTTAAGCATTTCATAGTAGAACTTATAGAATCCGAGCTCGCTGTCGCTTTCATGGCACCGCACCAGGTCGACCCGGTCACCCTCAACCGCGATGCACCGGAATCGCAAGCGATCACCATAGTCGACGAAAAGCTCGATGAGGCGGGTGTAGAAATCCTGTCTGCCTCGGTGAACTTTGTGCCATTTGATTTCGTGTTCCAAATCAAATCCATTGCGTTGCTTGAGGGCGTTGATGTCTGCCTTAACTTGCTGCCGCAGGTCCGACGCAAGCCAGAGACCCCCGATCAGAAGGAACCTCGCTCGAGCATTTGACTGAGACCAGAAGACGTCTGGATGACTCTCGTCGCAATAGACCTCAAAATTCATCTCCTATCCTCCACAAAGTTCTGCGTCTCTCTCACCAGGATCTCGCCCGAAGGCAACTTCGGCAGCAATCCATCGCGCACGGTTACTAGAATACTGGATTCATCATCATTTAGCATACAAATCACTGATCCCCGCCGGGTTTGGCTCTCACTACCCAAACATCCACTGACAGTGGTGCGACTACTTCTTCGCGGCCTAGCGCCGGCGCCACCAGACGACGACGCCGGCGAGGAGCGGCAGCAGCGGGAACAGGACGATGGAGACGAACTTGATGACGTTGAGGTCGAGGCTGGTCAGGACGATGCGGCCCCGTCGTGTGCTCTTGTGTGGGATTGAGGCGACATCATCGCTCTCGGCAAGCCACTTGACCGACGAGATGAGAAGCTGCCGGTTGCCCAACTCGTCGATGAACCGGTTGCTCGCGAAGTCCGCGTCTGCGATGACGACGAGCCGGGCTTGCCTCTCGCCCGCCTGTTTCCTTGCCCTGCGCATCTGTTCGACCACGCCCGGATGTGAAAGCAGGCTCGGCGACTCGCCCTTTTCAGGCCGAGAAGCGGGCGGCTCCTCCCTTGTCGGCGCCTCAAAGAACGCTGCCGGCGCCTCGACTGACGCCGCGAGATAGAACGGGCCAAGTATCGGCTCTGAACCGGGCCGGCCATCACCCGACAGAACGTAGGACTGGGGACTCGAAATCAGCATGCCATCAAGATCGACCTCAGCTGACCGCGATTTGAGGGGTTTGATGGATGAGGCGCCCGGGAAGAAGACTGCCGGGAGGCCGGCCGTAATTGGGGCTGAGAGCTGGCCGGCTCGTGAGACAGCGGGGCTGCGCGGATCGTTGAAGACGTTGCTGGCCGGATCGATGACCTCGCCGGGCAGCACCTCGAGGCCGACCTCGTTGAGCAGTTGGGCGAACGTCGCCGCGCCGTCCGGCTCGATGAGAAGCAGCATACTGCCGCTGGAGGCCAAATAGTCTCTCATTGCCTCAACCTCGGTCGGCAATAGGTCAACGCTCGGCGCGGATGCCACGACGACGGACGCGTCCGTGGGAATCCGCCGGCCCGACAACAGGTCCAGTGAGGTCGCGTCAAAGCCGTCGAACTGTAGATACTGCGCGGCCTGGGATAGGCCGTCAGGGGCGCCTCCCGAGATCGGTCGCTCGCCGTGCCCAGTCAGGAAGCAGACCCTCGGCCGGGAGGCGTTTGTCGCGCGGACGATGAGGCCAGTAATCGACTGCTCGCGCCACGAGGCAGACCATTCCAGCCTGGTCCCATAGCGAACCACGACCTTGCCCTCTAAGTTCCGACCATATCGCGCCGCCTCAGCCGGGCTGGCGTCGGGATCGATGATGCGAGTATCGATACGGTCTGACGCGGTGTCGAATTGCGAGAGGAGGTCGCGCGCCGTGGTGACGCGTGGGTCATCGGCTCGCACGAACCCGATTATCTCTATCTGCCGGTCGAGCCCCTCGATCACCTTCTCGGAGAACGGAGAAAGCGTGAAACTCTCGTTGACGGTCAGGTCAAAAACCGTCTTGTGATTGTCAGTAATACTGAAGACAACCGCTGCGATGACAACGACTGACGCTGCGTCCAACACGAACGACAGGACACCCGCGGCGAGGAGTTTTCTGAATGACCTGCTGATCGATTCGCGGCTCGAAAGCGCCCATAGGCCTGCAAAGACGAAGGCCGCGCCGAGGTATAGCTTGGCGGAGAACACGAACTCGAAGAAGAACAGATAGATCATCAGAGACACGAACCCGCAGATTATCGCAAGAACTGGCGCGACCTTGCGAACGAGGCGAGAACTCGGCGTCGAACGCGTCATATCCGGCGCCTCAGCCGAAGAACGCGGGTCGTCAAGAATAAAAAGAGACAAACGCCTAGCAGGAAATACCCAATGTCCGCCGTGTCGAGAACTCCCTTAGCGAAGCCGGCGAAATGTGCGAACGGAGAAAGCGGCGCGGCGATTGAGACTGCCCCATTCTTCCCACTAGGAAGAAAGAACAGGCCCAGGAGAGTCCCGAGGGCTATGACCGCCGCAAGCGCGGTATTCCTTGTCAGGGATGAGGTGAATAGACCGACGGAGCAGAAGAACGCCCCTGCAAGGAATAGGCCGATGTAGCCGGCAAGTACCTCACCCATGTCAGGGCCACCGTAATTGAGCAACAGAAGCGGGAAATGACACGTGCAGAGCAATAGAATAAACACCAAACACAGGCAGAAAAGGAACTTGCCCAACACGATCTGAACCGGCGCGACGGGGGACACGACCAGCAGGTCTGCGGTCCCGGACGCGAACTCCCCAGCGAGAAGCCGCATCGTAATCACGGGCGCCGTCAGGAGAAGGACAACGCATATCATCTGGAAGACGGGCCTCATGCTCGATGCCTTGAACTGATTGACCCAAAAGAAGAACGCAACGCCCGACATGGCGAGGAACGCAGATACCACTACATAGCCGGTAACTGAGCCGAAATAGACTCTGAGCTCCTTCGCAGCAATTAGTGCTACCTTTCGCATCCGGGGCTCCCCTCAGCTAGGCTCATACAAGTCAGACAGGTCAGACGGGTCAGACAACTCAGACAACTCGGTGTCTAGCCAACAGAGAACTCCATCAACCACACTTGCTCGTGTCTCCTGAAACCCATCGACTCCAAGAGGTTCTGAGGCGCCAGATTCTCCTGGAAACAGCAGGCGAGTATGTGCTTAGTCTTGCCGGTCAGAAGCTGAATCTGGCGGCTAAGAAGCGCCCTAGCACAGCCCATCCTGCGGAATTCGCGGTGGACCGCGGCGTGTCCGATCTCCGTCACCCAGGGCGTTGAGAAGTGCACCCCCGCGACCCCTATCAGGCCCTCGCCACTGAAGATGCCGACCCAAGGACCGAGTTCCATGGCTTTGCGACCGAAGGCGACGGCCGGCACCTCGTCATAGAGCGCGATAACAGCGTCCGCATCCTCAAGGGAAAGCTCCCTGAGCTCGAGGCCCTCGTCAAGCTGCACTGTAAGAGGCTCCAGCGCCGCGTCTCCCGCGAGACCGAATCTGAACTCGGCAATCTCCCACCTAATGAACGAAACGCACTTGATCAAGTTGCGTCGATGACTGGACGCGAGACAGCAGAATACGCCGGACCTGCACTGCGGCAGTTCGAGCGCCTGCCCCATCAGTTCGACGAATGTTTCGGCGGTCATATCGGAAAACGCAATAGCGGTTAGCGGCAGGTGCCGCGTTATCGCAAGAAGGCCCCTCAGCTTCCCGTTAGCCTTTAGCGACACGAGAAAGTCACAGTTCGCCCGAAGCTGCGTTAAGTCAGCCAGAAGAAGAGGGTTGGACAGCGGGTCCCGTTTCAGCTTCTCTGTTAAGTCATCCAGGGCTTGCTGTTGTGCCTTTGAAAGCTCCACGTCTCCTCCTTTGCGCAATCTCCTCAAACGGTCAATATAACGGTCTGTTCATGGACCCGGCCCCTTAATCTCGGCGCCAATCGGTTACGACGCCCGCCTCGCGCGGTCGCTCGCCCACGCCCTGAACGCTTCTATCTGCTCCTTCATCATGGTCGAGAGCGGGACGCTTTCGCTGAAAGTACGCTGAATGTCCTCGGTTGATATGTCCCGCTTCTGGGCGAAAGCGTCGTAAAGCGCCGAGATGATCGCTTGCTCTATCTCTGCGCCGCTGAACCCCTCGCACTCGCGTGCCAAGTGCTCAACTGCAAACCGTTTTGGCTCTCTTTTCCGCTTCCTGAGATGTATGTCCATGATAGTCCTTCTCTCCTCAAGAGTCGGCAGGTCAATGAAGAATATCTCGTCGAACCGACCCTTTCTCAGCATCTCTGGAGGCAGCTGTTCGATGGCGTTTGCAGTGGCGACAACGAAGACCGGCTTGGTCTTCTCCTGAAGCCAAGTCAGAAAAGTCGCAAAGACCCGCGCCGTCGTCCCACCGTCGGAGATGCCCGAGCTGGAAACGCCGGAGAAGCCCTTTTCGATCTCATCCAGCCATAGTACCGCCGGACTGAGCGACTCGGCGATCTTGATCGCCTTCCGCATATTCTCCTCGGACGTGCCAATGTAGGAGCCAAAGAGGCTGCCCACGTCGAGGCGCAAGAGCGGAAGCTTCCACAGCGATGCGACCGCCTTCGCGGTGAGGCTCTTTCCGCAGCCCTGAACCCCCACCAGTAGCAGCCCCTTCGGCTCAGGAAGCCCAAACTCCCGAGCCTCCGACCCGAAGGCTTCCGCGCGATTCAAAAGCCACGTTTTCAATTTGGCGAGCCCGCCCACCGCCGCAAACGTCTCCGACAGATCGTAATACTCCAAAACACCCGTCTTGCGGATTATCTGCTTCTTTTCCTTGATGATGAGCGGCAGGTCATCCTCCGTGAACTTGCCATCGTTCACGAGCGCCTTGGCAAAGGCATTCTCCGCCTCCTCCTCCGTCAGCCCGCACGTGGCCCTGATCATCTTGTCCAGAACATCGTCGCGGATGTCAACCTTCAGCCTGGGGTCGCGCCTCGCCTGCTTGAGAACAGAATCCAGTATCCTGCGCAGCTCATCCTCCGTCGGCAACGGGACATCGAGCACCGAGATCTCTTTCTCTAGCTCGATCGGGATATTCAGCACCGGCGACAGGATCATGACCGTCTTGTAGCTTGTCTTCAACTTGGCCGCCACATCCCTCAAGCGCCGAGTCACCGCCGGCTCGCGATCGCTCAGAAACGCGTGAAAATCCTTCAGGAGAAATACCGACTTCTCAGGCACTTGCAGAATGTGCGACAGCGCGGCGAAAGGCCTCGTCGAATCAGAGACCCTGGTGTCACTCGGATCGAACCCCATAGAGCAGGTCCACACGACGACGTGTTTGCCCAGCGACGAGGCGACCCGACGCACTATTCGCTCGACCCGACGCTCCTCCCAGCTGACAAGGTATATTATCGGATAACGAGCACGTATGAGCAGCTTCAGTTCGCCTTCAAAGTCTTCCATTGCCTATACCCCAAACATGCCCAACTGTGGTGCCCACGCGGGGTCATCAGGCGACCCCACACGCTGCCGCACGGGTAACCCTGGTCATCGCTCACTCTCATCAATCAGCGCCAAGAACTCATCCTCGGTCAGGATTCCCACGCCCAACTCCCGCGCCTTGTCCAACTTAGACCCCGCGCTATCCCCCACTATAACATAGTCGGTCTGCTTGGCAACGGAAGACGTCACCCGCCCGCCAAGCGCCTCGATCTTCGCCTTCGCCTCGTCCCGCCTCATCGATTCGAGCGTCCCCGTAATCACGAATCGCTTTCCTGAGAACGGGCTTGCAGACGCCGCTTCCCGCGCTGGATAGATGATTTCAACGCCCGCGTCCAGCAGCTCTTCAACGACCCGAACGTTCCCTGGGAGGGAGAAATACTGCGCAATGCTCCTCGCTACGATCTCGCCTATCCCATCGATGCCCGTCAACTCATCGCGAAGACCGGTCTCCCGTTCTTCGACCTCGTCATTCATCAGGAGGCTTCTTTGCTCGGCGGGAGCGTCTCCTGCAACCAAGCCTCTGACCGAATCGAGATTGCGAGCAAGCGCTTTGGCCGCGAAAGCGCCCACGTGCCTTATGCCGAGCGCGTAAATGAACCTGTCGAAGGGCACTTCCTTGCTTTTCTCGATGGCGGCCAGCAGGTTGTCGGCCGATTTCTCCGCCATACGAGGCAGCGCCGCCAATTCATCCCTTTTGAGCTTGAAGATGTCCGCGAAGTCCCTGACCATGCCCCGGTCAACGAGCATGTCGATGAGTGCTGGCCCCATACCGTCGATCTCAAAGCCCGCCCGGGACCCGAAGTGCCTGATGCTCTCCTTCAGCACAGCCGGACACGATGAGTTCACACATCTTATTACGACCTCGCCCTCGGGCCTGACGAGTGGGCTGTCGCACACGGGGCATTCGGTCGGCATCTCAAAAGGCTTCTCGCGACCTGTTCTCGCCGATTCAATAACGTTGACAACCTGCGGGATGATCTCGCCCGCCTTCTCAAGCACGACCGTGTCGCCCACGCGGATGTCCTTCCGCCGCACCTCGTCAGCGTTGTGTAACGAGGCGCGCTTGACGGTCGTGCCCGAAAGCTGGACAGGCTCGAATGTGGCGACCGGCGTTACAGCCCCCGTCCTGCCGACCTGAACGTCGATTGCCAGAACCTTCGTGGTGGCCTGCTCAGCCGGGAACTTGAACGCAATCGCCCATCGCGGGTGCTTGCTCGTCTGGCCGAGGCGCTGCTGATAGTCGAGGCGGTTCACCTTCACGACGAGCCCGTCGGTCGTGTAGTCAAGCGAATGGCGCCCATGTTGCCACTCGTCGCAGAAGTCCTTGACTTGCGAGAGACCCCGACAGACTTTCGTCATGGAGTTCACCTTCAGCCCCCAACACCGCATCAGCTCAAGCGCCCGCGAGTGGGTCTCGATCGTAAGACCCTCCGCGTAGCTGAGCATATAGATGAACACGTCCAGCCGGCGCTTCGTTGCCTCCTGCACGTCCAGGAGGCGCACGGTCCCAGCCGTCAAGTTCCGGGGATTCGCAAAAACGTCGAGGCCAGCCTCCTCACGCTCCCGATTGATGCGCTCAAACTCACTCAGACCGATGAACGCCTCCCCTCGCACCTCCAGCAAACGCGGAACCTGGCCCGCTCTGTCCCGCAGCCTCGGTGGGATTGACTTGATTGTCCTCACGGCCTGCGTTATGTCATCGCCGACGCTGCCATCGCCACGAGTCGCGCCCCGAACGAGCTGACCGTCTTCGTAAAGCAGGGCGATGCCGACGCCATCTATCTTGAGCTCTGCAAAGTATTCGATCTCATCGGATTGGACCCCGAGCGCTCGCGCCACGCGCTCGTCGAACTCCGCGAGCTCAGCGAAGTTGTAGGAATTGTCGAGCGAGAGCATCGCCGCTTTGTGTGGTACTTTCTCAAAGCTCCCGAGCGTCCCGTCAAAGATGCGCTGCGTCGGCGAATCGGACGGAAACAACTCCGGAAACCGCGCCTCAAGCGCCTTGAGCCTCTCGAGCAGCTTGTCGAACTCGAAATCTGAGAGCTCCGGCTGATTCTCGACGTAATACTTGTGTTCGTGATAGCGAATTCGCTTCCGCAGCTCGCCTATCTTCCGCTCTATCGACCTGTCTGTCACGATGCCACCCTTAATTGCATGTCAATCCACAAATCACTCGTATTGTCCCAAATCCACCGCGGCGCATCAAGCAGGCAATGAGCAGCGCTTTGGCTGGTTTGATCAAAGCACTGCAATCCGATAGAGTCTCCACGTTCTGATACTATAGGATAATACGTAGCGCAACCAGGCGCTTGAGCCCGCTTCATGAATAAAGGACAGAACAATGGGTAACATGGCAAAGTCACTGGAAGATCTTGTCAAGGAGCTGCCTCCTAACCTTCAGATCGAAGTAAGGGATTTCGCTGGCTTCCTGCTTGAGAAACACACAAACAGACCGCGGCGCAAGCCCCGATTCGACTGGGCGGGAGGCTTGAAGGACTTGAGGGACAAATACACCTCAGTTGAATTGCAGCACAAAGCCTCCGATTGGCGAATCGAGCAAGAATGAGGCTATTAGTCGATGCCAACATTTTCCTTGAAGTGATTCTGGATCGGGCGCGGGCCGATGAGGCTCGGTCCATCCTTGCAGCTGCGGACAGGCATGACCTCTTCATCTCAGCTTTCTCATTTCATTCGATAGGAGTTATTCTCTTTCGCCTGAAGAAGCACGAGCTCTTCCAGCAGTTCACATCCGATATGATTCTTGACGCCGGAACGATAGTGATCGCTCTGTCTGCCGAAGACATGCAAGACATGACCGACGCGGCTTGCAGGTTTGAATTGGATTTCGACGATGCCTATCAATACGTTGTAGCAGAAAAGCACGGCCTCACCATTCTGAGCTTCGACAGCGACTTCGACCGAACAGACCTGGGCCGGAAAACGCCGGCCGATGTGCTGCGGAGAAGTTCGAGGAAATGAGAATCACATATGATGCCGATCTGGATGCGCTATACATCCGCTTCATAGAAACGACCGTAACAACAGAGCATCTTGCGGAAGGATTCGCCGTTGACTATGCAGAAGACGGGCGCATTGCCGGGATAGAGATTCTTGATGCGAAAAAGCGATTTGGCGATCCGGATGTTTTCCGGAAGGTTGTGATCGAGGACATCGCCATCGGAAGGACAGGATTGGCCGCATCATCCAGCTGATGTGGAGAATGGTCAATCTATACAAAGCCTGAAATCCTCCCTAGAAGCCATCCTGAATCCCCTGAAAGGGGATAACGTGAGTAGCCCCAGGCAAGCCGAGAGGCGCAGCCTGGGGAACAGTGGCCTCATCTATGTGTTTTGGGGTGGTGGGTGGGCGTAGGGGCTCCATAATTCGCTTCCTCAATGATCCAGGGCCCACGAAATCGCAACGATTGTGAACGGCGCGATCTCAAAGGAACCTGTCTCCTTGCCTCAACACCGCTGAATCATCTATTGCGGCGTGACAAACGGCATATCATTTGCTATATTCCCCTTAACGAAGTTCGCAGCAGGTTCTCTATATCGATGTGTGAGTCGCAATGAAGGAATCCACGATGGTCAGCCGTGAGCTGTGGCAAGACTACCTGAAGTCGGTTTGTGCGGAACACGCGAAGTGGTGGGACCGGTTCGCGCCGATTGACGCGTCGCGCGAAGAGACCCGGTGCCGCGACCTCTTCGACCTGATGGCGGAGGCTTTCAAGGAAAGAGCTCAGCGACCAGAACGCGGCCAACGCAAGGAAGAAAGGAAGTTTGGCGAGCCGAGACGCGAGAGTGTCGAGAAGTTGGGCGTGGTCGAGGGGCTGCGCAAATACGCCAACGAACACGTCCTGCTCGTCGGCCGGCCCGGGTCCGGAAAGACAACCTCCCTGGCCCGGCTATTCTTGGAAGAGGCCGAAGCCGCCAGCCGCGATCCCAAGAAGAGAATCCCCGTCCTATTGGAGCTCAAACACTACCAGGAGACGCCGATGAATCTGATCAGGCGCTCTCTGGGGCAACATGGGTTGGAGCTTATAGAAGACGAGGCGAATAGGCTGCTCGACGAAGGGCGGTTTCTCCTGCTCTTCGACGGGCTGAATGAGCTTCCGTCCGAGGACTCTCGCAGGGCCGTTAGCTCTTTCCGCAGCCTGCACCCCAAGACACCGATGGCCTTCACAACGCGCGAGCTCGGCGGCGCCTTCGATCTTGGGATCGAGCGCCGGCTGGACATGCTCCCGCTAACAGAGCCGCAGCTCAAGCAGTTCGTCGAGGCATACTTGCCGGGACGGTCAGAGGCCTTTGTTAGGAAGCTGCGGGACCGTGTCAAGGAATTGGCCCGAACGCCGCTCTTCCTTTGGATGCTCTGCGCGCTCTTTAAGGGAACTGAGGAGATGCCTGAGAACCTTGGGCTGGTCTTCCGGACATTCGCCGAGCAATACCAGAAGACGGTCAAACACGGTGCGCCCGTCAAGGAGGAATCCAGGGACTCGTGGGAGCAGGCGCTGCAACAACTGGCCTTCAAGATGTTGCAAGCGGATTCACCCACGGAGCTTCGGCTTGTTGTTGACGGGAAGCAGGGAAAGGACATCCTGGGCCGGTTCATTGCCGACAGCGGTTTGGCCGGGAAGATCGACGCTGCCGAACTGCTCAGGGATCTCATCAACCATCACCTCATCCAGCGTGCTTCAGACAACGCCATCGAGTTCCGACACCAATTGATCCAGGAATACTACGCCGCCGAGCAGCTCCTCACGATTGTCCTGACGCTCGATGACGAAACGCTCAAGCGCGAGTATCTGAACTACCTGAAGTGGACCGAGCCCCTGGCTCTGATGTTGGAGTTAGTTGATAACAAGGAGCAGGCGCTGCGCATAGTGCGGCTGGCTCTTGATGTAGATTTGATGCTGGGAGCGAGGTTGGCGGGCTCGGTGAGGCGGGAATTTCAGGATGAGTCGGTTAAGCTGGTAACCGGCCTCGATCTTCACTTGCCGCTTATCATCGACCTCCTGGAAAGGACCCATTCGGAGGCGGCCCTGGCCCCCCTATCAATGAGTTTGGAGGGCGAGGACTCGGACCTTCGCCGCAGCGCGGCCAATGCGCTTGGCGAGATCGGAACTGAAGCCGCCGTGCCCCCACTTGTCCGAGCATTGAACGATAAGAACGGGATGGTTCGCGAGAGCGCGGTCGAAGCACTGGGCGAAATCGGAACTGAAGCCGCAGTTACGCCGCTGCTTCAAGCGCTGAAAGACCAGGACTTCTGCGTTCGCAGCAGCGCGGCCGGCGCACTGGGCAAAATTGGAACTGAAGCCGCTTTGACGCCGCTGCTTCAAGCGCTCAAGGACGGGGACCGGTCGGTTCGCCGCCAGGCGGCCTACGCACTGGGCGAAATCGGAACTGAAGCCGCTGTGAAGGCGTTGCTTCAAGCACTGAAAGACGAGGTCTCGTACGTTCGCCGCCAGGCGGCCTACGCACTGGGCGAAATCGGAACTGAAGCCGCTGTGAAGGCGTTGCTTCAAGCACTGAAAGACGGGAACTGGTACGTTGTCCGCAGCGCGGCCGACGCACTGGGGAAGATCGGAACTGAAGCCGCTGTGAAGGCGCTCCTTCAAGCACTGAAAGACGAGGACTGGTGCGCTCGCAGCATGGCGGCCTACGCACTGGGCGAAATCGGAACTGAAGCCGCAGTGAAGCCGCTGCTTCAAGCACTGAAAGACGAGGACTGGCACGTTGTCCGCAGCGCGGCCGGCGCACTGGACAAAATTGGAACGGAAGCCGCTGTGAAACCACTGCTTCAAGCACTGAAAGACGAGGACCAGCAAATTCGCGAGGAGGCGGCCCGCGCACTGGGCAGAATCGGAACAGAAGCGGCAGTGACGCCACTGCTTCAAGCGCTGAAAGACGAGGAGTTGTTCGTTCGCTGCAGCGCGGGCGAAGCACTGGCAGAGATCGGAACTGAATCCGCTCTGACGGCTCTGCTTGAAGCACTGAAAGACGAGGGCCGGGACGTTCGCATGCAGGCGGCCCTCGCACTGGGCAGAATCGGAACAGAAGCGGTAGTGACGCCGCTGCTTCAAGCGCTCAAAGACCAGGACCGGTTCGTTCGCAGCATGGCGGCCGACGCACTGGGCAAGATCGGAACTGAAGCCGCAGTGACGCCGCTGCTTCAAGCGTTGAAAGACGAGGACTCGGCCGTTCGCTGGAGCTCGGCCGAAGCGCTGGGCAGAATAGGGGATGAAGCCGCAGTGACGCCGCTGCTTCAAGCGCTAAAAGACGAGGACTGGGTCGTTCGCAGCAGGGCGGCCTACGCACTGGGCGAGATCGGAAGTGAATCCGCTCTGACGGCTCTGCTTCAAGCCCTGAAGGACGAGAACTCGGCTGTTCGGAGCAGCGCGGCCTACGCACTGGGCGAGGTCGGAAGTGAATCCGCTGTGACACCGTTGCTTCAAGCGCTGAGAGACAAGGACTGGCATGTTCGTTCTAGCGCGGCCGACGCCCTTGGCGAGATTGGGAGTGAAGCCGCAGTGATGCCGCTGCTTCAAGCGCTGGAAGACGGGGACTCGGACGTTCGCCACACCGCGGTCCACGTACTGGCCAGAATCGGCACTGAAGCCGCTTTGACTCCGCTACTTCAAGCGTTGAAAACCCAGGAATGGTCCGTTCGCGACAGAGCGGCTGATGCACTGGCCGAAACCGGGAATCCCCGAGCTCTCTCCTTGCTAGAAACATGGATGCGAACGGGTCAAGACTACTCGCTTGCTAGAGACGCAATCCCCGCCATCCAGCAGAAGTGTTGGTATTACAGTCATAACTTACATACGAGAAAGGACAAGTCTATGAGCATTCTCCACCTTTCGGACCTTCATTTCACTACCGCGAAAAGGGCTGACTTATGGTTCAGCCAGCTGCAGTTGGACCTGACGAAGGAGCTGAACTGCGAGCAACTGGACGCGATTGTCATCTCTGGCGACGTGGGGACCTTGTCCACCGGGAATGAATATGCCGAGGCAGAGCGGTTCTTCAAGAAACTGACGCAGCGATTTGGGGTGGGTCCGAACCGTGTCGTGATTGTGCCAGGCAACCACGACGTCAACTACAAGCTCGTTGCGGGAGCATCTAGCGCAGGGCCTCGGCCGAGCGCGCAACCTGACCCAAATCTACCCAGGAGGGGATTGGATCACTTCGCCCGGTTCTATCACGCAATAACCGGCACGAGCTACTCAATGACGCCCAGCAAACAGGTCACCCTTCGCCACATACCAGAGCTGGGCGTCGTATTCCTCGGTCTCAACTCGGCGTGGCAGATCGACAAATCCAATGAGGATGGATCGGATATATGCGTTGAGGCGCTCGGGCTGGCGTTGTCCGCTATGTCGGAGAAGCGCGACCAATACAAGGAATGCCTCAAGATAGGAGTCTGGCACCATCCAGTCACGATTGCATCAGACGGATACATCAAAGAAGACGGCTTTTTGGAGCTTCTGGCGCTGGAGGGTTTCAGGTTAGTGCTTCACGGCCACATTCACGGAGCACAGGACCAGCTATGGAAGTACGACGCCAAGCAAGGCGGGAGGAGGATCGAAGTGCTCGCAGCCGGCACATTCGGCGTAAAGACAGAAAACCTACCACCGACCGTTCCTTGGCAATACAGCCTGATTACAGTTGAGAAGGCGAAGGTGAAAGTTCAGGCTCGCAAGCGGACGAAAAAGAACGGCGCATGGAAACCGGATGCGCGCTGGCTGCAGGGCGCTGGCGAGAATCCACTGCCCTACTACGAGTTTGACCTGTGAGTTCGGAGATTGCCCTGCTGTTTCCCAACAGACGGAACACTGGGCACGCCTCACACCCTCAATGGTGCTTGCGCATAAACACTCGCAAGGGGGCGCCCTCAAAGCCGAACTTCTCGCGGAGGGAGCTTTCGATGTAGCGCACGTAGGCGTCGTCAACGTCGTCAGGGCGGTTCGTGAAGATGGCGAACGTCGGAGGGCGAACCGAGGCCTGCGTCGTGTAATAGAACTTGACCGGCCTTTTGCGCTTGATCATCGGGTGCTTACCGAAGACCTCGTCCTGCATGAACCTGTTCAAAACGCCCGTGCTTATGCGCCTCTGGCACTCAGCGTTCACGGCCTCGATCAGCGGGAACATCTTCAGGAGGCGCTGCCTCGTGACCGCTGAGACGAAGACAATCGGCGCGAATGTCGCAAACGCCATCTTTGCCTGAATGTCCTTGACGAAGGCGCCCATCGTCCTGTCGTCCTTCTCAATCAGGTCCCATTTGTTGACGAGGACTATCAGCCCTTTGCCCTGCTCGACGACGATTGAGGCGATGCGCAGGTCCTGACTCGTCGCGGGATCGGCAGCGTCCAGCACCAGGAGCGTAACGTCCGACCGGCGGATGCTCCGTTCGGCGATCATGATGCTCTGCTTCTCCAGAAGCTCGGCGATCTTGCTCCGGCGCCTTATGCCCGCGGTGTCAATCAGCGTGTAGTCCCGTTTGTTCACACGGACAGGGCTGTCCGTAGCGTCGCGCGTCGTGCCAGCCTCCTCGTGCACGAGCACGCGTTCTTCGCCGAGAAGAGCGTTGACTATCGACGATTTTCCAACGTTCGGCCGGCCCACAATGGCACAGAACGTCGCCTCGTCCGCCTCATCCTGGGGCGCCATCTTGTCCGAGGCGACGAGCGTTAGCAGCTCGCTGATCAGCGGGTCAATCCCAACCTTGTGCTCCGCGGAGATGGGACACAACCTCTCAAAGCCGAGGCGGTAGAAATCGGAGGCGTCCGCTTCCTGCTTGTGCGTGTCGATTTTGTTGACGACGAGCACGACGGAATCGGCCATTGGTCGCAGGTATTCGGCGATCTCCTCGTCCTGCGGCAGCAGGCCGGACCGGCCATCAACCATGAAGGCGATCGCGTCAGATTCCGCAATGGCGAACTCAACCTGCTGGGCCACGGCCTTGCCGATCGAATCGGGCGCATCTCGCAGAAAGCCGCCGGTATCAACCAGCATGACCTCAGTGTCATCGAGGGACGCGACGTCGTAGTTCCTGTCACGGGTGACGCCCGGCGTGCTGTGCACAATCGCCTTCCTCCGACGGACGAGCCGATTAAAAAGCGTCGATTTCCCGACGTTCGGCCGCCCCACAATGCTTATCGTTGGTATCCGTTTTCTCATGAAACAAGGATGAATTATGAAGGATGAAATCGGAAGGCTGAATTATGAAATATGAAGGATGAATCATACATCAGAGCGCCATTCATCCTTCATCCTTCCACGTTTGGCGCGTTTCTTGGCCTTTCGTGGCTTGCTCTTCTCCAACTGCTTCACTTCATTGACGACCTCAACAAAATGCCGCTCCACCGCGGAAGGTCCCTCCAGCATCCTCTTCCGATATGTCTCATACTCCTTTCGTGCCTTTCCCAGCGCCTCATCGTGGCTTACAGTCCCGGCGTGCGTCAGGATGTCCCGCTCGCTGATGCGCATGAAGTCATCTAGTTTGGCGATCCAGTCGCTCATATACATGGGGTTTCGGTTCAGGGCTTGGAGTTCCGCGAAGTCCAGATATATGGAGACAATTCGGTTCAAGACGTCCAGTTCCTCGAGGCTCAAGTAGTTCTTGGCGATGTCGATGTCCTCCCGTGTCGGCTTGCTTCCCCTCCATGAGGTCAGCCCCATATTCGGTCGGGATGCATCTGCCCTCGCACTGATGATCTCGGCGGCCGTGTGCCCGTGGGCCGCCCAGTGGATCTTATTCTGAACGACCTTGAAGAACTGGCGCGACACGTCGGTATTGGGGTTGTAGTCAATGCTCGTCGCATATATATCCAGGGCCTTCCGCCAGAAGACCTTCTCGGAAGAGCGGATGTCGCGAATCCGGGCCAGCAATTCGTCAAAGTAACTGCCACCTCCGGCCTGTTTCAGCCGTTCGTCATCCAAGGCGAAGCCTTTAACAATGTATTCCCGCAATCGCTGGGTCGCCCAGATGCGGAACCGGGTGGCCACGTGGGACTTCACACGGTAGCCGACGGATATGATTACGTCGAGATTGAAGTATTCCAGATAACGCCTCACGTCTCGGTTGCCTTCGCGTTGAACTGTCAAGTATTTCTTGACAGTTGCCTCCGGCGACAGCTCCCCCTCCCGGAAAATGCTCTGAATATGGAGGCTGATATTCTGCTTTGTTGTCTGGAAGAGGTCCGCCATCAGTTGCTGCGTCAGCCAAACGGTCTCGCGTTCCAAGCGGACTTCTATCCGCGTCCGGCCGTCCTCTATCTGGTAGAGGAGAATCTGAGAATCACCCCGTCGCTCTGGCAGATTCGTCATGTCGTCTTCATCCCTCCTCATTGCGCAATCCGAAATCTTTCATCCTTCAAGAGCATCCTTCCGCTTTCATCCTTACTTCTCTTTACGAAACTGGCACCCTATCATATCCTAATTGTATGGACGCAACAGACGAAGTGAAGGTTCATCATGAAGAAAGGAGCCGCTATGAAAACATTCGATTATACAGTAGTAGTTTGGAAGGAAAAAGGAGCTTATGTATCAAAATGCCCCGAACTTGGTGTTGCCAGTTGTGGAGATTCAATCACTGAGGCAACAGAGAATCTTAAGGAGGCAGTAGAGCTCTATCTTGAAAACGCGGAAGCCCTCGGATTATTGGAAGATGTAGAAGAGAGTCTTTTAGCACGGGAAAAATACACGTCCCATGTAGAACTTGCCAGATAATGCCGAAACTGCCTGTCTTATCTTCAAAAGAAATAATCCACGTGTTGCGGAAAAGCGGCTTTGAATATGCTCCCAAGAGAGGAAAGGGAAGTCATTCGGCATTTGTGAAAAGAGATAAGGACAGCACTCGCCTCGTCATTGTGCCTGATAGAAAGGAGATTCCCAGAGGGACACTGGTTTCAATCTTGGAACAGGCCGGCCTTTCAAAGGAGGAATTCATAGAATTGCTGTGATAGGGCCTTCCCACATCTTCGTCTCAGACGACGGGATAGAGCCGGCTTGGACAAGACCTCATCCCGCCCCTGAGGTCAATGAGCCATTCTAAGGCTGAATTATGGACTATGAACGATGAACTATCGATCACAGCCTCTTCCCCAATCCGAAATCCCAAATCCGCAATCCACAATTGACCCTTTGACCCATTTACTCCTACGTGCACATCTCAAGAATGAGTATAGGCCAATGTGGGATGGGCTTTCCAGCCTACCTTGCCGATACCAGGGCATCCTCAAGAGCCAACTGAGACTTACTGTGGCACGAGCGTAGCCTATGCCATCCGCCTAAGGCTCTCGCTCCGCGGAACCGGGTACTGTCCCGACCAAAACAAATCGGCCTGTCCCGGGGGGAGCATGGCCTACGATTTCAGCGCGAATACACGTTTCAACCACTCATCCATACTGTCGGTGACGAGCGGACCCTTGGTCTTCTTCTGTGTGAATTCAAGGCAATAGTTCTGGATCCAATTGAGCAAGGCTCCACGACAAGCCGCGAAGTTGTCCTGTCTGGTGCGCAACCACTGTTTTTTTGAGAATTTCTCAAAATCAGTCTGGCTCATAGAACCTCCGTCCCGTGAAGCTTTGGCCAGCCTGAGGTTCGGCTCATTGGGTCCTTTTCCTCGGACAACTGATGCGATTGCGCCAGTGACTCCAGGAAGCTGGCTGATGCCGAAAGTCTCTCTTACCAAAGTGACACCTTCTTTGCATTCGGCCTCTGTCAAATCCCGGCCCGCATACCACTTCACAAGGAGCTTGAAAAAGATCTCGGGATCTAGTGACTCATCGTCCTGCCAATATGGAAGTTGATGTTGGTCTGCGCACATGTCTAACTCCTCCGGTCTTGGTTGAATGGTTCAACTCCTCATTTGATCGGCCAGCCGTCGTGAGCGCCGATGGCCTCGTCGATTTCCTGGATGAGGCGGATTGTTTCACGGAGCACAGCGACGACCTTCTGGAAATGCTCGGTATCCTCAAGTGTGGGTGCGAGGTTGTGTGACTCCCAGTATAGCCTTCCAGTATTTTTCGTTCGAATCATAAGAGTGGCGCCCACATATAAAAAGCCAGACCAGCCTCACGTTCCAAGCGAAGGAGGCTAAGAATAGCACCAGAGCTGTAAGGGCGATAGCAAGCGCAAAACAGGATCTAGCGGCCTGAATGCTCATTGAGACACATAGCGCTGATAACGCTGCAAACGTGGAGAATGAGATAATCCAATACTTGTGGCCCGTCCGGAGAGCGATTGTGTGGTAAAGCCGCCGAATCCAAGAGTGAGGGTCATCATTCGCGGGCGGTCCCAGCTGGCTTGCTGCGTGGCGTTTTCTGAATTCGCGAAGTGCGTTCTCCCAACCGACAAACTGGTCAGCGGAATAGCGTTCAAGGACTAAGTCTTCTAGGATCCGGTAGTACCCGACTACACGAGTGATTGTTGTCGCCTTGTCAAAGAAGATCCACCACGACGGCACTAGCACGATGAGGGGAAACAGGAATATGAGCTCGAAGACAGGGCTCATCCTGCCAATTGAAGTCGCCACGCCTAGGAGCACGCCGGTTGCTGTGACCGAAAACGTAAGAAACGTGATCTGGCAGTTTTTCAGGCTCAACAACTCTTTTCTAAGTCCGATCAGCTCCCTGTAATAGAGCCCTGTTTTCTGCATTGCATCCTCCTCCTACTTCCTGAGTTGAAAGACAAACAGAGAATCTCCGCCTTGTTGACAAGACAAAACAGCAACCCGACCCTCCGTGGCTGGCTATCGCACAACGATCCCTTTTCTGAGTTCTTGCTTTCCGATGGGTGATAATTGATCATCAACCGTATTGTGAAACGTTACGGATTATACCTGCATATTCTTCCTTTTGCTAATACTATGTTATTGCGTTCAGTTTAGCACACTAACCTGGGCCTCGGTGGTCTTCGGCAGCGACGAATATAGGCGAATAATACGAAGGGCGAAGCTCCTCGTCCGGCTCCGCAAGTCGTCCTGCTTCCCTGTTTCATCCTTCATCCTTTATCCTTCATCCTTTTGGCGATTCAGCGCCAGCGTGCCGACGTAGTCGCTCAGGGGGCGGGGGTGGTCGAGGGCGTTGCGACTGGCGTCCTCGATGAGGTAATCGACGATGCCTTCGGCGATTCGCGTGCATACGTGGGCGTCGTAGAACAGGGCGGTGCCGACTGAGATGGCTGAGGCGCCGGCGATTATGAACTCCACGGCGTCGCGGGCGCATGCGATACCGCCGGATGCGATGATGGGTATGGAGACCGCCTGATAGACGAGATGCACGAGCAGAAGCGAGAGCGGCTTTATGGCGGGGCCCGAAAGGCCGCCGAAGTTGGCGCCCAGCATCGGGCGCCTCGTGAAGACATCGATGGCCATGCCTGGGAACGAGTTTGCGACCGTGAGCGCGTCGGCGCCGGCCTTTTCACAGACCCTCGCGAATCCAGCGATCGACGCGGCGTTCGGCACAAGCTTCACGATAACTGGAATGCGATACATCTTCCTCACAGAGGTTACGACCCTCGCCGTGGTGTTCCGGTTCTCGCCGATGGGACTGCCGTCGAGGTTCGGGCAAGATATGTTGATCTCGATCGCGGAGAACGTGTCCTGATAGTATGACAGAGCCTTCGCGGCGTCTATAACGTCCTCCGGCCGGTCCCCGCCCACGTTGACGATGATATGCGTGCCAAGCTCCCTAAGCGCTGGCAGTTTCTCCGCAACGAGCGCCTCAACCCCGACGTTCTCCAGGCCAATGGAATTGAGCATTCCGGACGACGTCTCGAGGATACGCGGCGGCGGATTGCCCGTTCGGGGCTTGACAGTGACGCCCTTCAGAGCAATTGCGCCGACAGCGTCGAGCGAGAAGCCCTTGACACGAAGATACTCATCGCCGTAGCCAAAGATGCCCGACGCGATGACAATCGGGCTTCTCATCTCCAGCTGCGAAAGCCGTGTTCTGAGCAGCTTGGCCACAGTCTCCGAATTGCCGCCAGTTAAGTCATTCATTGTCCGAGGCGTCCTGGGAGATAGAGATGTCGTTGACCTGGCAGCCCAGGTTTCCGTCCGACAGCGTCACAAGAATCGCGGCTCCGATGTGGGTGTCTCTCGCCCTCGAGACAGGCTTGCCGGTTGCCGCGTTCTGGCATATCGCATAGCCCCTTCTGATGACGTTTTGTGGCTTCAGCGAGATTAGCCGGTTGTGAGCCGCGTCGCAACGTGTACCCAGCAATTCCAGCTTGGCCTGCATCACGGCAGAGAGCCTGCTGTCGTAACCCTCGAGGACTGAAGTCATGGCCGCAATCTTAACCGTCGGCTTGAGCGACTGATTGCGGGCGGAAAGGGCTGAAACGTTCTGTCGCCTCCGCTCGATGTAGGCCAACGCGCCTCGCCGCAGCCTGGCGTCGAACTCGTCCAGCCTCTGCATCAGAAGCTGTATAGGCCGTTCGGGACTATTCAGCCGCAGCGCCGCGGACATCGTTTTGTGTCTTTCCCGCACAAACGCCAACCTGTCCAGCGTCATCCTGAGCAGACGGCCGCGGAAAGAATCGGCTTTTGAAAGAAGCTCTGCCCTGTTTTGCACTACGAGCTCTGCCGCTGCGGACGGCGTCGGCGCGCGAAGGTCGGCAACGAAATCAGCGATCGTGAAATCGACCTCGTGCCCAACGGCAGAGATTATCGGTATCTCGGACCTCGCGATTGCGCGCGCGACGCATTCCTCGTTGAAGGCCCAAAGGTCGATCGCGGCGCCCCCGCCCCGGCCTACGATCAGGACGTCAACCAGAGCGAGGCGGTTCATCTCGTCAATAGCGTGCGAAACCTCGCCCGGCGCCTTGTCGCCCTGCACGAGCACAGGATACAGAATGATGTGCGCCGAACAGAATCTGCGCCTCGTGATGTTGAGGATGTCGCGAATCGCGGCCCCGGTCCGTGAGGTGACGACGCCGATCGTCTTGGGCATCTTGGGGATAGGCCTCTTTCGTTCCGGCGCGAAGAGGCCCTCGGCGTTGAGCCTGGCTTTGAGCTGCTCAAACGCCAGCTGAAGGGCGCCGACGCCTTTTGGCTCGAAGTAGTCAACAATGATCTGATACGTGCTCGAAGGCGGGTAGCAGCTGACCGACCCTCTCGCGATGACTGCCAGCCCATTCTCGGGCTTGAAGCGCAAGAAGATGGCCTTGTTGCGGAACATTACGGCGCTGATCTGGGCCTTGTCATCCTTCAGCCGCATGTAGAGATGGCCGGCGCCTGAACGCTTGAAATCGGTTATCTCGCCCTCGAGCCATACGTCGAAGAAACGCCTTTGAAGCAGGCCCTTTATTTCTGCGGCAAGCTCCGAAACCTTATATATTCTACGGCCTTCCTGCTCTTGCGTGCCGTCGAAGTCGAGTTCCAAATCCTTCGTCAATGTCTCTTCTCCACAGAGCCTGCTCTATTGGCAGCGCCCCGCCCGAGCGAGAGCTTCCAGGGCACTATACATCCTCCTCATTTGTGCAAGACCCACGCCTCAACTGCGCGAAGAGTATCAGACGCCGCCCGTTCGGATCAATTGCGTCAATGCTATGCCTATTCAAAAATGCGCGACCGAATGTATGGTCTTCTTAGTGCCTTAGTGCCTTAGTGTCTTTGTGAAAGAGACTCCTCCCCACACAATCGCGGCGGGTTCGCACAGATCAAGCACAAGCATACGGGACAGCAGAAGCGGGAAAAATGTTGGGGGACCGTCAGGGCCGACGGTCCCCCGGGCCAAGTTTGCCCTCGAACTGGATGGGGTCGGGCAGGCGCATCAGGCGCCTGCCGAGGGCTAAAAGTTGAGCCACTTGTGGCTCATCGGGGCGAACCTTATATGAACACCTCCTTGACGTCTCTTCTTACCGCCTCCTCATTAGGCGTTCCATAGTGATTTTTAGCAGATTCCGTGCCAAAGTGGCTGGCATCATTCCACATTGCCGACAGGAAGCGGGATTACGAGCATCGAGCTGATTTTTGGCCCACGTTCGCACGCGAATCTGCCCCTCTGCAAGAAGTGGCATCATATCGCCCATAAACGCCCTATATCATGTCTTATCGCGAGGTAACTACATTGCCCTAATTGTCCCATTTGGGACAGCGATTTTTGCCCAATTGTCCCATTTGGGACAAAGTGCGCGTCATTGGGCAGGCCTGCGCCGGCCGTTGCTACCACGCGGCGTCTTGTGCGTCGGGGAGCTGAACCCGGCTTTCGGGCCTGATTGAGTTTGGTGGGTCGTGGCCGATCACTCAGTCGCAAGCAGCTCGATTGTGTGGACGACGGGGATGTTGTGGCCGATGTGGGCAAGTCCATCGGCTATTTGCATTGCGCAGGCCGGGCAGCCGGTCGCGACGATGTCCGCTCCGGACGCTTTGATGTTTCGCGCCTTGTCGGCAGTTATGGCGCTTGAAATGTCGTAGTGGTGCACGCTGAACAGCCCGCCACAGCCGCAACAGACGGTCTCATCCTGCATCGGAACGAACTTAGCGCCGTCAGTGTTCTTCAGGATCGTCCTCGGCTGAGCAATGACCTTCATTCTCCGACCTAGATGGCACGCATCGTGGTAGGTAACCTTCACGGGCCTTGTAGTATCGAGTCCCAAGCGCTCTAGCAGAGCCCGGTTGACCGAGAAGTCCCTGCGGCCCAGGATGTCAACGAGCAGCTCGGACACGTCGATTATGCGCGAGGCGACGTCCTCGGCCGAGGCGCGCATCTTTGGGTCATCCTTGAAGAGCACTGGGTAATAGTGCTTAATCGTCGAGCCACACGAGCCGCAGGCAATCACTATCTTGTCTGGGGCAGTTTCGAGCAGGGCCTTGACGTTCTGCCTGGCCAGCCTCCTGGCGGAGACGAGGTCGCCGGAGACGATGGCCGGCATTCCGCAGCACTTCTGCTTCAGAGGGATCGACAGTGCGATGTCGCCTTCAGGCAACAGCTCGAGCAGATGGCGGGGGACTTCAGTGCAGGAGTAGTTGCCCATGCAGCCGACGAAATACGCGACCGATGTGCACTTGGTAGTCTGCTTCGGCGTGGAACGGCGCCTGGCGGCGGCTGACTTGAGGAACGATCTGGGTGCGATCTTTGGCAGCAGCCGATCCCTCGAGACCATAATCGGAAATCGAAGGTGCATCCCTGATTCGCCCGGAACCTTGAAGAACAAGAGTCGGCGGAACAGGCGTCCGATGAATACGCCGAGGTCCATCAGCGACCTTGTCTGCAAAACGGTGCGAAATGCTGCGAAAAACGGCAAGTTGCTGAGCTTGTACATCCGGAGGGCCGACCGCCCGGCGATCATTCGGACATCGACGTCGAGGTTGTTGGGGCACTCGTCCATGCACGCCGTGCAGACGAGGCACTGCGAGAGATACGAGGCGACGTCGCGCTTCGCGCCGATCTCGCCGGTCGAGACCGCCTCGGCAAGCGCCATTTTGCCCCGAGGCGTAACCATCTCGGTCAGCTGCCTCTTATAGACCGGGCACACTGAAAGGCACGAGCCGCATCTCAGGCATACCTTCGTTGCGTCATCCATAAGTGCAGTAACGTTCGACATCCGTATGTTCCCAAGACCTTCGGCAAATCCGCTGAAATCCGCGACACGACCACAACAATAACAACAAGCTTGGTCAACGCAAAGGCGCCAGAGGAGTTTCCCCATTGGTGAAACGGGAGAAAAGGGACTGGTTTAAGCCACTGTAAAGGCGCCAAACTGCCCCTCACGAACGGGGCACGGCCCCTGGTGCGGGCCTTCTGCCAGGCGTATTCCACTTCGCAACAGTGCTGAATAGGGCTATACAGGAGCTCACTCAGGGATTTGAACCTCGTATTTGGGGAAACCTCCTGAATGATATCAGCAAACGCCATAGCGGGCTCGCAGAAAGATAACTTGGGACGCTCACAAACCGAGGTCCTTTCGGGGGACCTGGGATTGGTCGGCGCACAAGGATGGAGGTTTTACACGACTGGCCGTTGAGCGTAGGGGTTCTCGTTCAGGGCATAATGTTGTATTGCTTTACCCTGTTAATCTATCCAGTTTCGCAGACGATAATGTTAGTGTTGAATAGATGTCTTGGGCAGCGGCGCCTTCGTTTAGCATTGGTCCACATTCCTTTGGCGAGGCCATATAGGTAGATGCATTACTTGGGAGAGATGCTTTGGCCCGAGGCGGAGCTGTTCTTGTTACTGCTGCGCTCGGAGTTGACTGAGGCGCAAAGGCGCCGAGCGACAGAGATCGCCGATAACGGTCCCGATTGGTCCCGTTTTGAGCTCCTATGCAGACGTTTCAGGCTCTCTCACGTCGTGGCCTACAACCTGAAGGCCTTCGACGGTGACGCCATCATCCTACCGGAACTCCGCAAGCGCTATGACGCACTTCTTTGGTCGGCGGTCGTCAGGAACGAGTTCTGGATGTTCGGTCGGGAGTTGCCCTCGATAAGCCTTGCTCTTAAGGCAAGTGGGGTTGATGCGATGCTGTTGAAGGGGCCGGTTCTCGCGGCGATGAACTATGCCAGCCCGGGCCTGCGGCTCTTTGGCGACCTTGATTTTTTGGTTCGGGTCGAGCAGATGCAGACAGCGGCTGACGCACTCATGAAGATCGGCTTCGAGGTTCCGGAGTCCAGGAAGCATCTTCTGCAGAAGAGTCGCGAGGACCGTAAAACGTTTCCGCCGCTAGTGAGGCAGAGCTCGTACGGGCAGATCATTACGATCGACCTCCACTATAGGCTGAGTGAGAAGTTTAAGACGAATGAGGTCCCGTTGTGGGAAAGGGCTAAGCGTCACAAGTTTGGGGATGCCTCGGTTCTTGTGCCTTCTGCTGAGCATAGGCTTTATCACCTTTGCCTTCATACTGCGCAGCATGGTTTCAGTCCCGAGATTTGGGACGGCTCATACCTGACCATGCAATGCGCTTGCGATATCGACGCGATAATTCGCAGCGACGGCGCGAGCCTTGATTGGGGGGAATTGCAGCAGATAGTTTCGTTTTCGAGGGCGGGGACGCATTGCTACAGCTATTTTAGGTTATCGGAGGCTTTGTTTGGAACGGACGTCCCACAACAGGTTTATGACGCGTTGTTGGGAGGGGATGATTCTCGAGTTGGCACAGACTGGGCGATGATTGCGAAGAGGTTCTTGCAGAATCGTCCGGACGATGTCAAGCGGCTGGCCTATAATCTTCTGTTACGTCGAGAGGTCATGGATCGAGCAAAGCTGAGGCGCTTCTTCAGGAGGTGTTTCCCGCCTGTTGCAGCCGTAGCGCGGCATTATGGGGTGTCCGAGGGTTCCCTGCTTAGGTATCTTTGTTACGCTCGCAGGCTGTTGCGGCCCGCCATTCTAAGAAAGGGCTTGTTCTTGAGTTTCAGGTTAGCACAGATGCTGCTGCGACGTGCGCTTTTGCGGAGTCGCTCCTAAACGAAGAATAGTGCTGGCCCGCCCTTATCACGGGCTTTGTCACCGGCCTTTCGCCCTCTTGTTCCCCGCAGTGCGCCTCGTTGTGCCGTTCGGCGAACGGAGTCCTCGACACAAGGAGGACGGCAGACTTCGCCAGCCCACTTCGCCGTAGTAGCTACGAAGGCTCAATAGTTTGTGGCTCGCGGCGAACGTTGGCTGAAAAGGAGGCTCCTCCGCTTTTCCCTACTTGTCCTGCATCCGTTTTTTCGCCGAGTCTAGGGGTGGTGTGCGCAAACCCATTGGACGAAAACATTTGACAGAAAATGTCGAGCAACTTATTGTTGTTGCGATTCTAGCGCCTGACAAATAATGTGCGCAGGGCAAGACATGAATGCAGTAGCCGACAAGGCATGGGCTCTGACTGAGCCGGTCTGTGCCGAGCTCGGTCTTCAGCTTGTTGATGTTGATTTTAGGAAGAGGGGAAATAAGTGGTTCTTGACCGTCTTAGCGGACAAGGTGGGCGGTGTCACGGTAGCCGACCTGAGAGAGTTGAGTGCTCAGCTTGACCCTCTTCTGGACATCGAGGACTTTATTCCGCATCAATATGTACTGGAGGTCTCTTCGCCCGGGATTATGAGGCCCCTGAAGCGGCCTGATGATTTCGAGCGATTTAGTGGTCAAAAGGCCAGGGTTTTTCTTTCCGAGATAGTTGGGAACAGAATGAAGTTCGTGGGCAAGATTGAAGGCGTGATTCAGAGAGATGACCGCGTAGCAATAGTTTTTGAGCTTTCGTCTAAGGAGCAGCTCGAGGTGCCGTTTGATCTTATCCGGCGAGCTAATCTGTATTATACGACGAAGGAATTGCTGGCCGGTGTTGACAGGAAATAGTGGGTGTCGGGACCGGGTTTATGAACAAGCAGCTAATCAAGGCGATAGAGTCCTTAGAGTTCGAGAAAGGTATATCCAAAGAGAAGCTGATAAGTGCTGTGGAGACAGCGCTAGCGGCTGCCGTGGGACGCGACGTTGAGGCGGCGCCGAAGAATGTAGAGGTTAAGATAGACCCTTTAAGCGGCGAGGTCTCCATTTTTGAGGTCAAGCGCATCGTTGAGGTCGTATCCGAGCCTGACCTCGAGATAGAAGCCTCCCGTGTGAAGGACCTCCCTCCCGACGCTCACCTAGAAGGCGATTTGGTCAAGACCTACAAGGAGGTCAGGGACTTCGGACGGATTGCTGCGCAGATTGCCAAGCAGGTAATCATGCAGAAGGTTAGGGAGGCGGAGAAGGAGGCAGTTCAGTCCGAATACGGCGACAGAGTTGGTGAGATGGTTACCGGCCTTGTGATCCGTTCGGAGCCGGCCGGGACGGTCTTGGACCTCGGGCGAGCCGAGGGGATGGTTTTTAGGCGTGCCCAGCTTGCCCAAGAACGATTTCGCTACGGCGACCGGGTCTGTGCTTATGTTGTGGAGGTTGCGGAGCGTCGAAGTCGTGCGCAGGTTATTCTCTCTCGTGCTCATCCCGGTCTCGTCAGGAGGCTCTTCGAGTCCGCCGTGGCTGAGGTGGGAAGCGGGATAGTTGAGATTAAGGACATAGAAAGGATAGCGGGTGAGCGGACCAAGCTAAGCGTCGTATCCCATGACGAAAGCGTTGACGCGGTGGGCGCTTGCGTAGGCGTTAGGGGGTCTAGGGTCCAGACGGTGATTAGGGAGCTCAAAGGCGAGCTGATCGACATCGTCAACTGGGACCCAAACCCAGAGAACTACATTCGCAACGCGCTCGTTCCGGCCAAGGTCCTTTCTGTCCAGATTGATGAGGAAAAGAAGACGGCTCGAGTGGTTGTTCCTGATGAGGATTTCTCTCAAGCAGTGGGGCGGCACTGGCAGAACGTTTCCTTGGCGGGCAAGCTGACTGGCTATTCGCTCCAGGTCCTGAAGGAGTCCTCGGCCAGGGAGGAGGATGGCCGCAGGTTAGAGGCTCTTGAGCACTTCAAGGAGTCGCTTGTCAACGAGGTTGGGCTCGACGAGGAGAGCCTCAACGTGCTTGATAGGGAAGGATTGTTGTCAATTGAGGCTATTGCGGCCAAGACGTATGTTGAGCTCGCTAAACTGCTTGATATTAAGATGAAGTTGGCCCGGGCCGCTGTCCATTACGCTCAGGGCAAGATGCGTGTGGACACCGAGGCCGGCGCGAAGGCCGGTCAAGCGGCTCGAGAGGGAACTGGTGACTAGTGCTTAGCGCAATAGAATCACCTACAATCCTTTTTGAGCGTTATTCTGCTCCTTCAGAACTGGTTCGTTCTACCGCTATGCGGCTTGTGGGGTTCACCCATGGCCGCTCGCATTGTCTCCTTTCGGGGCGTCAAAGGGTCGAGGTTGATAGCGTGCAGACTTGTGGAAGCAAGCATCGGTGGCGCGTTCATCTGCTAGCGTGCTGTCATGCAGCGTAGGCAGGCCCCACCTTAGCCTGTTTTTGTTGGCGGGATGTATCTAGAGGAATATGGCACTTGAGTTCGTTTGATCTGTACAATAACTGGCATCCTTGAGAGTATATAGAAGTTAGGTATGGCCAACCTGCGCGTATATCAGCTCGCCAAAGAGCTTCAGCTGGGTCCAAAGAGTATTCTGTCCGTGCTTGAAGAGCTGGGCGTTCCTGCGAAATCTCACATGAGTGGGATCGAGGAAGTGACGGCCGAGCTGGTCAGGGAGTATTTTGCCGAGAAAGAGAAGCCGCCGAGCGAGGCCAAGGTCGCGCGAGAAGCGAAGCCCAAGGTCTCAAAAACCGCCGCTCGTAAGCCTGCAAGGGTAGCCGCCGAGAAGGTCAAGCCCACCAAGCCCAAGAAGGAGATGGTCAAAAGGAAGAAGCCCACGGTCGAAGAGAAAGTTGAGGCTCCACCCAAGATCGTCCTGACGAGGTCGCTGACGGTTGAGGGCCTAGCCAATCAGCTCGGGGTCGCGTCGGAACAGCTCGATGACGCCTTGCGAGAGGAAGGCAAGGAGATGGCGGCCAGCAAGGTCCTGGACGTTGAGACCACGATGCGCCTCGCCTCGCGATTTGGTTTTGAGATCGAGGTTGGAAAGGGAGCGAAGGACGCGCTGTTGAAAATCGCGCTGGACACCAAGGAGGCGCGAAAGAACGTCGGTCGCAGGGCGCCCGTCGTTACGATTATGGGTCACGTTGACCACGGCAAGACGACGATCTTGGACGAGATAAGGCGGTCGAAGATAACTGAGGCCGAGCCTGGCAGCATTACCCAGCACATCGGGGCATATTACGTTAATACAAAGCAGGGTGACGTGGTTTTCTTGGACACGCCCGGGCACGAGGCGTTTACAGCGATGCGTGCTCGCGGCGCTCACGTCACCGACATCGTCGTTCTGGTGGTCGCGGTTGACGACGGCGTTATGCCTCAGACGCAAGAGGCAATACGTCATTCACAGGCCGCGGGTGTTCCGATAGTGGTTGCGCTCAACAAGATGGACCGGGCCGAGCAGAACGTGGAACGAGTGAAGCGGACTTTCGCGCGATTTGGGCTCATTCCGGAGGAAGAGGGTGGGGAGACCATCTTCGTTCCGACGTCCGCAATCAAGCGCCAGGGCTTGGACTCGCTTATCGAGATGATACTCCTGGTCGCGGAGATGGCCGATTTGAAGGCGCCTCGTGAGGGCCCGGCCAAAGGCGTGGTCATCGAGACAAGGCTGGACAAAGGCAAGGGACCTGTCGCAACGGTTCTGGTTCAGGAAGGTTCACTGAAGCGCGGCGACGTTTTCGTTGCTGGGACAATCTCGGGCAAGGTGCGAGCTATGACCGACGACCGTGGCCGCACCGTCAAAGCGGCCGGCCCTTCGCACCCGGTCGAGGTCATGGGCTTTGACGCGCTTCCTGACGCGGGCGATTCTTTCAACGTTATTCCGAAGAGCAGAAAGGCGAAGGAATACCTGGCCAGCTTCGCGGAGCTCCAGCGCGAAGAGGAGTCGCGAGGTGCGCCTCAGGTGCGTCGTGAGGCGATTCTCTTGCCACTTGAGGAGCAGCGGCAAGAGACCTGCCTTAGCCTCATCCTTAAGGTGGACGTCTTCGGCTCAATGGGTGCACTCAGTGGCTCGCTATCGAAGCTCGCGACGGAAGAAGTGAAGCTCAAAATCATCCACTCCGGCGTTGGCAGTGTGACCAAGGCCGATGTGTCATTGGCTGAGATCGCCTCGGCCGAGATCATCGGCTTCGGGATAAAGGTCGATCCACAGATCAGCGCGTTCGCTAAGCAGCAAGGCGTAACGATAAAGGTCTTCGACATCATCTATTCGCTTCTTGACTACGTAGAGACGGTCATCAAGAAGATGGAAAAGCCGACGTTGGTCGAGGAGGAGCTCGGCACGGCCGAGGTCCGGGCGGTATTCTCGATTCCCTCGCTCGGCAAGGTGGCGGGCTGCTACGTCCTGACCGGCAAGATAACCCGCGATGGCAAGGCAAGGCTTCTGCGCGGCGGCGAGGAGGTCTATACTGGCCGGATTGGGTCGCTCAAGCGATTCAAGAAGGACGTCAAACAGGTTCAAACGAATTTCGACTGCGGCATCGGTCTGCACGGCTTTCAGGATTACCAGGAGGAAGATGTAATCCACTGCTACTGTCTTGTGGAAAAAGCGTCAGAGTAGGTCGGGGCAGGCTATGGCCGGGGATAGCGGCGAGGAGTTCAACCTCTTACTCGTCCAATTGCCGCTCGCGATCAACGAGCGACACAAGCGTGTCATGCCGCTGTCGCTTCTTTACATCGCGGCCTATCTGCGGGAGCAGATTTCTGGCCTTGACGTAGAGATACTCGACGCCCAGGCCGAGAACCTCACCTACGACGAGCTCTGTCGTCGCGCCTGGCTAAAGAGGCGGGACGTAATCGGGATAACGTTTTGGACCGCGCAGGCCACGTTTGCGTATGCTTTGAGTCCGGCGCTCAAAAAGCTCTGTCCCAACGCCAAGATAGTATTCGGCGGCGTTCACCCCACGATCATTCCAGATGAGGCCTCCAAGCACGCCGATTACGTCATAATCCGCGAGGGTGAACGGTCGTTTTGCGAGCTCGTCAAGCGGCTGATGGCCGGCCAGAAGCTCGATGGCATCCCTGGATTTGGCTATCGCCCAAGCCCTGATGAGGACTTCAAATCATGGCCGGATGACGGCTTTATTCAGGACCTCGACGAGTTGCCGTTCCCGGCATGGGACCTTCTGAAGCTCGATTGCTACACCACCCAGATGCACGTAACGGGCGGGAAGCGCGTGCCGGTCATCGGTTCTCGCGGCTGCCCCTACAACTGCGTCTATTGCACCTCGCCATTTCTGTGGCGGCGCAAGGTTAGGTATCGTGACCCGGTCAAGGTCGTCGATGAGATAGAGACTATCGGCAAGCAGCTCGGCATCCACCAGATACACTTCTGGGACGACAACCTGTTCATGGTTCGCGACTACATCAAGCCATTGTGCGAGGAGATAATCCGCCGAGGACTGAGGATAAATTGGGTGGGCCTAACACGAGCATCGCACCTGGTCAAGAACGCTGATCTGATGCAGCTGGCCAAGGACTCAGGCTGCATCGGGATGGAGATAGGCATCGAGAGCGCGAATCCCGAGACGTTCGAGATGATAGACAAACAGGAGTCGCTTGAGGACATCATGACGTGCGCGAGAGTTCAGGCGCAGGTCGGGATGTATCCTATGTTCACATACATGGCGTTCAACCCCGGTGAGACGCTAGCGGGCTACTACCTACAGGCCAAGTTCATCGACAAGATACATGAAGGCCTCCCGTGGGCCGAGCATTTTCATCCGTTAGCGTATCCCGTTTACGTGGGCCAGTTCTGCACCGCTCATCCAGGCACAAAACTCTATGACATGGCGCCTCGCCTCGGGATAGTCCTCGCCAAGGATTGGGCCGATTACTACCACCACAAGATCAACTTCGTTCCGGATTCCTTGCTGGACGACGTCCCGATAAGAAACATCGAGAAGCTCAGGCCAGTCGATTACTGGATATGCGTCAACGCAACGGGTGGGACGAATTACGAGTTCTACCACGAGCATCAGACGACAATGGAACACAGGATAAGGCACGCCGAGTATCTGAAGTTCGTGAAGGCGTTCTTCGATTCGTGCGACGGTAGATTGACGCTGCGACAGATATGGCGCGAGCTGACCGCCTACCAGAGGATGGATGCTGACGAATCCCTGCGATACGTCGCATTTACATCGCTGATCCTTGGCCAATTGGGGCTGATTCGGTCGGCAATCTTCCAAAAGGACCTCGACGTTCGGCCCAAAAAGATCGACTTGCCCATCGGTAACAAGGAGCTTTGGAAGTTCGAGCTCTTCCGCCATATCGGTGGGGTATTTGATGTATTCAGTAGTTAGTCCAAAGTCCAAAGGTCGTAGGGGTGCCGCTTGCCGCATCCTGCTTCAATTCGTCAAATGCACACAGGGCGGGGCAAGCACCGCCCCTACATCATCCCTTTTCCGTTTCTCCTTTTTTCCTTTTCTCCCCTCTTCGTAGCAAATGGCCAAAATCGCGATAATTGATCTTCTATTCAACTGGCCGCCTGATGGAGGCGCCAGAACGGACATACAGCACGTGGCGTCAGGCCTCTCGCGGAACCATCAGGTATTGCTCTTTTGCCCTGATTTCCGGCTGGGTTGTCCGAGAGGCAATATCAGCGAGGAGCCGGGGGTCGCGGTCCAGAAGGTCCCCTTCAGAGATTTCGAGTTCCAGGCCTTCACACTGCCCCGGCGCTTCAGGGCCGCTGTCGATGAATTCAATCCGGACTATGTGTTCATCGGTGATGGTTGGCACTTCAAGCCCTATGTCGTCGTCGCCCTGGAAGGCTACAAGAGGATACTGCGATTCTACGCACACGAGACGCTCTGCCCCAAGTCTCACGGGCATTTTATCGACAACACGATGCGACCGTGCAACCGCAACTGGCTCAATGGGTGGAAGGATTTCCTCCCTTGCGTGCTGTGCGCTCACAGATGGCTGTTTGAGCATCCCAAGGACCCTCACTTCAAGGTCTCCTTCATGAGGGCGCTGGCCTTTCTGCCGCACTACCCTCACCTCGTCCGTCGCGCAATCACTTCCGTCGATACAATCATCTGCTACAACGAATACATTGCCAGCAAGCTACGGCCAATGAACCCCAACATACGCATAACCCCGTCCGGTATCGACGCCTCGAATTTCTCACCCTCGACCCTGGAGCGCGGACGGCGTCCTAGCAGACTCCTGATGTGCGGTCGAACGTACGACCCGCTCAAAGGCTATGAAGTTCTGTTCAAAGCCCTTGCCCCACTGGCGCAAGACGGTCTGAATTTCGAGCTGTTTGTAACGGATGCGCCAGCCCGGGCAGAGGGTTTCGTTAAGTTCACGGGATGGCTAGACCAGAAGGCGCTTGCCGAGCTCTACACAACCGTGGATATATGCGTCGTGCCATCGGTCTGGCCGGAGCCATTCGGGATCGTCGCGCTCGAGGCAATGGCCTGCCAGAAGCCCGTAGTAGTCACTCGTGTGGGCGGACTCCAGCACATCGTCGATGATGGAGTTGATGGCTTCGTGGTTGAGCCGTTCGATTCATTGGCGCTGCGGGACAGACTCAAGAAGCTCATCGAGAATCCCGCTCTCTGCGACCGGATGGGCAAAGCTGGCCGAGCGAAAGTGCTCAAGAAATACCAATGGAGCACGATCGTCGAGCAATACTACGAGCCAATCTTCGCCGACAGCGGCGGAGAGCCTCCGCTCCCGTAACTGTTTTTACCCAGGAGTGAAAGCTGTCGGCTCACACCCGAAGGGAGCTCGCCTCATAGAAGTGTGAGTGGGCGGCGGGTCCTCGGCTCGCACCCCAAGGGAGCTCGCCTTCAATCGGAGTTTTCGGCTTGCCCCACACTGCCATCTGGCGCGGCGAACCTCGGCCATGGATCCAGACTCGGGTCGCCCTTCGCCTTCTTGTCCACCGTTGTTTGCCGCGCGGCCAACGAACGTGGATTCCCCATTTCTCCCTTTTTCCCTTTTGTCCCGTTTCCCCGCGTGGGGAAACTCCTCCGCAAAAGAGTTGACTTGGATCGGCGGCGTTGTTACGCTTGCGCCTCGATTATCTTAGTAAGGTTGATTTTGGGTGGCCTTATCGGTCATTGCTTAGTGCTTTCTTGGAACAGACAGGAGAGAGAATATGACGACATCACGGTTCCTCGCTGTGGTTTTCGGCTTGGTGCTGTTTTCAAGCGTATGTTTTGATCTTGGTTTGGCGGACGAGACAGACTTCAGATTGAAGTATTCTTGGCCGGCGCTTGACGTCGAAATGATGCCGGCGTCCGCCCCTCAGCCACAAGTCGGGGTCGTTGCGGTTGAGGCGAGCATCAACATGTGGGGCGATCGGCTTGGGTTGCTGACCTCTCTTGAGATGGGCGAGTTCGAGCTTCACGGAATCTCCGGCGTGCACGTGGTGTCGCCTGGAACGCCCGCGCAGCGCATCTACAATTATGAGACCCATAACAAGGTCCTCAAGGGCGTCTATAACTGCGACATGCGTGTATTCTTGGGCAACTTCATCCGCCGTTGGTCGGAGGCGGAGCTGAAGGTTCTGCGAGATTTGAACTTTGCCGTGATTCTGGGCTGGAATTGGCAGCATTATAAGTTCGACCGCACTGTTACTGAGATATCGATTGTGGGCCATCCATACGAGGACCCGAACGAGGACCTTCTGCCCTGGAGCGACGAGTCCGGTTACGACGAGGACCACGGCGGCGCATATAAGCTGAAGACTCGTGGGTTCGAGTTTGGCGTTTCAGCGGATTGGGCGCCCTTTGCGGAGTCCGAGACCGATGCGCTGAAACAGATTTCGGTTCACTTTTTGGGCAGATACGCCCCGGTTCTTAGGGCCGAGTATTTCGGTGTGAAGTGGCAGGACAAACTCGAGAGCGCTTACGGCGCCGACTGCGAGGCATCCGTAACCTACGATTTTGCCAAGTTGCTCGAGCTGAAAGGCAAGCAGCGGCTCACAGCGGGGCTTGGCTATAATTATCGGCTTCTCAACGGGTCGGACTTCAACGGGATCACGTCCCATGGGGGTATGTTCACCGTGAGTTACGGCCTGCCTCATAGCTGGTAGTAGAGCGTCCGAACGAGGCTTGACGCCGGCGATTCTCCTTTAATGAACGAGCCAGATGCAGGGGGCGGCTCTGCGTCGCGGCAAGTGTTCCTAGGATGAGTACGCTGTTGAGGTGCGTCGCGTGCTTGGCGATGTTCGTTTTTGCTTTCTATCTTCTGTGGGTAGTCAGACTTCCGCTTGAGGGGCTCATAAAGTTCGTCCCGGACGATGCTTTCTACTACCTCAAGATCGCCCAGAACGTTGTCGCCCAACGGGGCCTAACATTTGACGGTTTAGGCCCCACCAGCGGCGTCCATCCGCTTTTCCTATTGCTTCTGCTTCCCATTGCGGCGGTCTTCGAGCGGGCGCCCGAGACCGCGATCCGCGGGACAATCCTTCTTTGCGGCCTGCTCTTCTTCACCTCTGCGCTGGTTTTGAAACGAATCATCAGAATGACCGCGGGCCGCGACACGTCGGTCATCGCCTTCACAGCTTTGCTCACGGCGCCTTCTCTGTTACTCGTAGCGGTCGGTGGGCTCGAGACCTCGCTATCCCTGCTTCTTCTGCTCACATCGCTCCTCGTCTTTTTGAAAGTAACGTCTGCCGAATGCGTGCCCCGGCTGAAAGTGCTGCTACTGGGCGTTCTGACCGGCGCTGCGATACTCGCCCGAACGGATTGCCTGTTTCTAATTCCAGCCTTTATTCTCGGATTCGCCATCGCCGGTCGAGCCTCCAGGCGTCTTTTGCACTGGCGAGCTCTCTCGCTTTTCGCTCTCCCCGCGGTGCTTGCGACTCTTGCGCTCTTGGTCTGGTGTGTTTGGACAACAGGCATGGCGTTCCAGTCAAGCGGCCTGGCGCTGACCGTCATGTCCCGGCGCACAGCGGGCCTCGCTGACAGCGGCGTATCAGGGTTGCTGCAATCATCTTGGGAGCTGGCTAGAGATTCTGCTGCAACCGCATTCGATCTTGCTGGGTTCCCAACCGTTTCTGTCCTGCTTCTGCTCGTCGCGCTCCTCTGCGCCTCAGCCATCTCGGAGCTGGTTCACGTGGGAAGACTGCTCAAGCGAGCCCGCCCTCTGCTGCCGCTTTTCCTGCATTCGGCCTTTTTGCTGCTCTTCTACGCCTTTTGGCTCCGCCATTTTCAGCTGTGGTATCTCGTGCCCGCATCAGTCGCCGTCATTGGCTTTAGTTCGCTGCTTTTCGGAGGTCTTTCGGAAAGCGTTTCCGAGATCCTACCCAAGGGCAGCGAGCGAGTGAGCAAAGTCCTCAAAGCATCCTTTGCCGCGTTGATCATCATTGCCGGAGCGATCGGTGCGCCCTCGCTTTGCTCAACTGGCCTCTACCCCTGGCAACCAGAGATGCTGCGCGCCGTTGAGGCGCTCCAAGAGTATATCCCTGCCGAAGCAAGGGTCGGCGCGTTTAACGCGGGCATCGCCGGGTGCTTCCTTAACGCAAACGTCGTCAACATCGACGGCGTCGTCAACAACCGCGTCATCCCACATCTCGTGAGCGGGACTCTGGACAAGTATCTGGTCGAGGCGCAAATAGACTGTATCGTTGATTATCAGTATAGCCTCTTCAGATTTGCCCAGGCGACGACGCAGGCCGGCTACCCCGGCTTTGAGCTGGTCTCAGAGCTGCCGGGAACTTGGAATGGGACGAACATCTGGGTTTGCAGGCGGCGGTCGGGCGCCTTCGTAGAACCCTCGATAGTCCGGCTGGTCTCCGGTTTCTATCCGGCGGAGCGCTGGTTTGATGGTGGTTTCGACTTCAGGTGGTCCAAGGGGAAATCGTCCAGCATCTCGGTGGCGCCTTCAACCACGGAAGCTGATCTTGAGCTCGTCGTGCTGGCGTTTCCGCTTGACCTCGGCGGCCGGTCGACTCAGTCCGTGAAGCTCTCGTTGAATGGCGATGCGCTCGGCAGCATAGACATGGCATCTGGGTGGCATGAATACGTGATGTCGCTGCCTGCTGGGGCACTCAGACCGGGCGAAAACACGATTACGTTCACATACGGGCACACGTTGTGCCCCGCCGCCGATTGCGACTGGGCCCGGGACGACCAACGGGAGCTGGCCGTTGCGTTCCGAGAGTTCCGGTGTCAGAGGAAGAATCGCTCAATGGCAATCGCCGCGCCGTCGTCATTATTCCTGGGCACAAGCAGGTCGGCGGCGTCCTTGACCTCCTCAAGGGCGTTCTCGACCGCTATTCCCACGCCGGCGTTTCGCAGCAAGCAACAGTCCGAGATGTCGTCGCCTATTGCGACGGTCTCGTCCAGCGCGATGCCCGTGCGTTCGGCGATGTGCGAGACGGCCTGCCATTTGTCGCCCTTGGCGCTCAGAACCTCCAGCGCGCTGACGGGGATGGTCAGGTTCCTGACGATGTGCACGTTCAACGAGCCGTCCGCCGATAGCCCCTGCAGCGCCTCGTAAGCAGGCGTCAACCTCGAAAGCGGCTCCATGACGATGAACTGTATGATCTTTTCGGCCGGCGCAGTTCTCAGATCACCGACCTCGCATAAGAACTCTGAGTTCCTCGACACATACGCGCGGTGGTAGCGATTGGCGTCGCTGCTACTACAGTAGAGGTCAATGCCATCATCAAAGGCATCGACGTGGACGACAGGATTGAGCTCGAAGCCGGCGAGAAGATCGATAACAGGAACGAAATGCTCCTTTGGGAATAGATTCTTCAGCACAACGCGATGCTTTGGGCATTCTCTGACGGCGGCCCCGTTGTTGTAGGCGACCAGGATCGGACGGTCTATCTGCTCGACCATGGGAATCACAGTGCGATAGCGCCTTCCGGTGCAGAAAACTACAACGGCGCCGGCATCAATCGAGTCCCGAAGGGCGGAAACTGCTCTTGAACTGATCCTTTTGTCATCGGTAAGCAGCGTGCCGTCGAGGTCCAGCGCCAGAAGCCGATACTTCATTCTTCCCACGTCGTTTTGCACCAGTAGTTGATTGCGCGAATTGGCGTAGCGTTTGCGGTGGTTTTACCATAGAGACGCACCGATACACAAAGACAAGGCAGTGATGTGGGATTGCTTGCCGGGGCACAAGGCTAAAGTTTAGTCCCGAAATCGACGAAATCTCATTTGAATAGATGGCCTTTGGCATAAGCAGGTTTTCATCGACCGTCAGTTAATGGGGTTCTCGTGGGCAGGATGTCCAGACTGCAAGTTATTGAGCGCGTGGCGGGGGGAGCGCACCTTTCGGGGATGAGTCTTTACGGCATAAATCTCTCCGAGCTCAGCCTGTCCGGTCTCCAGTTCAGGGGGACCAATCTTTTTCGGGTCAATATGCGCGGCGTTGACGCGTCCGGGTCGGACTTCATGGACGCCAATCTCTCCAGGGCCGACATCTCTCGCGCCAGCTTTCGAAGGGCAAACCTCGAACGCGTCAACTTGTTTGCGGCCAACGCCAGCGAGACTGATTTTCGCCAGGCGCTGCTCAGCGGCGCCAGAATGGGCCGCGGGGTGTTTAGGATGGCGATATTCGTTCAGGCCGACCTTCGGCGAGCGGAACTTGAACTCGCAGACCTGTCAGAGGCGGACCTTTCAAAGGCCATGATGGGGGCCGCAACACTCGGACGCGCCAAGCTCGTGGCTTGTTCTCTTTCTGGGGCCAACCTCGAAAACGCCTTCCTCGGGGAGGCGAATCTGTCAAAGTCGAACCTCACCGGGGCCAACCTAACAGCAACTGATCTCAATAGAGCGAACCTGTCGGTATGCGCGGCCAGCTACGCCAATCTGCACCGCGCCAACCTGACGAACGCCAACATGCAGGGCATAATCCTCAACGAGGCGGACCTTAGGCAGGCGAGCGGGACTAACGCTAATCTCAAGAGTGCGATCCTGGTGGGCGCCGACCTCAAGAACGCTGACTTCTCAGGCGCTGACTTCAAGCAGGCTGAGCTGGCGTTTGCCCAGCTGGATGGATGCAGCTTCGCCGGCGCGGTCTTCCACGGCGCCAATCTCTCTGAGGCCTCAAACTGGCATAAGGCTGAATGGAAGGGCGCGATCTTCGATTCTGCGAGCCAGCCTCCACCCGGCTTCAAGGACCTCGCTGAGGGCGTGGTCTTCGTGTAGGGGTGCTGCTTGCTGCACCCTTGATACTCACGTAACAATCGGGATGCTCTCGTCGCATTTCTTGCATCTGCTACCTGAAAGCCCAGTTATGCTGGTGTGATAGCCGGTCCTCTTGACGAGCAAGCTGCCGCAGCTCGGGCAGTAGGTGCTGTGTAGGTCGTCCTCCACTATGTTCCCCACATAGACGAACTTCAGCTTCTCTCTCGCTATGTTGTGCGCCTCAACGAGTGTTTCGATCGGCGTTTGTGGCCTGGTCATTTTGTATCGCGGGAAATACCGGGAAAAATGAAGCGCCGTCTCGGGGCCCAGGTTGTCGCAAACCCAGTCAACCAGCTTCTTTATCTGCCCCGGTTGGTCATTTAGGCCCGGGATGACGAGGTTTGTTATCTCAAGGTGCGAAGTCTTGCGGGCCTGAAGCGCGAAGTCCAGGACCGGCTGTAGCCTCGCCCCGGAGACGTTCCGGTAGAAGTCGTCATCCATCGACTTGATATCGAGGTTGATGGCGTCGATGAACGGCAAAAGCTCGGCCGCCGGCTCCGGGTTGATGAACCCGTTTGTCACGAGCGTCGTCTTTGCGCCCATGGACCTTGCGAGCCGCGACGTCACGAGCACATATTCGAACCACATTAGCGGCTCGGTGTAAGTGAAGCTCAAGCCGATGCAATTTCGAGCGCTTTGGGCAAGCTCGACCGCTCGCTCGGGCGTTAGGTGCGAGGTCCGAACCCGCGCCTGGGATATCTCCCAGTTCTGGCAGTGCTGACAGCGCAGGTTGCACGCGTTGGGGCCTATCGACAGCAGGTAGCCGCCTGGATAGAAATGATAGAGCGGCTTCTTCTCGACCGGATCGTTGGTGAGCGAGATCGTCTCAGCGAAGGTTGAGGCGTAGAGCGTGCCGCCTCTGTTGTCCCTTCCACGACAGATCCCCGCGTTGCCGTCGGCAATCACGCACAAGTGCGGGCATAGCTTGCAGCGAACCTTGGCGCCGTCGAGTTTCTCGTAGAACATCGCCTCTTTTGGTTGGCTACTTCGCATCGTCTTTGCCTTTTATCTTGCCTCCTGACTTGCTCACTTTTGCTCTGAACCTCGAAAGCGCCTCTTTCCCCCTTCCAAGGGTCGCCTGGCTGAGGGCCACCAGCTTATCGGCAAGGCCGTCGCTCCGATCAAGCTCCAAAACGCCGCGCTGTGCTTTGAGAAAGGAATCTCTCGCGGCCCCGAGCGTCGCTTCGAGGGCGCCTCCCTCAAGCACGAGTCTCCTGATTCGAGCCTCATCCTCGGGCCTGAACCTGACTTTATGCGACCACGGCGCTTCGGCCCCGCCTTGTAGGGCCGGTTCACGAACCGCCCTAGCGTCTTTCAGCGCGAGAATGGTCGGCAGCGTGACAACGCCCTGGGCAAGGTCCTGACCGGAAGGCTTGCCCATCGAATTGGCGTCGCCCAGGAAATCGAGAACATCGTCGATGATCTGGAAGCCCTGTCCGAACAGACGGCCAAACTCCGACAAAGCGTCCGAATCGGCTCCGTCATGCCCGTAAAGGTCCGACCCCAGCCTACAGGAAGCGGCGAACAGCTCGGCGGTCTTCTTGCTGGTGATGCCGATGTATTGCTCAGTGGTGAGCGCCAAGTTGAAGAGGTTCGCCTGTTCCAGAAGCTCCCCGTCGGCGCACACCTCCACCGTTCTGGCAAGCAAACCGAGCGCCCCGAACTCCCCGCTTTCAGCAAGCATCCTGAAGCACCTGGCAAACAGATAATCGCCCAAGAGGATGGAGCCCTTATCGCCCAAAACCTTGGCGGCTGTCGGCCGACGGCGCCTCGTGCAGGAGCGGTCTATCACGTCATCGTGCAGCAACGTCGCCAAGTGCAGCATCTCGATCGCGCACCCAAGGGTGATGCTTCGCTTCGAATCAGACTCCCGTCCGTTCTTGGCGACAAGCAGCAGTAGGCCCGGCCTAAGCAGCTTCCCGGAGCAATGCAGCGAGGACCGAAGCACCTCGTCAACCGGTAGCTCATCCGCCGCAAGGACAGCCTGAAGCTGCTCCTGCACACTCGCAAGCTCACTCGAAATATCACAAAACACGTCTTCCAGCATTGCTCCATTCCTAGCCGGTGTCACCAAATCCTGATGCCCGAACTCAACCTACGACTCCTGCGTTAAGGCGTCAACAGCGATCGCTTTGAATGGGGAGGGAGAGAACACGCCCTTGATCCAGGTTTAGCCTCGCAGTAATCTTTCGGTGCGTTGCGTTCGGTTTGTCGGAAGATGGATACATCAAATCGCAGGGGAGAGTCCGATGATGCGCGTTACAGTCATTGCATTTCTATTGGTCGTGGTATCGGGGTTCGGTCTCGGGGCGGAAACCTGGCTCAACTACACGTCGGGTGCTTATGTGAATGATCTCGCCCGGGAGGGGGACAGTTTTGTGTGGTGCGTCGGCCAGGGCGGCGCGACACGCTTTGACATAACAACCGGCGAGAAGGTCGTCTATACAAGAGCTGATGGCCTTCCGTCGAATTGGCTCTTGGAGGTTGTCGTCGATAATGATGGTCGCAAGTGGTTCAGCACGGGAGGGGATGCCGTGTGCATGTTTGACGGAGAGAGCTTCAAGACATACACACCAGAGAACAGCGGGCTGCCGAAAGGCTTCACGAAAATGATCATTGGCTGTGCGAGACGAATGGCTGCCGATACTCGTGGACGAGTGTGGTTTGGGAGTTACAGAGGCGGCGTCGGCATGTTCGATGGCGGCAAGTGGAGTGTGTTCAATGCAGGCAACAGTGGGCTTCCCGATGATGACGTGAGGCCGGTTGCGTGCGACAATGAGGGGAATGTATGGTTCGCCACGTATGCCGGTGTAACGATGTTCGACGGCGAGAACTGGACGACTTACAATCCCAAGGAGGCCGGCTTCTCGAACTTCTACGTGCAGGCAATGGCAGTGGACAGTGACGGCTCCGCCTGGTTTACCACTCTTTTGGATGGCGTCTGCGTCTTCGACGGGAAGAACTGGACGACGTGCGATCCGGAAGCGGATAGCGTGCGATACAAGCCGAGGGAGGCGATCGCTATCGACAAAGAGGGCCATAAGTGGGTTGCAGCCGCTGGGGTAGCTGCATTCGATGGAGAGAAGTGGACGACATACACAACCGAAAACAGCGGCCTATCGATACAGTATGTCAACAGAATACTGATCGACCAGAGGGACCGGAAGTGGTTCTGCTCGACTTCAGGAGGCGGGGTCCAGGTCTTTGACGGAGCAACTTGGGAAAGCCTTCTTCCAGGCGCCTACGACATGCCAGCTCCTTTGACCACGATAGCGATGGGCCGGGACGGGCGCGTCTGGTTCGGTTCCGCCGGAGGGGGCGCCATGTCCTTTGACGGTGAGAACTGGACAAACTACAACACGGGGAACAGCGGGCTCGCGAATCTCTTCGTCCATTGCATCGCGATAGATAGCAAAGGTCGGAAGTGGTTTGGGACATACAATGGCGTCAGCGTTTTCAACGGGGCAAGCTGGCGCAGCTATGACGCCCAGAACAGCGGGCTGACTGGACCGATCGTCAAGGCTATCGCCGAAGACCAGAAAGGTAGGATGTGGTTCGGAACTTCCGGCCACGGCGCGTTCGTGCTCGATCAGAACGATTGGACCGCTTTCAACACTCAGAGCAGTGGCCTGTCGGATGATGACGTTGAGGCTATCCTGGTGGATAGGTCCGGCCTTATCTGGTTCGGGACGTCCGAGGGGCCTTGCTCGTTTGACGGCGACAACTGGACTAGGTATGACATTCGGTCCTGTGACTTGGGGACAGAGCAAGTGTCTGCAATTGCCGAGGACGCCGAAGGGCGGAAGTGGTTCGGAACATCCGCGGGCGCGTGTGTGTTCGATGGGAGCAAATGGACGGGTTACAGCGCACGGAATAGCGCCTTGGCCGAGGGGCCTGTGCATGGCATCGCGTTAGGCGAGACGGGGCGCGTGTGGTTTGCGTGCGAGACCGGTTTGAGCGTCTTTGACGGCAGAACCTGGAGAACCTACACAACGGAGAACAGCCGCATCTCTGGCAATAGAGTCACGGGCATCGCGATCGGCGATCAGGGCCACAAGTGGCTTTCAACACATCAAGGCGTCAGCGTCCTGATCGAGAATGACGCGCCATAGGTCGCCTTCGCAATGTTCAGCGTCGACCGGAAGCTTCGCCGAATCCTGATGCCCGAACTCAACCTGCGACTCTTTGATTGAGGCGTCAATATAAACCGCCGAGTTCTGTGGGAGACAGCTACCAAGAGGCTCAGAGCTCCAGGCTCGAAAGAAACAGGTAGGGAGACCAGTAAGTCAGCGGACGAGGAAGGCAGCGAGTCCAAGCAGCAACTCAACCTTTGTAGCTTCCATAACGAAAGCCTTCTGGCGCTGCGTCTTTGCCGCAAGGAACATCATAAGCATGATGGGTGTGAGCATGAGGCACACAATGATCGCCAGGTGGAACGCCGGACCATACTGGCGCATATATCCGAACACCATAGCGAGAACGAGCGACAGAGCCATAGCACCAAATGAGACGGCCAAGGCCTGCCAATTCTTCATGTATTGCACCAATGTTCTTAGACCGTATTGACCATCTCCCTCTTTGTCCTTCACGTCCATTAGCATCTCGCGACCTAAGATGAATAGGCCAGCCATAACCATAACGTATCCAAGCTCGCCGAAGACCTGAGACACGACGCACGCCATGCCGAACGGAGAGACACCCAAAAGCGCCGTCAAAAAGTTCTTGGACCATCGCAAGAAACCATACGGGGCGTATGAGTAGAAAACGACCAGGACCGCAAGTCCACACGTATAAGCGAGGGCCCAGGGCCCCAACAATGTTGAGAGGCCCACAGCAAGACATATGAGCACGACCCCGGCCCTAAGCCCAGTATGATGCCTCAGTGCTCCTTTAACCAAAGGCCTATGAGGGGCGTTCAATCTGTCTCGCTCGATATCTCTGTAGTCGTTTAGCGCCAGTCCGCCTCCAGCCATGAACATGATCACGAGCGATGAGATAATAGTCTTCCACAGAGGGAGCCAGGTTGGAAGCAGGTGAATCCCCACAATCACAGCAACCCCCAGCAAGATACACAAGGAAAGTCGCGTTAGCTGCATTAGGGCGAGAATCTTTCTTAGCAACCCCAGGCTAGTCCTCACAGACTGTCTCCAATCATCTTGCTATCCATCATATAGGGTAAACGTTGGGAAACAGTGCCATCCCGATCTTGTTGGCCCTGTTAGCCGTCAGGAGCGTCGCTCACAGGAAACGCCTCATCCTGCGGGGCGTGGCAAATCGCCGCCCTGATAGTAATCATCCTGTTGTCACTCGTCAAGCTCCGCCAACGGAGAAGGGTGTGCCTCTAGATTGAAGGTAGAGTTGGGTTTCTGCGACGATACCTGCGGAAGATGCCGCCCACGTTGCGATCTCCGACATGCGATGAGTTGATGAGTCCCTCATCGCCCGGCTTCAGCCGAGCCGATGCGGAAGGCTACCATTGTTCTAACCCCCATCTTCCAAATGGGGGCTCTGGGCCAGCTCGACATCCTCTTCTATATCCTGTTTAGGTGAGGGTTTTGAGGAGGAATAGGGTGCCTCGGCGGCCTCACACCACCCGACTCAAAGTCGGGCGTTAATACAATGAGAGCCATCTATATGACCGCGTTGAAACGCGGTCGAGATGACAGCGAATCAGCTATCTACAGAGGCTGTCTAATAAGTCGGTTTTCGACGAAGATGTCACAGAAGGATGCAATGGGGCATACTGCACGTAGGGGCAGGCCTTGTGTCTGCCCGAACATATAGATGGGCGGAGGACAAGCCCCGCCCCTACGAGTCCCGATTGTCGACTTATTGGACAGCCTCTACGGTCCAGGGTCACACCCCAACGGAGAAGTCTTCCCCGACCGGCCAGACGGCGTCGTCGAGAACATCCTGATAACCAGCCACCTGAAAAGCGACAACGCCTACATCATCCGCCAGAACCCCACGCTCATCCTCGAAGGCTACGACATCGCCTTCAAGCGCGCCGGCTACAAGCGCTTCCGCCTCGCCGCCGCCGAGTTCGCGCAGTTCTACTGGGCGAAGGAAGAAGTCGAGTTCTTGGAGTAGGGGGGATGTCCTTTGGACTGCGGCGGCTTGACGCCGCTTTCACTTGTGGTGGCTTGACACCGCGCTATCATTGATCGCCTCTTCATCCTATTGGCTCCCTGAAAGGGAGCAACATGAATAGCCCCACGTGCCAACGTGGGGGATTAATGCGCGCCCGGCCCAACCTCCGCCCCGACCTTGCCCGTCCCCGATTTCTGGGGACGGGCAAGGTCGGGGCAGCTATGTTTTCCCGCCTTCCCGAATCCCCAGGCTGCGCGAATCGCTTGCCTGGGGCTACTCACGCTATCCCCTTTTGGGGGATTCAGGATTGGAGGCAATGTAGAGCCGATATCCTCCCGCTTGCCTGTCCAAACGCTCCATGTATAATGAATCCCGAATTATTTCATTAAATCGGAGACATGACTAGTGCCGTCGGGTCCGGATAGGAATCTCGTTTGGCGGAAGATGGAAACCTGCCTTATATGGTGCTTTGAGCACTCCTTTGGGCGCCGAGATCGCCAGGCGATGTCAGTTGTGCGGAGGTTCTTCCAATTCCTCAAATACAAAACTTATGGATTTGGGCAACCAGAGAGAGCCGCTATGCTACTAGGGATTTCGACGTTGGTAATCATCGCGTCTATTGCCCTGGGTTTTCCCGAGGGGCTTGCCGAATATCCTGTCGATTCTGCGCGGTACTTCTTGAGCGCATTGGCTCAGACCATCGCCGCATTGCTAGCTGTCTCTTTCACGGCTGCGTTCGTGATATTCCAAGTAGCGTCGGCCAGGCTGACTGCGAGATCCGCGAATGTGATACTGCGCAATGTGACATTGAATGCATTTCTCACCATTGGGGCGGCAACCATTCTCGCCTCCTTAGTCGTCCTGACACTGCTGCCAGAGAAGGCTGAGGACGAGGTTCTCCTACTATCGGGCTCAGTTTCTTCATGGGCCCTCGCCTGTCTCTTCTTGGGGGCAGTGGTGCTGTTCATTGTTGTGGTCTTCTTCGTCTTTGTCTTGGATTACGTAAGACCTCAGACAATTCTCGAGATTCACTCGAGAGCGCTCCATTCTCATCAATCAAGGCTTCTTAGGGGCAGCGATGCGGCCCGTGCCAAATTCGACATCACAGAAGAACTCCGTGTTCTGACTGAGCTTAGTGAGACGCTCATCAAACGCGAAGATAGAAAGGTCTTTGGCCTGCTATCGGAGATTCTATGTGGAGCCTATGGTCAAGCGCTTCGAATCTGGGATAAGTGCGTGTACGACAAGGGAGAGAGAGCCTCAGCGGTCCATGATGTAATGGACGCCTATGCCTTAGAGGTCTTCGCTCCATTAATTGACCACATAGATGCTCTTTATGATGCACGAACATCCCGTAAGGCAAAGGAGGCGATTGCCAAAGAATCGGAGCGGTTCATGAGGGATTGGTTGCTGGTGCTTATTGAGCCTTTGGCCGATGAATTGCAGGGATGCGGGGAATGCGAGAATAGCGAGCCACTTGAACGTATATTGGCCATTCTTGAGAAGCTCAGCGGAAGAATCCCTTCCGAGTTCATTCGACCCTATCTCAAGTCATGGGGCAATGCGATTTCTTTGCGCATTCAACAACTCGATCAACTTGCCGATGAAGCAGAGCTCGGGCATATAAGTGCATTGATTGATGGCCTAATGATTGTCATTAAGCGGACCACTAGCCCCGGCGTCCTTGATACGAGAGGCCTTCTCCATTCAATTATGCTCAAGGTTGTCGATGATGACGGTAATTCTGCACCATTGCTTAAGCATTGGAGCTGCACGAGCGGCGTGGTCAATGAACATAAACAATACACTATTTCGGTGCGCAAGATCTTCTGGCGCGCCCTATTCGAGGTCTTTGGATCAAGACACCCATACTTGTACATCTCTCATTGTGGCAAGATATTCAATCTCGAAGTCTGCGCCACACCTCTAAGTGAGTCTTTTCTCGAAGAGATTCTGCAGCATGTTTGGCTGAAGGAGAATGAGGCGTCGGAATACATCACCTTCTGGCTTTCGCTGAGAATCTATCTCGCTCATAATCTGAAAATATGGCCTGTGACAAATTGTGCATCTTCCTCGTTACTCAATGACCGCCTCATTGCGCAGATTGACGCAGCACTAGAAGACATGCCCAAGCATGGGGATCTCCTCGACTGGACATTCTTGACCGGAGTGGACACAGGTAGTCCTGGCTATAATGATCTGTCGATCAATCGCGTGAATGAAGCCCTTGACGGATTGAAGAAGGCCCTACACCGAACGGATTGAGGCCGAACGCCCGCCCCTCTTCCCATTTGACACGCCCTCCCCAAATCGATATAAACGTCCACTAGCAGCATATATCTCAAGCGCTTTGAAGGTGGCACGTGACGATGCGAGAGATCAAGATACTATTTGTCAATCCTGGGCGGGGCATATACGACATGCCGCCGCTGGGCGTGTGCTATTTGAGCTCGTATCTGAAGAAGTACGGAAGCGGGCGATATAAGATCGTGCTCGCTGACGAGTATGCGGGGCACAATCCCGTCAAGGTCGCCAAGCAGTTCGAGCCGGACATTATCGGCTTCTCGTCCGCGACGGCGCAGTATCACCGTGCGACGCAGTTGGCCAGCAGAATCCGCAGCTTCAGCGACGCGCCATTGGTCATCGGCGGGCTGCATCCGACCGCGCTGCCCGAGCAGGTCATCAAAGAGGGCTTCTTCGATATCGCCGTCATATCCGAGGCGGAGCGGTCGTTCACGCAGCTTGTCGATGCTTTGAGCGAGTCAAGCTTCTCAATCAACGGCGAGGCGCTTAGGGACATTCCGGGCATCTGTTTCAAGGACAACGGCGAGATACGTCTGAGCGAGCCGCCGGCGTTCATCGAGGACCTCGACACGATTCCGTTCCCCGACAGGTCGCTCCTCGACCTGAGGCACTACCTGCGCCGTAACGCCGCGGTCCGCAGCATGATAACCAGAAACACCACGCTGATGACGTCCCGCGGCTGCCCGTTTCGGTGCATATACTGCATCTCGGTTCATCGCCGTCAGCTGCGGAATCACTCGCCGGAATACGTCATCGAGGAGATGCAGAGCCTGCTTCGCAGCTACGATCTCGAGGGACTCTGCATAATAGATGACACGTTCATTTTCGACCAGAAACGCGCCTCGAAAATCGCGGAGCTGATGCTTCAAAAGGGCGTCGCCAAGCGCGTCAGATGGCCGTGCTATGGGCGGGCCAATATAGTGAGCAAATGCGAGGATTCTTTCATTCAGCTCCTTCAGGAAGCCGGGATGGCACAGATGGAGTTCGGGTTCGAGAGCGCCTCGGCCCGGGTGTTGGAATTCCTGAAGGGCAAGGGCGTTACCCCCGAGGACAACGAGGCCACGCTTGACAAGCTCGAGCGGCTCAATGTCCGGACGCTGGCGACCTTCCTTACGGGCGTGCCGACGGAAACGGCAGAGGAGAGCAGGATGACGGTCGAGTTCATCCGCTCAAACTTCGATAGGCTGGCCTACTTCGAGATACTCTACCTCGTGCCGTATCCCGGGACCAGAGTCTGGGAGATGTACAACATGGATGAGATACTATCGCCCGAGCTCTGGCGGAACTACAAGATCGGGCTGAACAAGAGGTTCCCGGTCGATTCGGAGTTCAAAAGGAGCATTGACTACGAAACCGCGACCGAGGCCGTTGATGAAGTTCTATGGATGATGGCAAGAAAGCAGAGACTTATCTACAACCTGCGCTTCCTGCGAGACCGGCTGCGAATCGCCCCCATCGACACCGTCAAGAAGCTCGCCTCTCACTTCCTGCGCGGCTGATTACGGCTACCTGACTGATGTCAGGAGTTAGTATAACGAGAGCTATCAATATCACCGGGTTCAAACCGCGTTCAAGAGGCTGTCCCATAAGTCGGGTTGCGGATTGTAGGGGCGGTGCTTGCCCCGCCCTTCATATCCGCCTTTGGCGAGACTGCGCCT